>NZ_JBYSZP010000047.1:0-515 GCF_058787295.1 Pseudomonas sp. FW305-3-2-15-E-TSA4 | reverse complement strand
CGCTTGTTGTCGTCGCGCTGCTGGACGAAGTGCTCGCGTAATTGAATCAACTCGCGCAGGGCTTCACGCTCAGGCGAGATGGGCTTTTCGCGAGACGCATGCAGCGCTTCGGCAAAATCGGCGAGAACCGCCGCGTCGATGGGATCGGTTTTGGCGTTCTTGCCCATTGCTACGGCAAAGGCTCTGGCCCGGCGAGGATTGATCCTCAACACGCTGAAACTTGCCTGCTGCAATGCCGCCATGACCTTGCGTTCATAGCCGCCTGTGGCTTCCAGCAACACGCGGCCAACCGTGTACTGACCTAAACGCGCGACCAGCACATCAAAGCCTTCAACGGTATTGGGAACTTCAAAGCCGTCTTTCTGTGGTTGAACCCAGACGACCAGATTGGATTTGGAGATATCGATGCCGACCCAGGAAATCATGGCAAAACCCTCTTACACTCAGAAGTGAGAGTGCTCTGGCTTTGCCCACGCTTGTGATTCGAGTGGCGCTCGTCCAACTGTTCGGGCTTA
>NZ_JBYSZP010000046.1:0-569 GCF_058787295.1 Pseudomonas sp. FW305-3-2-15-E-TSA4 | reverse complement strand
AGACCCATCAGTGAAACCACACTGACAATCGAACTGCCGGTCACCGTGCTGGCATTCAACCTGGGCAAAACCGTCACCGTGACGTACACCGTTACCCGCAACGGTGCGCCCCGCACCTCGTTGCCGCTGTTGTTGAATGTCGGCACTCTGCCGGACTCAAGCTTGATCCTGCCGGTGATCATGGACGCCGACGATGACGGCGAGGGCCAGGAGTTCAACGTAGGGAATCTGACCAGCAATGCCACCTATCGCATGGGCGTCTGGCCGTTGATTGCCACAGGCCAATATGTCTGGCTGCGTCTGAAAGGGACGAACGCTGATGGCAGCGACTACACCCTGCAGATTCATACGGCACCAGGCTCAATGGTCA
The DNA here is from genome assembly GCF_058787295.1 of Pseudomonas sp. FW305-3-2-15-E-TSA4. NCBI lineage: Bacteria > Pseudomonadati > Pseudomonadota > Gammaproteobacteria > Pseudomonadales > Pseudomonadaceae > Pseudomonas > Pseudomonas sp. FW305-3-2-15-E-TSA4. The sequence continues at coordinate 199 of NZ_JBYSZP010000046.1, read as the reverse complement.
GCGACAAGTGGCTCGAACAAGGTTATTACGAGCGGAGCATCGCCTTTGCAGGCTTGAGAAACCTTAAGGATGGCAGCCCGCTGACCATGGAATTCAAGGCCGCGTTCGGCAAGAGCACGGATGAGAGCGAGGCAGTGGTTTTCCCTGTGCGCACTTACACGATCAAAGCGATTGAGGATGTGCGGCCAGAAATTACCCG
>NZ_JBYSZP010000045.1:0-668 GCF_058787295.1 Pseudomonas sp. FW305-3-2-15-E-TSA4 | reverse complement strand
GACTGCCCAGGTCACGCTGACTACGTGAAGAACATGATCACCGGTGCTGCCCAGATGGACGGCGCGATCCTGGTTTGCTCGGCCGCTGATGGTCCGATGCCACAAACCCGTGAGCACATCCTGCTGTCCCGTCAGGTAGGCGTTCCGTACATCGTGGTTTTCCTGAACAAGGCTGACCTGGTAGACGACGCTGAGCTGCTGGAACTGGTTGAGATGGAAGTTCGCGACCTGCTGTCCACCTATGACTTCCCAGGCGACGACACTCCGATCATCATCGGTTCGGCTCGTATGGCGCTGGAAGGCAAAGACGACAACGAAATGGGCACCACTGCCGTTCGTAAACTGGTTGAAACTCTGGATACCTACATCCCAGAACCAGTTCGTATGATCGACAAGCCATTCCTGATGCCAATCGAAGACGTATTCTCGATCTCGGGTCGCGGTACTGTTGTGACTGGTCGTATCGAGCGCGGTATCGTTCGCGTTCAAGATGCACTGGAAATCGTTGGTCTGCGTGACACCACCACCACCACCTGCACCGGTGTTGAGATGTTCCGCAAGCTGCTCGACGAAGGTCGTGCTGGCGAGAACTGCGGCGTTCTGCTGCGTGGTACCAAGCGTGACGACGTTGAGCGTGGTCAGGTTCTGGTTAAGCCGGGTTCGGTTAA
>NZ_JBYSZP010000044.1:0-752 GCF_058787295.1 Pseudomonas sp. FW305-3-2-15-E-TSA4 | reverse complement strand
GAACCTGCGGCTGGATCACCTCCTTAATCGACGACATCAGCTGCTCCATAAGTTCCCACACGAATTGCTTGATTCATTGAAGAAGACGATAGAAGCAGCCCGAAATTGGGTCTGTAGCTCAGTTGGTTAGAGCGCACCCCTGATAAGGGTGAGGTCGGCAGTTCGAATCTGCCCAGACCCACCAATTTTTGTGTGGGAAACCTGTAGAAATACGGGGCCATAGCTCAGCTGGGAGAGCGCCTGCCTTGCACGCAGGAGGTCAGCGGTTCGATCCCGCTTGGCTCCACCACCACTGCTTCTGAAGTTTGAAAGCTTAGAAATGAGCATTCCATCGTTGTGATGGTGAATGCTGATTTCTAGTCTTTTGATTAGATCGTTCTTTAAAAATTTGGGTATGTGATAGAAAGATAGACTGAACGTTACTTTCACTGGTAACGGATCAGGCTAAGGTAAAATTTGTGAGTGACTCTTAAGAGTTTTGCGAATTTTCGGCGAATGTCGTCTTCACAGTATAACCAGATTGCTTGGGGTTATATGGTCAAGTGAAGAAGCGCATACGGTGGATGCCTTGGCAGTCAGAGGCGATGAAAGACGTGGTAGCCTGCGAAAAGCTTCGGGGAGTCGGCAAACAGACTTTGATCCGGAGATGTCTGAATGGGGGAACCCAGCCATCATAAGATGGTTATCTTGTACTGAATACATAGGTGCAAGAGGCGAACCAGGGGAACTGAAACATCTAAGTACCCTGAGGA
>NZ_JBYSZP010000043.1:0-1191 GCF_058787295.1 Pseudomonas sp. FW305-3-2-15-E-TSA4 | reverse complement strand
TGTGGGAGATTCTATGTTGCTCAGCAACCCTAGAATCTCAAACTGATCGGTATTCGCCCTGATTCTTCATCAGGGTGAATGCCACTCGGCAGAGCTTGCGAGCAAGAGCTACCAATGCCTGTGTTTTCGAGAAGCCTCTGGCCAGGTAAGACTCGTAAAAAGGCTTCCACTTGGTTGAGCGACACGCCGCCATTGCGGCGTTGTAGGCTAATCGACGGATCTCCGGATCTCCTTTTTTGCTCAGGAACCTCGGGCCGTTCTTTTTCCCCGAATCGTCCACCGTCAGATCCATACCCAAAAACGCGATGAACGCGTCGCTGTTGGCAAAGTCACCGCGCATATAGGTCGTTGCCAACCCAGTCGCAGTCAGCTCTCCCACGCCCTCGATTGCTTTGCAGCGGTCAATATTGTCATCAATACCGGCCTCTTTGCTGACTTTGCGCAGCAGTTTTTGAATGACCTTGTCGGATCGCTCGAATGCCTTTTGCTGAGCCGTACGTTCTTTCTTCAGCAAGGGTTCATCGGCCCAGCTCAACATTAGACCCGTATGGTTCTGAATCAGCGTCGCGCGTCTGTGCAGCAAGCTTTTCAGTACGGTGTAGGCTTTAGGAGGCGGGTTCCAAAGCCGCAGTTTGCTTTGTTCATTCGTCAGATAGCGTGCGAGCACGCGTGCATCGCAGGGATCATTTTTGGCTCGCTGACCGACACCGCGACGATAGTGGCTGACTCGATAAGCATCCACCACATAGACCTGATGTCCCATCGCATGAGCCAGATCAACAGTCTCCAAATGGTAGATATTGGTGGCTTCGACAGCGATAGCGCTTTGCGCGGGCAGAGTTTTGAGCCAACGTTTGAGGGCGGCACGATCATTCTTGACCGCTTCAATGGTTTCCAGGTCGGCGCGATAGACAACGATTTCGGCCTTGGCGATATCGATACCAACAACCGTCTGCGAAGTAAGGATTGTCATGACGAATCCTCGGAGCTAGGGTTTAAGAGCTTGTTGGGGTCTACCGTTGCGCTGGCTTGTCTCTGTCGTCGGTTTACCGATGAATTCCTTATTGGCGCTTTGGGTAGAAGGGGCGGGACGAGAAGTCTCCCACGGTCTGTACTGGTCAGAGTCAGAATCGAGTCTGTAGTCCCGCCCACCCCTTCAAGTCTAAACATACAAGCGAGCCTGCTCGCGAA
>NZ_JBYSZP010000042.1:0-1246 GCF_058787295.1 Pseudomonas sp. FW305-3-2-15-E-TSA4 | reverse complement strand
TGAACTGGCCTAATGATTTTGGACACCTCAATCGGGCGCTATGATGGCGCCCAAATCTGAGGTGTTTGGATATGCGTAAATCTTATTCAAGTGAGTTCAAACTCAAGGCTGCCAGCATGGTGCTGGACGAGGGGCAGTCGGTTCCCGAGGTCTGTGCCAGTTTGGATATTGGCCCTACGGCCTTACGCCGCTGGGTCGATCAGGTTCGCAAGGAACGCTTGGGCTCGACTCCGGTGGGAGCCAAGGCGATCACCGCGGATCAGCGAGAGATTCAGGAACTTAAAACCTTGCTCAGGCAAAAAGACCGGGATATCGAAATCCTAAAAAAGGCCAGTGCTCTCCTGCTTTTGGACGCCAAAGATCACTCTCGTTGATCTGTGAGCTGGGCGAGCAGTACGGCGTTAACGATTGCTGTCGTGTATTCGGAATAAACCGCAGTAGCTTTTACGCATGGCGTCAGCGCCAAGGCAAAGTGAGCCCTAAGCGAGAGCAGCTCAAGGCCATGCTGGTCAAGCACCACAAGGCGTCGAGAGAGTCTGCGGGCGCTCGTACCTTGGCTAAACAGCTGCAAGCCGGCGGGCATGATGTCGGGCGGTTCATGGCTCGCAGCTTGATGCGAGAAGCAGGCATTGTCAGCCGTCAACGCCGGCGCCATAAGTACAAGTCACCCGGCGTGGAAGCGTTGGTGGCACCGCATGTGCTCAAACGCAAGTTTGATGTTACGGCGGTCAATCAGGTGTGGTGTGGGGACGTGACGTACATCAAAGTCGGCAAGCGCTGGCTGTATTTCGCGGCGGTTCTGGACTTGTTCGCTCGCCGGATCGTGGGCTGGTCGTTTTCGATGATCTCCGATGCCACGCTGACCTGCGAAGCCCTGCGGATGGCGATTGAACTACGCGGTCGCCCAAAAGACGTACTGTTTCACTCCGACCAAGGTTGCCAGTACACCAGCCATAAATTCAGAAATGAACTGCTGGAACATGGACTCCGGCAGAGCATGAGCCGTAAAGGCGAATGCTGGGACAACGCTGCGATGGAGCGTTTCTTTGGAAGTTTGAAATCAGAGTGGGTGCCAGAAGCAGGCTACGGATCGGAACACGAGGCCCGAGCGGATGTGCAGCGCTATGTATCGCGCTACAACATCACCAGGCCACATAGCTACAACGACTATCGGTCACCAGTCGCCAAGGAGAAGTTGGCGGCGTGAAACCTTAATCAGTGTCCAAGATTACTTGACCAGTTCAGC
>NZ_JBYSZP010000041.1:0-1313 GCF_058787295.1 Pseudomonas sp. FW305-3-2-15-E-TSA4 | reverse complement strand
TGTCTAGTCCTGAAATAGGTTTACACCTGTTTCAGTCTCAAAACGCCCGATGCACCGCATCGGGCGTTTTGTATTTCAGGGATAAGTGCGGCCGCTCCCGGTTGTAGATTTGCACCGATTCATCCACCATTTTCACTGCATCCGCCAGGTCTTTGGGGCGATGTAGCAAAAACTCAGTCTTCAAAATCCCATTTACCCTCTCCGCCATAGCGTTCTGATAGCAATCATAACCGTCAGTCATTGAGCACCTGATTCCATGCCGGGTATGCATCCGTTGGTATAAATCAGAGCAATACTGGGCTCCGCGATCTGAATGATGAATGAGCGGTTGATTGGATTTTCGCTGACTAACAGCCTTCTGCAGCGCCCTGACCACCGACTCCGTATGCAGGCTGCTGTGCACATGATGACCCACGATTTTGCGTGAGTACGCGTCTGTTATCAGGCTAACGTAAGCGACACTTTCCCGCGTTGGGAGATAGGTAATGTCTGCGACCCAAACCTGCTCAGGTCTGCTGGCTACAACTTGTTCCGGGCCAGCTTTGAGTAGGTTGGGGTGACGGCGGAAGCGATGATGGCTATGCGTGGTTTTATGATAAGCACGTTTGCGAGGAACCAGCTCTCGCGCCTCTCGCAAGATGGAAAACAGGCGGTCTCGACCGACACGTAGCGCTGTTGCGGCTTCAATTAGCATCAGGTGGTGCAGTTTGCGCGTCCCAAGCCTCGGCTGGCGCCGACGCTTTTCCAGAACGAATTCCACTACCTGCTGGTCTTGGCAAACTCTCGCGTCAAAGGCTCGGTTGCGCTTGTAATACGCTTGGCGCGAAATGCCCATAAACAGGCAAGCCCTGGTAATGCTCAGGTCTTGGATTTGCCCTTGCGAGAGGACTTGCCGGGTCGCTTTTTTACGATGGACACACCGTAATCATTTTTCAAGACGTTCACGACAGCTTCAAAGAACTGGGCCTTCTGATTGCTCAGCGCCAACTGTTCTTCAAGCTCTTTGATCCGCTGTTCGGGTGTCAGCGGTAGGTTGGGGTCGGTCATCGGCCTGCTCCGCAGCGCTCGGATTGAGGCGCCTTGGCTCCAGTCCTGTCGGCCATGCTTGCGTAACCAAACCAGTACCGTGGACCGGCCTTGAATGCCAAAGCGCCGTTGAGCCTCTTTATAACTCAACTCGCCTTTTTCGACTTGATCTACGACTGACAATTTAAAAGCTAGCGTGTAATCGCGCTGGCTCCGCCTTTTTCCGGTATCCATTGAATCCTCCTGAAGATTGGTCAGAAGGTGTAAACCTTATTCAGGACGCGACA
>NZ_JBYSZP010000040.1:0-2200 GCF_058787295.1 Pseudomonas sp. FW305-3-2-15-E-TSA4 | reverse complement strand
CAGACTGAATGCCATGCTGCGAGACGGCACAGAGTGGCGGTGACGAACGGTGGCAGTAAGACAGTTGCTCCCACATTGGGTTTTGTGTAGGGCTCAGGGTCTGTCCCAGTAGGGCACTTCGCCAAAGCACTCGACAAAGAAATCGATCACCGTACGCACCTTCACCGACAACCTTCGACTCCCCGGCCACAGCACTGCGATCTGCTGCGTCTCCAGGCTGTTCGACACCTGATACTCGCGCAACACCGGCACCAGCGTGCCTTCGCGCACCGCTTCACCAATCAGCCATGATGGGAACATCACCAACCCCAGGCCTTGCTCGGCGGCCTGAGTGAGGGTGTCGGCGTGGTTGCCAGTGATCGGGCCTTTGACCGAGTAAGGCGTCCAGTCGTCCTGATCCTGACGGAAAAACCAGCGTTGCTGACCGGTCGCACCTTTGTAGGCCAGGCACTGGTGTTGCGCCAGATCCTCCGGGTGCTGCGGCGTGCCGTGACGCTTCAGGTAAGCCGGGCTGGCCGCGACCTGAAAGCGGTGCGGCGCGAGAATCCGCGCCTGCATGCTCGAGTCGTGCATCGGGCCGATGCGAAACAGCAGGTCGGCGCCTTCCTGCAACGGGTCGACGTAATGGTCGGTCTGCTGGATGTCCAGTTGCAGCTTCGGATAGCGCGCGCACAACTGACCGAGCCACGGCGTCAGATGACGTTGGCCGAACACCACCGGTGCGTTGATCCGCACCAGTCCGGTGGGTTCGCTTTGCTGCTCCTGCAACGCCTGCTCGGCTTCCTCCAGTTGCACCAGCACCAGCCGCGCATGGTGGCCGAGCATGCGCCCGGCTTCGGTCGGGGTGACAGCGCGGGTGTGGCGGTAGAGCAATTGCTGGTTCAGCGCCTGCTCCATCAACTGTATCTGCCGTGAAATCGAAGAGGGCGCCACGCCCTCGCGCCGGGCGACTTCGGAAAAACTGCCGTGGTCGAGCACCGCCACAAACAGCCTGAGTGCCTTGAATCCCAGTTCATTCAGCCCGTGCATGGATCGTCCTGCTGTGCGCGTTAAGCAAAAGTGTTGTCAGGATGCTCCCATTTATCGCACAGCTACGCCAGCCGATAATCCGCGCCATCGTTTACTTGCGTGGGTTTTGGATGATGCAGACATTGGATGAAGTGAGTGTGCCGGCGCCGGCGACCCGGTCGTGGCTGCGCCTGTTGTTGCTGCCGCTGGTGATTCTGGCCGGCATGGGCCTGTCGGTGGAGGCCGGGTTACTGGGGCCGTTGGGGGAGCAGGTCGGGCATCTGTGGGCGACTTTGAGCATCTTCGGCGTGGGTTCGGCGATTCTGTTTTTGCTGCTGTTGTTCGCCGGCCCGCAGAAAGGCCCGGCGCTGACCGATCTGCCGCGCTGGCAATTGATCGGCGGCTTTCTCGGGCCGATGTACGTGGTGGTGCTGACCCTGGCAACGCCGCATATCGGGATCGCGATGACGATGATCGCGATTTTGTCCGGGCAGGTCGGCAAGAGTGTGCTGATCGACCATTTCGGCTGGTTCGGCGCGACGCGCAAGAAGGTCAATGCCGAGCGGTGGCTGGCATTGGTGTTGATTGTGGTGGCATTGGTTCTGATTGCGCGGGGTTGAGAATATGAGTCTGGTTATTTTGTTGGCAGTGGTGGTGTTGGCTGGCGCGGTGTTGAGTGTGCAGGCGGCGATCAATGGGCGCCTCGGTGAAAGCGTCGGGGTATTGCGCAGCAGTTTGCTGACGTTTTTCGTCGGGGCTGTGGTCACCGGATTGTTGATTGTGTTTTTTGAACCGGCGCATGCGGTGAGTTTGCTCGATGTGCCGAAGTGGCAGGTCTGCGGGGCGCTGTTTGGGGTGGTTTACATGATGGTCATGGTTGGCGCGGTGCCTGTTGTGGGGACTGCGGTGGCGACGGTGGCGGTGATTGTTGGTCAACTTGGGATGGGGATGTTGATCGACAATTTTGGCTGGCTGGGGAATCCGGCGATCGAGCTTTCGTCTTCGCGGGTGTTGGCGATGGTTTGTCTGGGGTTGGCTTTGGTCTTTATGTATCGGAGTAGTGTTCGGGGTTCTGATTGAGTTTTGGGTGTATATCCGTTGCTGCGGTAACGGCGGCTTAGGGTTCCGCCCTTACGGCGGGTCACTTTTTCCAGACGCCGAAAAAGTAACCAAAAAGGCTTTACCCTGACGT
>NZ_JBYSZP010000039.1:0-2400 GCF_058787295.1 Pseudomonas sp. FW305-3-2-15-E-TSA4 | reverse complement strand
ATCGGTCACCAGTCGCCAAGGAGAAGTTGGCGGCGTGAAACCTTAATCAGTGTCCAAGATTACTTGACCAGTTCAGCTTGCTCGCGAAGAGGCCGGCAGCAACACCCTCAAACCCGCTGAGTCACCCGCTCACGCAAATACTCCAGCACCGCCCCACGCTCCCCGGCAAACTCAATCCGCCCGCCCTTTTTCTCACGCTGGAACGCATACATCGGGTCGTAATATTCCCGTAGCAACACGCTGATCCAGTCCCGGAACATCTCGACCGAACCGCTGCGCGCCTGCTCGGCCAGGGCCTCTTCCATCTGCAGGAACATCCGCTGATGGCGTTCGCCGCCCAGCCGGCGCTGGATATTGTTCAAACTCGCAATCAACCGCTCGGCATACAGCGCAAAGCCCTGCTCGCCATGCACGGCGACGAACTCGGCGTGCAGGTTGATCACGTAATCCTGCAGAATCCGCTCGACCCGCTGCTCCAGGCTGTCTTCGAGCCAGACCATCGGCGCCACTTGCATGCCTCGGTACAGCGGCAATGGCAAGGCACAACTGCCGACTACCCGGCTCTCGTCTTCCAGCACAAACTGCTGGATCCCGCCGGCGCGTTTTTTCAGCACATCAACGGCCAGACGGTTTTCAAAATCGATGTTGGTCGGTTGGCCGGTGGCGCGCTTGCCGAAACTCGAGCCCCGATGATTGGCGTGGCCTTCCAGATCCAGACCATTACTCAACTGCACCAACAGTTCGGTCTTGCCGGTGCCGGTCATGCCACCCAGCAGCACCATATCGCACTCGGCCACGGCCTGATCGATCGTCTCCAGCAGGAACGTACGCATCGCCTTATAGCCACCGCCGACACGCGGGTAATCAATCCCGCCCTCTTCCTTGATCCATTGCTGGACGATCTGCGAACGCAGGCCGCCGCGAAAGCAATACAGATAGCCGTCGGGGTGTGCCCGGGCAAACTCGACCCAGCCTTGAATGCGCTGCTCCCGCACTTCGGCAGAAACCAGCCGCTCACCCAGGGCGATGGCGGCTTGTTGTCCATGCTGCTTGTAGCAAGTCCCCACCTGCTCGCGCTCGCGGTCGTTCATCAGCGGCAGGTTGACCACGCCGGGAAACGCGCCGTGGGCAAACTCGATCGGCGCACGGGCATCCATCATCGGCCGGTCGTTGAGGAAAATATCGCGGTAATCGGTGCAGTCGCGTGACATCAGTTCACCTCGACTGCGTGGGTCTGTCGCTCGACCAGCTCGCCGATCGGCGCCAGGTTCAGGCCCAGTTCGGCAGCCACGGCGAGGAATTCGGCGTTACCTTCCGGTGTAACTGCAATCAACAGACCGCCGCTGGTCTGCGGGTCGCACAGCACGCGCTTGTGCAACTCCTGCAGACGGCCGAGCTTGCTCGAATAGCTGTCAAAGTTACGCAAGGTGCCACCGGGCACACAGCCCTGTTCGAGGTAGTACTCGACGCTGTCCAGACGCGGCACGTGGTTGTAGCCGATGCGTGCGGTCAGGTGGCTGCCATCGGCCATTTCCACCAGATGCCCGAGCAGACCGAAACCGGTGACATCAGTCATCGCGGCGACCCCGGCGAGTTTGCCGAAACGGCTGCCGGGCTTGTTCAGGGTGCACATCCAGTCGCGGGCCACACCAATGTCGCCGGGGCGCAATTTGCCCTTTTTCTCGGCGGTGGTCAGGATGCCGATGCCCAACGGCTTGGTCAGGTAAAGCAGGCAACCGGCGGTAGCGGTGTCGTTGCGCTTCATGTGGCGTTTTTCCACCAGACCGGTCACGGCCAGGCCGAAGATCGGCTCCGGCGCATCGATTGAATGCCCGCCGGCCAGCGGAATGCCGGCGGCGTCACACACCGCGCGCCCGCCGCGAATCACTTCCCGCGCCACTTCCGGCGCCAGCACATTCACCGGCCAGCCGAGGATCGCGATCGCCATCAGCGGATCGCCGCCCATCGCATAGATGTCGCTGATCGCATTGGTCGCAGCGATCCGGCCGAAGTCGAACGGGTCGTCGACAATCGGCATGAAGAAGTCCGTGGTCGACACCACACCGCGCTCGGCGTCGATCTCGTACACCGCCGCATCATCACGCGAGGCATTGCCGACCCACAGTTTCGGGTCAAGGTTCTGCGCACCGCTGCCGGCCAGAATCACTTCCAGCACCTGCGGGGAAATCTTGCAGCCACAACCGGCACCGTGGCTGTATTGGGTCAGGCGAATCGGCTCGCTCATGGGAGAGTCTCTGGCAATTGATGGGGCGGATTCTAGCAGAGCGCGGGCCGGCTGATTTTTGCGCTGAATGTCCGGGTCCCTTCGCGAGCAGGCTCGCTTGTATGTTTAGACTTGAAGGGGTGGGCGGGACTACAGACTCGATTCTGACTCTGACC
>NZ_JBYSZP010000038.1:0-2668 GCF_058787295.1 Pseudomonas sp. FW305-3-2-15-E-TSA4 | reverse complement strand
GAAATTCTCGGCAAAGTCGATAACAGTCATATGGGCGTCGTATTGAAGCGTATGATGTTGCGCGCATCGTCGGCCATCGCCGACCGGCTGCACATCGACGCGCTGGTCACCGGCGAAGCGATCTCCCAGGTATCGAGCCAGACGCTGCCGAACCTGTCGGTGATCGACTGCGTGACCGACAAACTGGTCCTGCGCCCACTGATCGTTGCGCACAAGCAGGACATCATCGACACGGCCAACGAGATCGGCACCGCCGATTTCGCCCGGCACATGCCGGAGTACTGCGGAGTCATCTCGGTCAATCCGAAGACCGCCGCCAAGCGCCACCGTGTTGAGCACGAAGAGAAAGAATTCGACATGGCGGTTCTCGAGCGTGCGCTCGAAAACGCCAAGCTGGTGCCGATCGACCGAGTGATCGACGAATTGGGCCAGGATTTGCAGATCGAAGAAGTCGGCGAAGCGCTGGCCGGTCAGATCGTCATCGACATCCGTCACCCGGATGCGGCCGAGGATGACCCGCTGGAACTCGCCGGCATAGAAGTACAGACGATGCCGTTCTACGCAGTGAACGCTCGTTTCAAGGAGCTGGATCCGACTCGCCAGTACCTGCTGTATTGCGACAAAGGCGTGATGAGTCGCCTGCATGCTCACCATTTGCTCAGTGAGGGGCATGCCAATGTGCGCGTTTATCGACCGAGCTAAGTGCCCGGGGCTGTTTGCCTGTGGCCTGCGTCACCGGCCCCCCGACACCGCCGTCAAGCTGTAACGGCCATGCCGGACACTACTGTTAATCGCTGCCAAGACTTGTCAGCAAACCGAATCCTCTGATCGAGATACACAAGTGATCGAAAATCTACGTAACATCGCCATCATTGCCCACGTTGACCATGGTAAGACCACCCTGGTAGACAAACTCCTGCGTCAATCCGGCACTCTGGAGCGCAACGAGCTCAACGACGAGCGCGTGATGGACTCCAACGACCAGGAAAAAGAGCGCGGTATTACCATTCTGGCGAAAAACACCGCCATCAACTGGAACGGCTACCACATCAACATCGTGGACACCCCGGGCCACGCCGACTTCGGCGGCGAAGTAGAACGCGTAATGTCGATGGTTGACTCCGTTCTGCTGCTGGTTGACGCTCAAGACGGCCCTATGCCGCAAACCCGTTTCGTGACCAAGAAGGCGTTCGAAGCCGGCCTGCGTCCAATCGTGGTCATCAACAAGGTTGACCGTCCAGGCGCGCGTCCGGACTGGGTTCTGGACCAGATCTTCGACCTGTTCGACAACCTCGGTGCTACCGAAGAACAACTGGACTTCCAGGTTGTTTACGCTTCGGCCCTGAACGGTATCGCCGGTCTGGATCACACCGCCATGGGCGAAGACATGACTGCGCTGTACCAGGCAGTTGTCGACCACGTTCCGCCTCCGGCCGTTGACCGTGACGGTCCGTTCCAGATGCAGATCTCCGCTCTGGACTACAACAGCTTCCTGGGTGTTATCGGTGTTGGCCGTATCGCTCGTGGTCGCGTCAAGCCGAACACCCCGGTTGTCGCGATCAGCGCCGACGGCAAGCGCCGCAACGGTCGTATCCTGAAGCTGATGGGTCACCACGGGCTGCACCGCATTGACGTTGAAGAAGCAGCGGCCGGCGACATCGTCTGCATCAGCGGCTTCGACGAGCTGTTCATCTCCGACACCCTGTGCGACATCAACACCGTCGAGGCGATGAAGCCGCTGACCGTTGACGAGCCAACCGTTTCCATGACCTTCCAGGTAAACGATTCGCCATTCTGCGGTAAAGAAGGCAAGTTCGTGACCTCCCGTAACATCAAGGATCGTCTGGACAAAGAGCTGCTGTACAACGTTGCACTGCGCGTTGAAGAAGGCGACTCGGCTGACAAGTTCAAGGTTTCCGGCCGTGGTGAGCTGCACCTCTCGGTACTGATCGAAACCATGCGTCGCGAAGGCTTCGAGCTGGCCCTGGGCCGTCCTGAAGTGATCATCCGTGAAGTTGACGGCGTGAAGCAGGAACCGTTCGAAAACGTCACCATCGACATCCCTGAAGAATCGCAGGGCAAGGTCATGGAAGAGATGGGTCTGCGTAAAGGCGACCTGAGCAACATGGTGCCGGATGGCAAGGGCCGTGTTCGTCTGGAATACAACATCCCTGCTCGCGGTCTGATCGGTTTCCGTAACCAGTTCCTGACCCTGACCAACGGTGCGGGCATCCTGACCTCGATCTTCGATCGTTACGCTCCAGTGAAGTCGGGCCACATGTCCGGCCGTCAGAACGGCGTTCTGGTTTCGGTTGAAACCGGCAAGGCACTGACCTACTCGCTGGAAACCCTGCAGGCTCGTGGCAAGCTGTTCGTAGAACACGGCCAGGAGATCTACAACGGTCAGATCGTTGGTCAGAACAGCCGCGACAACGACCTGGGTGTGAACCCAACCAAAGGCAAGAAGCTCGACAACATGCGTGCTTCGGGTAAAGACGAAACCATCGCTCTGGTACCACCTGTTCGCTTCACTCTGGAACAGGCTCTGGAATACATCCAGGAAGACGAGCTGTGCGAAGTCACGCCTAAGTCCATCCGTCTTCGCAAGAAGATCCTGGACGAAAGCGAGCGTACCCGCGCGGCCAAGAAAGCCAAGGCATAAGATTTA
>NZ_JBYSZP010000037.1:0-3114 GCF_058787295.1 Pseudomonas sp. FW305-3-2-15-E-TSA4 | reverse complement strand
CAAACCAGGATCGCGCCGTCCATCTGGGCAGCACCGGTGATCATGTTCTTCACGTAGTCAGCGTGACCTGGGCAGTCAACGTGAGCGTAGTGACGAATAGTCGAGTTGTACTCAACGTGAGCGGTGTTGATGGTGATACCGCGAGCTTTTTCTTCTGGAGCGCTGTCGATCTTGTCGAATTCAACTACGGCCGAACCGAAAACTTCGGAGCAGACGCGAGTCAGAGCAGCGGTCAGAGTGGTTTTACCGTGGTCAACGTGACCAATGGTCCCTACGTTGACGTGGGGCAGGGAACGATCAAATTTTTCCTTAGCCATCGATAACACCCTCAACAGAAGAATTAGACGAACGATATCTACCATTAAAACAAAGGCAGATATTTTCATATCTGCCTTGTTATATGGAGCTCTTGAGCGGATTTGAACCGCTGACCTCACCCTTACCAAGGGTGTGCTCTACCAACTGAGCTACAAGAGCGTAACACTTTGCACAACCTGCAAACTTGGAGCGGGTAGCGGGAATCGAACCCGCATCATCAGCTTGGAAGGCTGAGGTTCTACCACTAAACTATACCCGCGGAGCTTGCAGCTCACGCTAAAAATGGTGGAGGGGGAAGGATTCGAACCTTCGAAGTCGTAGACGTCAGATTTACAGTCTGATCCCTTTGGCCGCTCGGGAACCCCTCCTAAGCGAGCCGGCATTCTATACTATGCCGACCTTCTGTCAAGCATTTTCTCATTAAAAACCTGAGGTTAGCTGCGTTGACACCGCTCCGCTTTGACAACCTGTTTAGGTGTTCGCTGTGGAGCGGGCGCCATTCTATGCAAACTATTCCAGCGGTGCAACCCCCTCACACAGCATTATTTTATGTTTTAACTCATTGAATTCCTTGGAAAGGTTCTGCAACTGCACATCCCCCAATAAACGCTGGCTCTCGGGCGCAATGCGCAACCAATATCCAGGCTCGGGAAGATCCTTTTGCGATGCCTGAACCTTCACACTCATGCCCGCTAGACGCATCTGTAGCGCGGAAAGGCTGCTTTCTTGAGTCAAACCACCCAAAAACAGACACTCCTGTCCGGCATGGCGCGCGCCTTGCACTCCCGCCGAGTCACCAGTCGCCTCACTCAATAAGCGAATATCTTGCTGGGACCCGCGGTACATGCTGAGAGGAGTGACATCTTTTGCACGCAAGGGCGCCTCCTGCTGATGCCAGACGTAATAGAACACATTGAGAACAACGAGCAGCAGGAACAACCAACGCATACAAACCTCAAGTTAAAGGACACGCCATCGCCAACCCTACAAATACCAGGTCAGGGACGATCCGAGCATCAGGCACGACGTCCGCCACCAATCCAGCATCGCCACCGGTAATAAAGACAGCAAAGCGCTCCCCCCAATAGGATCGAGCCATTTCCATCTGGGTCAGAACGAAACCTCTCAACATTAAAGAGCACCCTCGCTCCACCGCCTCGACGGTACTGCGCCCCGGAGCATGGCTCGTCAACGCTTTTTCGGCAGCCAAGTCCCCATAACGGATTTTCCGGGTATGTGTACGTAATTGGTTACGCATCAAGGGCATCCCTGGGCAAATGAATCCTCCAAGGTGCTCTCCTTCGGCATTAATAAAATCGGCTGTCACAGCAGTGCCGAAATCCAGAATCAGACAGGCGCCGGCAGCCAGATGAAAGCCACCGAGCATCGCCAACCAGCGATCCAGCCCCAAGCGTTCATAGTCGTCATAGCCATTCCTGACACCAGACATCTCACTGGCCGACTTTGCGCAAACGACCGAGATGCCGAACGTCTGCTCGAGAATTCGGGTGAGCGCAGCAGTTTCTTCGCTGGTTCTTACGCTGACCAACCGACATTTGCGCAACGACAGGCTCTCAAATGCACACAAGCTATCCACCAGAGCCTGATCCGAGTCGACAACACCTTCCGCGAAAAGACCACCAGCAGCCGTATTCAATACGCGCCACTTGATAAAGCTATTCCCACAGTCGAGCTCAAGAATCATCACGCAACCTCAGACTGAGCTCACCACCACTAAATACTTTTTCCACGCCGTCCACCTTCAAGCGCAGCGCACCCTGGCTATCAATACCAAGCACTACGCCTTCTATATGACTAACGCCCGCAACCAAAGAAACCGGGCGACCTTGCCACATGTGATCCTTTTCCCATTCCTCCTGGAACGCAGAGAAACCATGGACCTGATGACGCTGGATATAACCGCGCAGTTGGTCGCTCAGCTCAGCCACCAAGACGTTGCGATCGCAGGTTTGACCCGTCTCGAGTCGAATTGACGTCCATTGCTGGTCAACTTCCTCAGCAACCTGCATGTTCACATTAATGCCTATACCCAGCACCACATGGCAAACATCTGCCGGATCCCCTACTAGCTCAAGAAGAATACCGGCGATTTTCTTGTTCCCGACCAGCACATCGTTGGGCCACTTCAATCCTGCGCCCGCCACCCCCAGCTTTCGCAGGGCATGCATAACAGCCAAACCGACCACCAGACTCAAGCCCTCAAGCTGGCGCATGCCACCTTCAATGCGCAGGACCAGGCTGTAGTAGAGATTTTCAGCAAAAGGGCTTACCCATTTGCGGCCTCTGCGACCGCGACCGGAAATCTGTCGTTCGGCCAATACCAGAAACGGCGCAGCTCGACCCTGATTGATCGCGCGAAGCGCCTCTGCGTTAGTGGAATCGATGGAATCAAAGACTGTAATCGGCCAAACCGCTGCTAAGGCACTAATCTTCAGGGGGTCGAGGAGCGTCAAGGGTGCAGCCAGTTGATAGCCTCTGCCACGGACTTTGTTTATGGACAACCCGAGCTCAGCCTCAAGATGCTGAAGCTGCTTCCACACCGCACTTCGACTGATTCCCAGGGTAACCCCCAGAGCCTCGCCGGAATGGAATCGACCATCCTTTAATAGATTCAACAACGTCAGCATGCAGGTCTCGCCTCACAATGAGGTCCGAATAATAGCCATGAGCCGGGCGATTGCATAGAAATCAAGCGCACCACTTTCCTGCGGGCAAAACAAAACCCCAACTGCTTTCGCAATTGGGGTTTCGGAATTTAATCTTGACGATGACCTA
>NZ_JBYSZP010000036.1:0-2842 GCF_058787295.1 Pseudomonas sp. FW305-3-2-15-E-TSA4 | reverse complement strand
CAAGATGGTTATCTTGTACTGAATACATAGGTGCAAGAGGCGAACCAGGGGAACTGAAACATCTAAGTACCCTGAGGAAAAGAAATCAACCGAGATTCCCTTAGTAGTGGCGAGCGAACGGGGACTAGCCCTTAAGTGGCTTTGAGATTAGCGGAACGCTCTGGAAAGTGCGGCCATAGTGGGTGATAGCCCTGTACGCGAAAGTCTCTTAGTCATGAAATCGAGTAGGACGGAGCACGAGAAACTTTGTCTGAATATGGGGGGACCATCCTCCAAGGCTAAATACTACTGACTGACCGATAGTGAACTAGTACCGTGAGGGAAAGGCGAAAAGAACCCCGGAGAGGGGAGTGAAATAGATCCTGAAACCGTATGCGTACAAGCAGTGGGAGCCCACTTTGTTGGGTGACTGCGTACCTTTTGTATAATGGGTCAGCGACTTATTTTCAGTGGCGAGCTTAACCGAATAGGGGAGGCGTAGCGAAAGCGAGTCTTAATAGGGCGTCTAGTCGCTGGGAATAGACCCGAAACCGGGCGATCTATCCATGGGCAGGTTGAAGGTTAGGTAACACTGACTGGAGGACCGAACCGACTACCGTTGAAAAGTTAGCGGATGACCTGTGGATCGGAGTGAAAGGCTAATCAAGCTCGGAGATAGCTGGTTCTCCTCGAAAGCTATTTAGGTAGCGCCTCATGTATCACTGTAGGGGGTAGAGCACTGTTTCGGCTAGGGGGTCATCCCGACTTACCAAACCGATGCAAACTCCGAATACCTACAAGTGCCGAGCATGGGAGACACACGGCGGGTGCTAACGTCCGTCGTGAAAAGGGAAACAACCCAGACCGTCAGCTAAGGTCCCAAAGTTATGGTTAAGTGGGAAACGATGTGGGAAGGCTTAGACAGCTAGGAGGTTGGCTTAGAAGCAGCCACCCTTTAAAGAAAGCGTAATAGCTCACTAGTCGAGTCGGCCTGCGCGGAAGATGTAACGGGGCTCAAACCATACACCGAAGCTACGGGTATCACGCAAGTGATGCGGTAGAGGAGCGTTCTGTAAGCCTGTGAAGGTGAGTTGAGAAGCTTGCTGGAGGTATCAGAAGTGCGAATGCTGACATGAGTAACGACAATGGGTGTGAAAAACACCCACGCCGAAAGACCAAGGTTTCCTGCGCAACGTTAATCGACGCAGGGTTAGTCGGTCCCTAAGGCGAGGCTGAAAAGCGTAGTCGATGGAAAACAGGTTAATATTCCTGTACTTCTGGTTATTGCGATGGAGGGACGGAGAAGGCTAGGCCAGCTTGGCGTTGGTTGTCCAAGTTTAAGGTGGTAGGCTGAGATCTTAGGTAAATCCGGGATCTTAAGGCCGAGAGCTGATGACGAGTTACCTTTCAGGTGACGAAGTGGTTGATGCCATGCTTCCAAGAAAAGCTTCTAAGCTTCAGATAACCAGGAACCGTACCCCAAACCGACACAGGTGGTTGGGTAGAGAATACCAAGGCGCTTGAGAGAACTCGGGTGAAGGAACTAGGCAAAATGGCACCGTAACTTCGGGAGAAGGTGCGCCGGTGAGGGTGAAGGACTTGCTCCGTAAGCTCATGCCGGTCGAAGATACCAGGCCGCTGCGACTGTTTATTAAAAACACAGCACTCTGCAAACACGAAAGTGGACGTATAGGGTGTGACGCCTGCCCGGTGCCGGAAGGTTAATTGATGGGGTTAGCTAACGCGAAGCTCTTGATCGAAGCCCCGGTAAACGGCGGCCGTAACTATAACGGTCCTAAGGTAGCGAAATTCCTTGTCGGGTAAGTTCCGACCTGCACGAATGGCGTAACGATGGCGGCGCTGTCTCCACCCGAGACTCAGTGAAATTGAAATCGCTGTGAAGATGCAGTGTATCCGCGGCTAGACGGAAAGACCCCGTGAACCTTTACTATAGCTTTGCACTGGACTTTGAATTTGCTTGTGTAGGATAGGTGGGAGGCTTTGAAGCGTGGACGCCAGTTCGCGTGGAGCCATCCTTGAAATACCACCCTGGCAACTTTGAGGTTCTAACTCAGGTCCGTTATCCGGATCGAGGACAGTGTATGGTGGGTAGTTTGACTGGGGCGGTCTCCTCCTAAAGAGTAACGGAGGAGTACGAAGGTGCGCTCAGACCGGTCGGAAATCGGTCGTAGAGTATAAAGGCAAAAGCGCGCTTGACTGCGAGACAGACACGTCGAGCAGGTACGAAAGTAGGTCTTAGTGATCCGGTGGTTCTGTATGGAAGGGCCATCGCTCAACGGATAAAAGGTACTCCGGGGATAACAGGCTGATACCGCCCAAGAGTTCATATCGACGGCGGTGTTTGGCACCTCGATGTCGGCTCATCACATCCTGGGGCTGAAGCCGGTCCCAAGGGTATGGCTGTTCGCCATTTAAAGTGGTACGCGAGCTGGGTTTAGAACGTCGTGAGACAGTTCGGTCCCTATCTGCCGTGGACGTTTGAGATTTGAGAGGGGCTGCTCCTAGTACGAGAGGACCGGAGTGGACGAACCTCTGGTGTTCCGGTTGTCACGCCAGTGGCATTGCCGGGTAGCTATGTTCGGGAAAGATAACCGCTGAAAGCATCTAAGCGGGAAACTTGCCTCAAGATGAGATCTCACTGGAACCTTGAGTTCCCTGAAGGGCCGTCGAAGACTACGACGTTGATAGGTTGGGTGTGTAAGCGCTGTGAGGCGTTGAGCTAACCAATACTAATTGCCCGTGAGGCTTGACCATATAACACCCAAGCAATCTGAATGCTCGAAAGAGACCAGATTGCGGTGTGTGAAGACGCAATGAACCGAAAGTTCGCGATGCTCACAAA
>NZ_JBYSZP010000035.1:0-15586 GCF_058787295.1 Pseudomonas sp. FW305-3-2-15-E-TSA4 | reverse complement strand
AAAACCATCGCGATGGAAGATGGTCTGCGTTTCGCTATCCGTGAAGGCGGTCGTACCGTCGGCGCTGGCGTCGTAGCTAAAATCATCGAATAAGCGGTTGTAATGTATTTTTCGGGCCGGCATAATGGTCGGCCTGATTTTGTTTTAGGTCAGTAGCTCAATTGGCAGAGCGACGGTCTCCAAAACCGTAGGTTGGGGGTTCGATTCCCTCCTGACCTGCCAGATTCACTCGGTGTGTCTGGCTTTCTTTTCACAGGATCTTCATAGATGACTCCTAAGGCTGAAGCTCAAGGCTCTCGCTTCGATCTGCTCAAGTGGCTTGTGGTAGCCGCTTTGGTGGTTGTGGGTGTAGTTGGCAATCAGTATTACGCTGCTTCGCCGATCCTGTACCGTGTACTCGCTTTGCTCGTAATTGCTGCTGTAGCTGCCTTTGTAGGCCTGCAGACTGCAAAGGGCAAGTCGTTCTTTGTACTGGTTAAGGAAGCGCGCACTGAGATTCGTAAAGTCGTATGGCCAACTCGCCAGGAAACCACGCAGACAACGTTGATCGTTGTTGCTGTGGTTATCGTTATGGCGTTGCTGTTGTGGGGTGTTGATTCCCTGCTCGGCTGGCTTGTTTCCTTGATTGTCGGCTAAGGGTGTCCCGTGGCTAAGCGTTGGTACGTTGTGCATGCTTACTCGGGTTACGAGAAGCATGTCATGCGCTCGCTGATTGAGCGCGTTAAGCTGGCTGGCATGGAAGATGGCTTCGGCGAAATTCTGGTTCCCACTGAAGAAGTGGTTGAAATGCGTAATGGCCAGAAGCGCAAAAGCGAACGCAAGTTCTTCCCAGGCTATGTGCTGGTACAGATGGATATGAATGAGGGTACTTGGCACTTGGTCAAGGATACTCCTCGGGTGATGGGCTTCATTGGCGGTACCGCCGACAAGCCTGCTCCAATCACCGACAAAGAGGCGGAAGCCATTCTGCGTCGCGTGGCTGATGGTAGCGATAAGCCGAAACCGAAGACTCTGTTTGAGCCGGGTGAGGTAGTTCGTGTTACTGACGGTCCATTCGCTGACTTTAACGGCACCGTCGAAGAAGTTAACTACGAAAAGAGCCGTGTCCAGGTGGCAGTGCTTATTTTCGGTCGCTCTACTCCGGTAGAGTTGGAGTTCAGTCAGGTCGAAAAGGTCTAGCTGAACAAGCATCCCAACCCCGCAGCCCTAGGCTGTGGGGTTTTGTCGTCACTGGGATAAACGCGCAAGTAACCGGGGAGCCTTTCGAGGCGTTCGAACCCGTAATTGGAGTGCCTCATGGCCAAGAAGATTACCGCTTACATCAAGCTGCAAGTGAAGGCCGCTCAGGCTAACCCAAGCCCACCTGTTGGTCCTGCTCTGGGTCAGCACGGCGTGAACATCATGGAATTCTGCAAGGCTTTCAACGCCCGTACTCAGGGTCTTGAAGCAGGTCTGCCGACTCCAGTGATCATCACTGTCTACAGCGACCGTAGCTTCACTTTCGAAACCAAATCCACCCCTGCTTCGGTTCTGCTGAAGAAGGCGGCCGGTCTGACCAGCGGTTCCGCTCGTCCGAACACCGTTAAGGTTGGCACTGTTACCCGTGCTCAGCTGGAAGAAATCGCGAAAACCAAAAACGCGGATCTGACTGCAGCTGATATGGATGCAGCCGTGCGTACTATCGCCGGTTCTGCTCGTAGCATGGGCCTTAACGTGGAGGGTGTGTAATGGCTAAGCTGACCAAGCGTCAAAAGGCTATCGCCGGCAAAATCGAAGCAGGCAAGGCCTACAACATTGTAGACGCTGCTGCTCTGCTGGCTGAGCTGTCGACTGTCAAGTTCAGCGAGTCGTTCGACGTTGCTGTAAACCTGGGTGTAGACCCGCGTAAATCCGACCAGGTTGTTCGTAGCGCTACTGTGCTGCCACACGGCACTGGCAAGACCGTTCGCGTTGCTGTGTTCACCCAGGGTCCAGCTGCTGAGGCCGCTCTGGCTGCCGGCGCTGACCGTGTAGGTATGGACGACCTGGCTGCCGAAATGAAAGGCGGCGACCTGAACTATGACGTAGTGATCGCATCCCCGGATGCCATGCGCGTTGTAGGTCAGCTGGGTCAGATCCTCGGTCCACGTGGCCTGATGCCTAACCCGAAAGTCGGCACCGTAACTCCAGACGTAGCTACCGCGGTTAAAAACGCCAAGGCTGGTCAGGTTCGTTATCGCACCGACAAAAACGGCATCATCCACACTTCCGTTGGCAAGATCGGCTTCGATGCCGTCAAGCTGAAGGAAAACGTTGAAGCCCTGATCGCTGATCTGAAGCGTATCAAGCCAGCTTCCTCGAAAGGTATTTACGTCAAGCGCGTTACCCTGAGCACCACTATGGGCCCAGGTCTGGTTATCGACCAGAGCTCGCTGGACGCGTAAGACAAAGGTTGGCGCGATTATTCGCGCCAATTGAAAGATTGGGGTCCCTGCCTGGCGGGGGCTATCCAAGACCG
Source organism: Pseudomonas sp. FW305-3-2-15-E-TSA4 (assembly GCF_058787295.1). Taxonomy (NCBI): domain Bacteria; kingdom Pseudomonadati; phylum Pseudomonadota; class Gammaproteobacteria; order Pseudomonadales; family Pseudomonadaceae; genus Pseudomonas; species Pseudomonas sp. FW305-3-2-15-E-TSA4. The sequence continues at coordinate 13,089 of NZ_JBYSZP010000035.1, read as the reverse complement.
TAGGCGGCGCAAGCCTTAAACCACAAGCCTACGCAGATGGTGCTCCCGGTTCCTTACCGAATCAGACACCAAAACGACATTCGGTTTCGACCGAGTGAAACGGTAACAAGCAGGAGTTAAACCCGTGGCAATTAATCTCGAAGACAAGAAGGCCATCGTCGCTGAAGTCAACGAGGCTGCCAAAGTCGCTCTGTCCGCTGTCGTGGTTGATGCCCGTGGCGTAACAGTAGGCGCAATGACCGGACTCCGTAAAGAGGCTCGTGAAGCTGGCGTTTACGTACGTGTTGTACGTAACACCCTGCTCAAGCGCGCTGTTGCGGACACTGAATACAGTGTTCTCAACGACGTGTTCACCGGCCCGACCCTGATTGCATTCTCGAACGAACATCCGGGCGCTGCTGCCCGTATCTTCAAAGAGTTTGCCAAGGGTCAGGACAAGTTCGAGATCAAGGCAGCTGCGTTCGAGGGCAAGTTCCTCGCAGCTAATCAGATCGACGTACTGGCAACTCTGCCGACCCGTGACGAAGCAATTTCTCAGCTGATGAGCGTGATTCAAGGCGCTACCAGCAAGTTGGCTCGTACTCTGGCGGCAATTCGCGACCAGAAAGAAGCTGCCGCAGCCTAAGGCTCGTCAACTTCTCGCGTTTTTTGTTTATTTCGATGGTCGCGTAGGCCGTCCCCCAATTCAGGAATTGAGTCATGTCTCTGACTAACGAACAAATCATCGAAGCAATCGGCCAGAAATCCGTAGTGGAAATCGTTGAGCTGATCAAAGCGATGGAAGAAACCTTCGGTGTTACCGCTGCTGCTGCTTCGGCTGGCCCAGCTGTAGCTGCTGCTGCTGTTGAAGAGCAAACCGAGTTCAACGTTGTTCTGCTGGAAGCTGGCGAGAAGAAGGTTAACGTGATCAAGGCAGTTCGTGAACTGACCGGTCTGGGCCTGAAAGAAGCCAAAGAGAAAGTAGACGGCGCTCCTCAGGTTGTAGCTGAAGGCGTTTCGAAAGAAGCTGCTGAAGACGCTAAGAAGAAGCTGGAAGAAGCAGGCGCTAAAGTCGAGCTGAAATAAGTATCGACTTTGCTCCTCCAGCCCGAGCGTCAAGCGACAGGCTGATGGCTGGTGGCTCTTGCCACCGGCCTTTTTCCGTTATTGGCAGCCGACTGGGTCGGTGCTGATAACGGCGCTGTAACCACCCGATGCGGTGGCGCAAACCATGGGGTTTGCACGATTTTCTGGCTGCTCCCGTCGGGAGGGGCCAAACAAGCAGGTGACCAAGCTGGGGAACGCTGATGGCTTACTCATATACTGAGAAAAAACGTATCCGCAAGGACTTTAGCAAGTTGCCGGACGTCATGGATGTGCCGTACCTCCTGGCCATCCAGCTGGATTCGTATCGTGAATTCTTGCAAGCGGGAGCGACTAAAGATCAGTTCCGCGACGTGGGCCTGCATGCGGCCTTCAAATCCGTTTTCCCGATCATCAGCTACTCCGGCAATGCTGCGCTGGAGTACGTCGGTTATCGCCTGGGCGAACCGGCATTTGATGTCAAAGAATGCGTATTGCGCGGTGTAACTTTCGCCGTACCTTTGCGGGTAAAAGTGCGCCTGATCATTTTCGACAAAGAATCGTCGAACAAAGCGATCAAGGACATCAAAGAGCAAGAAGTCTACATGGGCGAAATCCCATTGATGACTGAGAACGGTACCTTCGTAATCAACGGTACCGAGCGTGTTATCGTTTCCCAGCTGCACCGTTCCCCGGGCGTGTTCTTTGACCACGACCGCGGCAAGACGCACAGTTCCGGTAAACTGCTGTACTCCGCGCGCATCATTCCTTACCGCGGTTCGTGGCTGGACTTCGAGTTCGACCCGAAAGACTGCGTGTTCGTGCGTATCGACCGTCGTCGCAAGCTGCCGGCCTCGGTACTGCTGCGCGCGCTCGGCTACACCACCGAAGAAGTGCTGGACGCTTTCTACACCACCAACGTATTCCACGTTAAAGGCGAAGGCCTGAGCCTGGAACTGGTGCCTCAGCGTCTGCGCGGTGAAGTGGCTGTCCTCGATATCCAGGACGATAAAGGCAAGGTTATTGTCGAGCAGGGCCGTCGTATTACTGCCCGCCACATCAACCAGCTGGAAAAGGCCGGGATCAAAGAGCTGGACGTGCCTCTGGACTACGTCCTGGGTCGCACCACCGCCAAGGTCATCGTGCATCCGGCTACCGGCGAAATCCTGGCAGAGTGCAACACCGAGCTGTCGACCGAAGTCCTGGCGAAAATCGCCAAGGCCGGCGTTGTTCGCATCGAAACTCTGTACACCAACGACATCGACTGCGGTCCGTTCATCTCCGACACGCTGAAGATCGACTCCACCAGCAACCAATTGGAAGCACTGGTCGAGATCTATCGCATGATGCGTCCAGGCGAACCGCCGACCAAAGACGCTGCCGAGACCCTGTTCAACAACCTGTTCTTCAGCCCTGAGCGCTATGACCTGTCTGCGGTCGGCCGGATGAAGTTCAACCGTCGTATCGGTCGTACCGAGATCGAAGGTTCGGGCGTGCTGTGCAAGGAAGACATCGTCGCGGTCCTGAAGACTCTGGTCGACATCCGTAACGGTAAAGGCATCGTCGATGACATCGACCACCTGGGTAACCGTCGTGTTCGCTGCGTAGGCGAAATGGCCGAGAACCAGTTCCGCGTTGGCCTGGTACGTGTTGAGCGTGCGGTCAAAGAGCGTCTGTCGATGGCTGAAAGCGAAGGCCTGATGCCGCAAGACCTGATCAACGCCAAGCCAGTGGCTGCGGCGGTGAAGGAGTTCTTCGGTTCCAGCCAGCTCTCGCAGTTCATGGACCAGAACAACCCGCTGTCCGAGATCACCCACAAGCGTCGTGTCTCTGCACTCGGCCCTGGCGGTCTGACTCGTGAGCGCGCAGGCTTTGAAGTCCGTGACGTACACCCGACTCACTATGGTCGTGTCTGCCCGATTGAAACGCCGGAAGGTCCGAACATTGGTCTGATCAACTCCCTGGCTGCTTATGCCCGCACCAACCAGTACGGCTTCCTGGAAAGCCCGTACCGTGTGGTGAAAGAGGGTGTAGTCACCGACGAGATCGTGTTCCTGTCCGCCATTGAAGAAGCCGATCATGTGATCGCGCAGGCTTCGGCGACCATGAACGAGCAGAAAGTCCTGATCGACGAACTGGTAGCCGTACGTCACCTGAACGAATTCACCGTCAAGGCGCCGGAAGACGTCACCCTGATGGACGTTTCGCCGAAGCAGGTAGTTTCGGTTGCAGCGTCGCTGATTCCGTTCCTCGAGCACGACGACGCCAACCGTGCGTTGATGGGTTCGAACATGCAGCGTCAAGCTGTACCAACCCTGCGCGCTGACAAGCCGCTGGTAGGTACGGGCATGGAGCGTAACGTGGCTCGCGACTCCGGCGTTTGCGTCGTGGCTCGTCGTGGCGGCGTGATCGACTCCGTTGATGCCAGCCGTATCGTGGTTCGTGTTGCTGATGACGAAGTTGAAACCGGTGAAGCCGGTGTCGACATCTACAACCTGACCAAATACACCCGCTCGAACCAGAACACCTGCATCAACCAGCGTCCGCTGGTGAGCAAGGGTGATCGCGTTCAGCGTAGCGACATCATGGCCGACGGCCCGTCCACCGACATGGGTGAGCTGGCACTGGGTCAGAACATGCGCATCGCGTTCATGGCATGGAACGGCTTCAACTTCGAAGACTCCATCTGCCTGTCCGAGCGTGTGGTTCAGGAAGACCGCTTCACCACGATCCACATTCAGGAACTGACCTGTGTGGCCCGTGACACCAAGCTTGGCCCAGAGGAAATCACTGCGGACATCCCGAACGTGGGTGAGGCTGCACTGAACAAGCTGGACGAAGCCGGTATCGTTTATGTAGGTGCTGAAGTAGGCGCAGGCGACATCCTGGTGGGCAAGGTCACTCCGAAAGGCGAGACCCAACTGACTCCGGAAGAAAAACTGCTGCGTGCGATCTTCGGTGAAAAAGCCAGCGACGTTAAAGACACCTCCCTGCGTGTACCTACCGGTACCAAAGGTACTGTCATCGACGTACAGGTCTTCACCCGCGACGGCGTTGAGCGTGATGCTCGTGCTCTGTCGATCGAGAAGTCCCAGCTGGACGAGATCCGCAAGGATCTGAACGAAGAGTTCCGTATCGTTGAAGGCGCAACCTTCGAACGTCTGCGCTCCGCTCTGGTAGGCCACAAGGCTGAAGGCGGCGCCGGTCTGAAGAAAGGTCAGGACATCACCGACGAAGTTCTCGACGGTCTTGAGCATGGTCAGTGGTTCAAACTGCGCATGGCTGAAGATGCTCTGAACGAGCAGCTCGAGAAGGCTCAGGCCTACATCGTTGATCGCCGCCGTCTGCTGGACGACAAGTTCGAAGACAAGAAGCGCAAACTGCAGCAGGGCGATGACCTTGCTCCAGGCGTGCTGAAAATCGTCAAGGTTTACCTGGCAATCCGTCGTCGCATTCAGCCGGGCGACAAGATGGCCGGTCGTCACGGTAACAAAGGTGTGGTCTCCGTGATCATGCCGGTTGAAGACATGCCGCACGATGCCAATGGCACCCCGGTCGACGTCGTCCTCAACCCGTTGGGCGTACCTTCGCGTATGAACGTTGGTCAGATCCTTGAAACCCACCTGGGCCTCGCGGCCAAAGGTCTGGGCGAGAAGATCAACCGGATGGTCGAAGAGCAGCGTAAAGTCGCTGAACTGCGTACCTTCCTGGACGAGATCTACAACCAGATCGGCGGTCGTAACGAAGATCTGGACAGCTTCTCCGATCAGGAAATCCTGGATCTGGCGAAAAACCTGCGTGGCGGCGTTCCAATGGCCACTCCAGTGTTCGACGGCGCCAAGGAAAGCGAAATCAAGGCCATGCTGAAACTGGCAGACCTGCCGGAAAGCGGCCAGATGCAGCTGACTGACGGCCGTACCGGCAACAAGTTCGAGCGTCCAGTTACCGTTGGCTACATGTACATGCTGAAGCTGAACCACTTGGTAGACGACAAGATGCACGCGCGTTCTACCGGTTCGTACAGCCTGGTTACCCAGCAGCCGCTGGGTGGTAAGGCACAGTTCGGTGGTCAGCGTTTCGGGGAGATGGAGGTCTGGGCACTGGAAGCATACGGTGCCGCTTACACTCTGCAAGAAATGCTCACAGTGAAGTCGGACGATGTGAACGGCCGTACCAAGATGTACAAAAACATCGTGGATGGCGATCACCGTATGGAGCCGGGCATGCCCGAGTCCTTCAACGTGTTGATCAAGGAAATTCGTTCCCTCGGCATCGATATCGATCTGGAAACCGAATAACACGTGACGCGATCGAGAGCGGGGCAGGACTGCCCGCTCTCTGCTCCGCCAGGAGGAAAGGCCTTGAAAGACCTACTGAATTTGCTGAAAAACCAGGGTCAAGTCGAAGAGTTCGACGCCATCCGTATCGGATTGGCCTCGCCTGAGATGATCCGCTCGTGGTCGTTCGGCGAAGTTAAAAAGCCGGAAACCATCAACTACCGTACGTTCAAACCTGAGCGTGACGGTCTGTTCTGCGCCAAGATCTTTGGCCCGGTAAAGGATTACGAGTGCCTGTGCGGTAAGTACAAGCGCTTGAAGCACCGTGGTGTGATCTGCGAGAAGTGCGGCGTTGAAGTTGCACTGGCCAAGGTTCGTCGTGAGCGCATGGCGCACATCGAACTGGCTTCGCCGGTTGCCCATATCTGGTTCCTGAAATCGCTGCCGTCCCGTATCGGCTTGCTGATGGATATGACCCTGCGTGATATCGAACGCGTTCTCTACTTCGAGAGCTACGTCGTTATCGATCCAGGCATGACCACCCTTGAAAAGGGTCAGCTGCTGAACGACGAGCAGTACTTCGAAGCGCTGGAAGAGTTTGGTGATGACTTCGACGCCCGCATGGGTGCAGAAGCTGTCCGTGAACTGCTGCACGCTATCGACCTGGAGCACGAGATTGGCCGTCTGCGCGAAGAAATTCCGCAAACCAACTCGGAAACCAAGATCAAGAAGCTGTCCAAGCGTCTGAAGTTGATGGAAGCCTTCCAGGGTTCCGGCAACCTGCCAGAGTGGATGGTGCTGACCGTTCTGCCGGTTCTGCCGCCAGATCTGCGTCCACTGGTCCCGCTGGATGGCGGTCGTTTCGCGACTTCCGACCTCAACGATCTGTATCGTCGAGTGATCAACCGTAACAACCGTTTGAAGCGCCTGCTGGATCTGTCCGCTCCGGACATCATCGTGCGCAACGAAAAGCGTATGTTGCAGGAAGCTGTCGATGCACTGCTCGACAACGGTCGTCGTGGCCGCGCTATCACCGGTTCGAACAAGCGTCCTCTGAAATCCCTGGCTGACATGATCAAGGGTAAGCAGGGTCGTTTCCGTCAGAACTTGCTCGGTAAGCGTGTTGACTACTCCGGTCGTTCGGTAATTACCGTAGGTCCGACCCTGCGTCTGCACCAGTGCGGTCTGCCGAAGAAGATGGCTCTCGAGCTGTTCAAACCATTCATTTTCGGCAAGCTGGAAATGCGTGGTCTCGCGACCACCATCAAAGCGGCCAAGAAAATGGTCGAGCGCGAACTGCCAGAGGTTTGGGACGTTCTCGCTGAAGTGATTCGCGAACACCCGGTTCTTCTCAACCGTGCACCGACCCTTCACCGTCTGGGTATCCAGGCGTTTGAACCGGTCCTGATCGAAGGTAAGGCTATCCAGCTGCACCCGCTGGTCTGCGCCGCGTACAACGCCGACTTCGACGGCGACCAAATGGCCGTGCACGTACCGCTGACGCTGGAAGCCCAGCTCGAAGCGCGTGCGTTGATGATGTCGACCAACAACATTCTGTCGCCAGCCAACGGTGAGCCAATCATCGTTCCGTCGCAGGACGTTGTATTGGGTCTCTACTACATGACTCGTGAAGCGATCAACGCCAAGGGCGAAGGTCGTGTGTTCGCGGATCTGCAGGAAGTTGACCGTGTGTTCCGTGCCGGCGAAGCCGCACTGCACGCCAAGGTCAAGGTCCGTATCAACGAAACCGTCAACGACCGTGACGGCAACAGCGTGAGCAACACTCGTATCGTCGACACCACTGTCGGCCGTGCGCTGCTGTTCCAGGTTGTGCCAAAGGGTCTGTCGTACGATGTCGTCAACCTGCCGATGAAGAAAAAGGCGATCTCCAAGCTGATCAACCAGTGCTACCGCGTGGTTGGTCTGAAAGAGACCGTGATCTTCGCTGACCAGTTGATGTACACCGGTTTCGCTTACTCGACCATCTCCGGCGTTTCCATCGGTGTTAACGACTTCGTTATCCCGGACGAAAAAGCCCGCATCATCGGTGCAGCCACCGACGAAGTGAAAGAGATCGAGAGCCAGTACGCCTCCGGCCTGGTAACCCAGGGCGAGAAGTACAACAAAGTGATCGACCTTTGGTCGAAGGCGAACGACGAAGTTTCCAAGGCGATGATGGCTAACCTCTCGAAAGAGAAAGTCATCGACCGTCACGGTGATGAAGTCGACCAAGAGTCCTTCAACTCGATGTATATGATGGCCGACTCGGGTGCGCGGGGTTCCGCAGCACAGATTCGTCAGCTGGCCGGTATGCGTGGTCTGATGGCCAAGCCGGACGGTTCCATCATTGAAACGCCGATTACTGCGAACTTCCGTGAAGGTCTGAGCGTACTTCAGTACTTCATCTCGACTCACGGTGCTCGTAAAGGTCTGGCGGATACCGCGTTGAAAACTGCGAACTCCGGTTACCTGACTCGTCGTCTGGTAGACGTGGCGCAGGATCTGGTTGTAACCGAGATCGATTGCGGCACCGAACACGGTCTGCTGATGACTCCGCACATTGAAGGCGGTGACGTTGTAGAGCCGTTGGGTGAGCGCGTACTGGGTCGTGTTATTGCCCGTGACGTATTCAAGCCAGGCACCGAGGACGTCATCGTTCCTGCCGGTACCCTGGTAGACGAGAAGTGGGTCGAGTTCATCGAGCTGAACAGCATCGACGAAGTGATCGTGCGTTCGCCGATCAGCTGCGAAACCCGCTATGGCATTTGCGCCAAGTGCTACGGCCGTGATCTGGCTCGTGGTCACCAGGTGAACATCGGTGAAGCGGTCGGCGTTATCGCTGCCCAGTCCATCGGTGAGCCGGGTACCCAGCTGACGATGCGTACGTTCCACATCGGTGGTGCGGCAAGCCGTACTTCCGCAGCCGACAGCGTTCAGGTGAAGAATGGCGGTACTGTCCGTCTGCACAACCTGAAACACGTTGAGCGAGTGGATGGCCACTTGGTTGCCGTGTCCCGTTCCGGTGAGCTGGCCATCGCTGATGACTTCGGTCGTGAGCGTGAGCGTTACAAGCTTCCGTACGGTGCTGTGATTTCGGTTAAAGAAGGTGACAAGGTCGACGCTGGCGCAATCGTGGCCAAGTGGGATCCGCACACTCACCCGATCGTTACCGAAATGAAAGGTACCGTGACCTACGTGGGCATGGAAGAAGGCATCACGATCAAGCGTCAGACTGACGAATTGACCGGTATGACCAACATTGAAGTACTCGACGCGAAAGATCGTCCAGCTGCGGGCAAAGAAATCCGTCCAGCAGTGAAGATGGTCGACGACAACGGCAAGGATCTGTTGCTGCCAGGCACTGACGTTATCGCTCAGTACTTCCTGCCAGCCAACGCCTTGGTCGGTGTTGCGGACGGTGCGAAGATCGCGATCGGTGACGTTATCGCTCGTATCCCGCAAGAAACTTCGAAAACTCGCGACATCACCGGTGGTCTGCCGCGTGTTGCCGACCTGTTCGAAGCTCGTCGTCCGAAGGAAGCGTCGATTCTGGCTGAAGTCAGCGGCACCATCGCGTTCGGTAAAGAGACCAAAGGCAAGCGCCGTCTGGTCATTACCCCGAACGACGGTAGCGATCCGTACGAAGAGCTGATTCCGAAGTGGCGTCACCTGAACGTGTTCGAAGGTGAACAGGTAAACCGCGGCGAAGTTATCTCCGATGGTCCAAGCGATCCGCACGACATCCTGCGTCTGTTGGGTGTGAGCGCGCTGGCCAAGTACATCGTGAACGAGATCCAGGACGTTTACCGTCTGCAAGGCGTGAAGATCAACGACAAGCACATCGAGACCATCCTGCGTCAGATGCTGCGTAAAGTTGAGATCTCCGAGTCCGGCGATTCCAGTTTCATCAAGGGCGACCAGATGGAGCTGACTCACGTACTGGTAGAGAACGAGCGTCTGAGCGCGGAAGACAAGTTTGTCTCCAAGTTCACTCGCGTTCTGCTGGGTATCACCAAGGCGTCGTTGTCGACCGAATCGTTCATCTCGGCGGCTTCCTTCCAGGAAACCACTCGCGTACTGACCGAAGCGGCAGTCACCGGCAAGCGCGACTATTTGCGCGGCCTGAAAGAAAACGTGGTTGTGGGTCGTCTGATCCCGGCCGGTACCGGTCTGGCATATCACAGCGAGCGCAAGCGTCGTCGTGATGCAGACAAGCCGTTGCGCGTAAGCGCCAGTGAAGTGGAAGCTGCACTGACCGAAGCGCTGAACTCGAGCGGTAACTGAGTTCTGCGGTAACTAAGCTGAGGCCCTGATCGCTCCGTTCGTCGAGTCGAGACAAATTGTCAAGGTTCGACGGGCGGGTAGGTCGGGGCCTTGCCTTGACTGGGGACAAGATCCTCTTTAGACTCTTGATCCCCTAAATTTGGCGGGAATCCGTTCCTGTCATTTTGCTTTTCTTGCAAGACAATAGCGTCGCAAGACAACAGTGGAGCTAGTAGATGGCAACTATCAACCAGCTGGTACGTCAGCCGCGTAAGCGTATCGTCGAGAAATCCGACGTGCCTGCGCTGCAGAACTGCCCGCAACGTCGTGGCGTGTGCACCCGTGTGTACACCACTACGCCGAAAAAACCTAACTCGGCACTGCGTAAAGTATGCCGTGTGCGTCTGACCAACGGTTTCGAGGTTTCCTCGTACATCGGTGGTGAAGGCCACAACCTGCAAGAGCACAGCGTGGTACTGATCCGCGGCGGTCGTGTAAAAGACTTGCCAGGTGTTCGTTACCACACCGTTCGCGGCTCCTTGGATACTTCCGGCGTTAAAGGCCGTAACCAGGGTCGTTCGAAGTACGGTACCAAGCGTCCGAAGTAATCGGTCGTTTTGCAGATTTTCATTTTATTGAGTCGATAAGAGTAAGGTCGGGCTTGCATCCAATGGATCTGTCCCGAACTAACCTGAAGACCGCTTGAGGGCTTATCATGCCAAGACGTCGCGTAGCAGCAAAGCGTGAGATTCTGGACGATCCGAAATACGGAAGCCAGATCCTCGCCAAATTCATGAACCACGTTATGGAAAGCGGCAAGAAAGCCGTTGCCGAGCGTATCGTTTATGGTGCCCTGGAAACCGTGAAGGCTCGTAAGGCCGGCACCGATCCCCTGGAACTCTTCGAAAAAGCACTCGACGCCATCGCTCCGCTGGTCGAAGTGAAGTCGCGCCGCGTTGGTGGTGCTACTTACCAGGTTCCGGTCGAGGTTCGTCCTTCCCGCCGTAACGCTCTGGCAATGCGCTGGTTGGTAGACTTCGCCCGTAAGCGTGGCGAGAAGTCTATGGCTCTGCGTTTGGCTGGCGAACTGCTGGATGCTGCTGAAGGTAAAGGTGCTGCTGTTAAGAAGCGTGAAGACGTGCACCGTATGGCCGAAGCCAACAAAGCTTTCTCGCACTACCGCTTCTAATTTTAGCTTCACTAATTTTGCGAGGGCTTTATGGCTCGTACTACTCCGATTAGTCGCTACCGTAACATCGGTATCGTCGCTCACGTGGATGCTGGTAAAACCACCACCACCGAGCGCGTCCTTTTTTACACTGGCAAAAGTCACAAAATGGGCGAGGTGCATGACGGCGCCGCGACCACGGACTGGATGGTTCAGGAGCAGGAGCGTGGTATTACCATTACTTCTGCTGCCATTACCGCCTTCTGGAAAGGTTCCGAGAAGCAGTACCCGCACGAGCACCGTTTCAACGTCATCGATACCCCGGGCCACGTAGACTTCACCATTGAAGTTGAACGTTCCCTGCGCGTACTCGACGGCGCTGTCGTTGTATTCTGCGGTACTTCGGGTGTTGAGCCGCAGTCGGAAACCGTATGGCGTCAGGCCAACAAATACGGCGTTCCACGTCTTGTTTACGTAAACAAGATGGACCGTGCCGGTGCCAACTTCCTGCGCGTGATCGGTCAGATCAAGCAGCGTCTGGGTCACACTCCGGTGCCGATTCAGCTCGCTATCGGTTCGGAAGACAACTTCCAGGGCCAGATCGACCTGATCAACATGCAGGCTGTTTACTGGAACGACTCTGACAAGGGTATGGTTCCTGTTCGCAAGGAAATCCCTGCGGACATGCTCGAGCTGGCTACTGAGTGGCGCAGCAACATGGTTGAGGCTGCGGCCGAAGCCAGTGAAGAGCTGATGAACAAGTACCTGGAAGGCGAAGAGCTGTCGATCGAAGAGATCAAGGCTGCTCTGCGTCAGCGCACTATCGCTGGCGAAATCGTTCTGGCTGTGTGCGGTTCGTCGTTCAAGAACAAGGGCGTTCCCCTGGTTCTCGACGCCGTTATCGACTTCCTGCCTGCTCCAACCGACATTCCAGCTATCAAGGGCTCGAACCCTGATAACGAGGAAGAGGAAATGGAGCGTCACGCAAGTGACGACGAGCCGTTCGCGGCACTGGCGTTCAAAATCGCTACCGACCCATTCGTGGGTACCTTGACCTTCGTCCGTGTTTACTCGGGCGTGTTGAACTCCGGCGACGGCGTGATCAACTCGGTTAAAGGCAAGAAAGAGCGCGTGGGTCGTATGGTGCAAATGCACGCAAACGCCCGTGAAGAGATCAAGGAAGTACGCGCTGGCGACATCGCGGCCCTGATCGGCATGAAGGACGTCACCACTGGTGAAACCCTCTGCAACGCTGACAAGCCAATCATTCTGGTTCGCATGGACTTCCCGGAGCCGGTTATTTCGGTTGCCGTAGAGCCTAAGACCAAGGATGACCAGGAAAAAATGGGTATCGCTCTGGGCAAGCTGGCTCAGGAAGACCCGTCTTTCCGCGTTAAAACTGATGAAGAGACTGGTCAAACGATCATCTCCGGCATGGGCGAGCTGCACCTGGACATCCTGGTTGACCGGATGCGCCGTGAGTTCAACGTCGAAGCCAACATCGGCAAGCCTCAGGTTTCGTATCGTGAGCGCATCACGAAGAACTGTGAAATCGAAGGCAAGTTCGTTCGTCAGTCCGGTGGTCGCGGCCAGTTCGGTCACTGCTGGATCCGTTTTGCTCCTGCTGATGAAGGTCAGGAAGGTCTGCAATTCGTGAACGAAGTTGTAGGTGGTGTGGTTCCTAAGGAATACATCCCGGCTATCCAGAAGGGTATCGAAGAGCAGATGAAGAACGGCGTTGTTGCCGGCTATCCGCTGATCGGCCTGAAGGCAACCGTGTTCGATGGTTCTTACCACGACGTCGACTCCAACGAGATGGCGTTTAAAGTGGCTGCTTCCATGGCGACCAAGCAACTGGCCCAGAAGGGTGGTGGTGAGTTGCTCGAGCCGATCATGGCGGTAGAGGTTGTTACGCCTGAAGACTATATGGGTGATGTAATGGGCGACCTTAACCGTCGTCGCGGCATGATCCAGGGTATGGAAGACACAGTGTCCGGCAAGGTTATCCGTGCCGAGGTTCCACTGGGTGAGATGTTCGGTTATGCGACCGACGTTCGCTCCATGTCCCAGGGTCGCGCAAGCTACTCTATGGAATTCAAAAAATACGATACGGCTCCGTCGCACATCGTCGAATCCGTAACCAAAAAACAAGGCTGATTCAGCCCCTTTAGGCTAGGAGTTAATTGTCGTGGCTAAAGAAAAATTTGATCGTTCCCTACCGCACGTCAACGTTGGCACCATCGGTCACGTTGACCACGGTAAAACCACTCTGACCGCTGCTCTGACTCGCGTCTGCTCCGAAGTTTTCGGTTCGGCCGT
>NZ_JBYSZP010000034.1:0-16753 GCF_058787295.1 Pseudomonas sp. FW305-3-2-15-E-TSA4 | reverse complement strand
GCAGCTTTGCTCCCACTCGTGCTTCAAGCACCGCGGACTCACAGCTTGCCATCCACCCCTCTCACCCCAGAGTTTATCCCCTTACTCAGACACAAGCGGGCTTGCTCGCGAAGGCGGAGTGTCAGTCGATAAATTCTTGTCTGATTCACCGCCTTCGCGAGCAAGCCCGCTCCCACAGGTTTTTCGGTGTTTTCAGGTCAGGCTTTCGTCGACCACCAGCACCAGTTTGCCGGCAACTTTGTTGCTCGCCAGCTCGGCAAACGCCGCTTCGGCGTCTTTCACCGGGAAGGTTTTCGCCAATTGCGGACTCAACCGCCCTTCGGCAAACAGCGGCCACACATGCTGGCTCAAATCGCTGAACAGGTCGGCCTTGAACTGATCGTCGCGACTGCGCAACGTCGAACCGAGCAACTGCACGCGCTTGGCCAGTACCTGTGCCAGGTCCAGTTTCGCCTCACGTCCGCCCATCAGGCCGATCAGTACCCAGCGTCCGTCCAGCGCCGTCAGCTTGAGGTTCAGTGCCGCATAGTTGCCGCCGACCGGATCAAGGATCACGTCAAACGGCCCGAAGTCGCGCAGGCTCTCCAGATCATCGCTGCGCACCGCGCCGCCTTGGGCGCCGAGCGCCTCACAGTAGGCCAATCGCTCAGCCGACCCGACGCTGACCCAACAGGGATTGCCGAACGCCTTGCATAGCTGAATGGCGGCTGAACCAATTCCACTGGCCCCGGCGTGCAGGAGAACCTTCTCGCCGGGTTTCAGCGCCGCCAGTTGAAACACGTTGAGCCAGACCGTTGCATAAACCTCGGGTAATGCCGCGGCCTCGATCAACGAAACACCCTCGGGCAACGGCAGCACGTGCCGTCCATCGACCACCACCTCCTCGGCCATTCCGCCCCCGGCCAGCAAGGCGCAGACCCGGTCGCCGACCTGCCAGGACGAGCCGGCGCCGACTTCGCTGATCACCCCGGAACACTCCAGACCGAGCACCTGACTGGCGCCCGGCGGCGGTGGATAAAGCCCGGCTTTCTGTAATAAATCGGCGCGATTGAGGCCCGCAGCCGCCACGCGAATGCGCACTTGTCCTACATCACATGCCGGACTCGGCTCTTCAAGCCATGCCACTTGACCTTCAACGCCTTGCAATGCCTTCACAGTGCCTCCATAGTGAGTCTGGACTGAGCCCGAAGCTGTAGCGCCGGGCTTTTTGCATTATGCGACCGGCTCTCGTAGAACCGGCGACTTCAAAGACGGCCTAATATGCGTTATCAATTGTCCCCGCGTCGAATCAGCATGAAGCATTTGCTCCCCAGCACCGCCCTCGCTCTTTTCATCGGTATCGGCTTGTTGCCGGTGTCGGGCACTACATTCGCAGCCAACAGCTGGGACAAGTTGCAGCCGGATCGCGACGAAGTGATCGCCAGCCTCAACGTCGTCGAGTTGCTCAAGCGTCACCACTACAGCAAGCCGCCGCTCGACGATGCGCGCTCGGTGATCATCTACGACAGCTACATCAAGCTGCTGGACCCGTCGCGCAGCTACTTCATGGCCAGCGACATCGCCGAATTCGACAAGTGGAAGACCCAGTTCGACGACTTCCTCAAAAGCGGCGACCTCAACGCCGGGTTCACCATCTACAAGCGCTATCTGGACCGCGTCAAGGCGCGCCTGGACTTCGCCATTGCGGAGCTGAACAAGGGCGTCGACAAGATGGACTTCACTACCAAGGAAACCTTGCTGATTGATCGCAAGGACGCCCCTTGGCTCAAATCCACCGCTGAACTCGACGACCTGTGGCGCAAACGCGTCAAGGACGAAGTGCTGCGGCAGAAGATCGCCGGCAAGGATTCCAAGCAGATCCAGGAAACCCTGACCAAGCGCTACAAGAACCAGTTGGCGCGTCTGGACCAGACCCGCGCGGAAGATATCTTCCAGGCGTACATCAACACCTTCGCCATGTCCTACGACCCGCACACCAACTATCTGTCGCCGGATAACGCGGAGAACTTCGACATCAACATGAGCCTGTCCCTGGAGGGCATCGGCGCCGTGTTGCAGAGCGACAACGATCAGGTGAAAGTCGTGCGCCTGGTGCCGGCAGGCCCGGCCGACAAGACCAAGCAGGTTGCACCGGCCGACAAGATCATCGGCGTTGCCCAGGGCAACAAAGAGATGGTTGACGTGGTGGGCTGGCGCCTGGACGAAGTGGTCAAGCTGATCCGCGGCCCGAAAGGCACCGTGGTGCGCCTGGAAGTGATTCCGGCCAGCAATGCGCCGAACGACCAGACCAGCAAGATCGTGCCGATCACTCGCGAAGCGGTGAAGCTTGAAGACCAGGCGGTGAAAAAATCCGTGCTGAACCTGAAACAGGACGGCAAGGACTACAAGCTCGGCATCATCGAGATCCCGGCCTTCTACCTCGACTTCAAGGCGTTCCGTGCCGGTGATCCGGACTACAAGAGCACCACCCGTGACGTCAAGAAACTGCTGACCGAACTGCAGAAAGAGAAAGTCGACGGCGTGGTCATCGACCTGCGCAACAATGGCGGCGGTTCTCTGCAGGAAGCCACCGAGCTGACCAGCCTGTTCATCGACAAGGGCCCGACCGTACTCGTGCGTAACGCCGATGGCCGCGTCGATGTACTGGAAGATGAAAACCCGGGCGCGTTCTACAAAGGCCCGATGGCTCTGCTGGTCAACCGCCTGTCCGCCTCGGCTTCGGAGATCTTCGCCGGCGCCATGCAGGACTACCATCGCGCATTGATCATCGGTGGTCAGACCTTCGGCAAAGGCACCGTGCAGACCATTCAGCCGCTGAACCATGGCGAACTGAAACTGACCCTGGCCAAGTTCTACCGGGTTTCCGGGCAGAGCACGCAGCATCAGGGCGTACTGCCGGACATCGACTACCCGTCGATCATCGACACCAAGGAAATCGGCGAAAGCGCCCTGCCGGAAGCCATGCCGTGGGACACCATCAAGGCAGCGATCAAGCCGGCCTCCGATCCGTTCAAGCCGTACCTGGCGCAGCTCAAGTCCGAGCATGACGCACGCAGCGCCAAAGATGCCGAGTTCGTGTTCATCCGTGACAAACTGGCCCTGGCGCAGAAGTTGATGGAAGAGAAAACCGTCAGCCTCAATGAAGCAGACCGTCGTGCCCAGCACGCGGACATCGATGCCAAGCAACTGGCCATGGAAAACATTCGTCGCAAAGCCAAAGGCGAAGAACCGCTCAAAGAGCTGAAGAAAGAAGATGAAGACGCGCTGGCTGCGGCTGAGCCCGACAAGGTCAAACCAGAAGACGACGCCTACCTGAGCGAAACCGGGCGCGTGCTGCTGGATTACCTGAAGCTGAGCAATCAGGTGGCCAAGAAGTAAGATGATGGCAATTTAGTGGTGACGCTCCCCGGAGCGTCATCAAACAGTCATCATTCTGTCGTGAAATAAAGGACTGGGAGCGCCTCTTCAAGCAAGAGCGCTCCCAGTCCTTTTTTTATCGCCAGAGATTGCCATGACCACGACCGAACAGCTGAGTGCCTTGAGCTCGATCCTGACTCAAAGCGGTTTGCACAGCCTGTTCCAGCCGATCATCTGTCTCTCCGAGCGTCGCATTCTCGGCTACGAAGCCCTCACCCGCGGCCCGTCCAACAGCCCTCTGCATTCGCCTATCGCGCTGTTCGCGGTGGCGCGTCAAGCCGGCCGCTTGAGCGAACTGGAGATTGCCTGCCGCCAGTCTGCCTGCCGTCGTTTCAACGAGCAGCAACTGCCGGGCAAGCTGTTCCTCAACGTCTCGCCGGAATCCCTGCTCGAAGCCGCGCACCAACCGGGGCGGACCCTGCAACTGCTGCAGGACTTCGGTATTCCACCCAGCCAAGTAGTGATCGAACTCACCGAACAGACGCCGATCGACGATTTCCAGTTGCTGCAAACCGCGCTGCATCACTATCGGGCGATGGGCTTTTCGATTGCGCTGGATGACCTAGGTGCCGGTTATTCGAGCTTACGCCTGTGGTCGGAGCTGCGCCCGGATTACGTGAAGATCGACCGCCACTTCATCGACGGCATTCATCAGGATGCGTTGAAACGCGAGTTCGTCGGCTCGATCCTGCAAATCGCCAAGGCCTCGCGGGCGCAGGTGATTGCCGAGGGGATCGAGTTGCCGGAAGAACTGGCGGTGCTGACCGAGATGGGCGTCGATCTGGTGCAGGGTTACCTGCTCGCTCGCCCTCAGGAGCATCCACCCCGCGATGCCCGGGCCCTGATGCCAAAACACGACAGCAGCGCCGTGGCGTTGAACGACGAAGGCAGCGACCTCAGCGCCCTGCTCAACGAGCAACCGGCGGTGCATCGTGACACACCGACCGCCACGGTGCTGGAAGCCTTCCGCCGCCAGGCCAATCTGAACTCACTGGCGGTGCTCGACGAACAGGGCCAGCCGTGCGGCATCGTCCATCGCCATTCGTTGTCCGACGCCTTGCTCAAGCCGTTTGCCACCGACCTGTTCGCCCGCAAGCCAATCAGCCGCCTGATGAACGACGACTTCCTCGCCGTGGAAATGAGCCAGTCGCTGCAACAGGTCAGCCGCCTGATCACCAGCCGCGCCCGGCAGCGCATCGAAGAAGATTTCATCATCACCCTAAACGGCGGTTATCTGGGCCTTGGCCGGGTGATCGACGTGCTCAAACTGATCACCGAACTGAAAATCCAGCAGGCCCGCTACGCCAACCCGCTGACCCTGCTACCCGGCAACGTGCCGATCCAGCAATGCCTGACCCGCCTGCTGCAACAGGGCCGCGAATCGATCATCTGCTACGTCGACATCGACAGCTTCAAACCCTTCAACGACATCTACGGCTACGGCCGTGGCGACGAAGTCCTGCTGTGCCTCGCGCAATGCCTCAACGAACGCGTCGACCCGTCCCGCGACTTCGTCGGCCACATCGGCGGCGACGACTTCCTCCTCGTCCTCGGCCCGGAAGACTGGCGCAAACGCCTCAACCAACTGCTCGACGACTTCCAGAGCCAATGCCGACGCTTCTATCGCCCGGAACACCTGGAGGCCGGCTGCTTCATCGCGCCGAACCGCCAAGGCGTACGGCAGGAGTTTCCGCTGCTCTCGTTATCGATCGGCGTAGTCCACCTGCAACCCGAGGCCTGCGCAGAACTGGATGCCAGCCAACTCGCGGAAATGGCTTCGCAGGCGAAGCATCATGCGAAGAATGTTCCGGGGTATAGCGTGCATGTGATTGATAGTCTTGCTGCCGCCGCCCTTCAATTGCCGCAACTGATTGGCCAACGCTGATTCCACAGACGACATAACCACCAAATCTGAAAAAAACAACTCCAGTACTTACAAGAGCACTTCACTCTAATTTTTTCCATTTTGCAGCACAGCCAGCACGTAGCTTAACCACTCTTGACCGGAAGCCCACTTATTCCAATAGCAGTAATAGCAACTGAGATCTCTTAACAAGTAATCTCTTACTGCCAACTCATCTTTATTTTGACTCAGCAAAGACTGCAACTCTTCACAAACCAAAAGTATTATTTCCGGATCTGAAGCTTGTAAGAAGTCAGCAATAACCTTATCAGGGGTGTCGTACTCTATTAGCCAGTCTTGATGGAAGTAGGCCCCAAAAAAGTCGTGAAGCTCGGGGAATTCGTGATTCATAGCTCTGGAAATCCGGTCAGCAAAAAATATCCCAAAGGGAGTGTAGGGTCTTTTTTCAGAACTAGCAGGAGCTTTAGTGCCGCCTGAGGATGTGTGGCGCCATTGAGCAAGCTCACTCCCACTGGCTGGTTGAGATGATGGGTGATAGTTGTCTTTCCTTTTTTACTATTTAAAAAATCTTGCACCTTTTGCGCATTCACCCTCAAAGTCTCTGAAACAGCAGCCTCAGCTCCGGCGCGATCGGAAAATGTGGAGGCTGCTGGAATATGTGGCTCCGCCATTAATCTTTGGGCTAATTGCGCGTCAGTTCTACCAATATGTTTGATTATTAGGTGTCCGCCCTGAGCCTCATGCGTAGCCAAGCCCCCACCTGGCACTATCTCGCTATAAGGCCCATCAGCTTGTATTGCCCCCGGACACGGTGTGCAAGCCAACCCCAACGGATCCACCCACCCCGTCGGATTCGGCACATACCGATACTGATTCAACCCACCCGCCAACTTGATGGGATCCGGCGTCAAATACCGTCCCAACCTCGGGTCGTAATACCGATGCCGGTTGTAATGCAGGCCACTTTCCGCATCGAAATACTGCCCCTGAAAGCGCAGCGGCTGATCCAGGTAGTCCTCGCCGGCCAGGGTGATCGCCGCGACTTTGCCGTAGGCGTCGTATTGCGCCGACCAGACGATTTCGCCGCTGTAGTCGGTGAGTTCCTGCGGGGTGCCGAGGTGGTCGAGTTGGTAGTAGAACGGGCAGGCCTTTTTCGGGCCTTTGCCGTCGAGCAGCGCCAGCGGGCGGAAGGTGCCGGGTTCGTAGACGTAGCTGCGGTGGTCGCTCGGGCTGCTTTCGGCGACGAGGTGGTCGCCTTGCCAGAAGAACTCGGTGGTCTGGCCGTCGACGGTTTTGCGGATGCGTCGGCCGAAGGCGTCGTACTGGTAGGTCGCGGTTTGGCCGTCGGCGCGGGTCAGGCCGATCAGGCGGTGCTGGCAGTCGTAGCGGTATTCGGTGACGAGTTGCTGGTCGCGGCCACGGCGTTCGCGGATCAGGTTGCCGAAGGCGTCGTAGTCGTAATGGCGATCGCCCTGCATCAGCAGGCGGTTCCCCTTGATCCGGGTCGGCCCGGGACGATCCTGCATCAGCAGGTTGCCGGCCGGGTCGTGGGCGAAGGATTCCGGCAGTTCGTCGCGCGAGTGGCGCACGCGGATCAAGCGGTCGAGGGCGTCATAGCCATAGGTGCGCTGGCCGTGGCGGCTGTCGGCAATGTGCTCCAGATTGCCGTTGGCGCTGTAGGCATAATCCCGGCGATACAGCGAGTCGTGCTGATGGCCTACAGCATGGGCCAGCAAACGTCCCTGATCGTCGTAGGCATAATCGCTGAGCAGCAGGCCTTGTTGGCGTTGTTGCTCTCGACCGGACTGGTAAACGTGGCGGGTCAGCCGCGTGCCATTAAGATCGATCGCCGTCAGCGCACCGCCCTTGGCGTAGTGATAGTCGAGCTTGCTGTTGTCCGGCAGACGCTGGCGCTTGAGCTGGCCGCAGGCGTCGTAGACATAACGCAGGGTGCCCCAGCCCTGATGCTCGGTGATCAGCCGGTCCTGCCGGTCATATTCAAAGGCCAGCGGATGTTGCTGGCCGTCATCAACCCCGGTCAAACGGCCCAGGCGGTCGTAGGTGTAAGCCACCTCAACTCCGTCGGGCAGGGTTTTCAGCAGCAAGCGCCCGGCCGCATCACGCGCGTAAGTGGTGACCAGCGTCGAGCCGTCATCGCCGAACTCGGTCTTTTCCAGCAGGTACCCGTTGCGGTCGTAGGCGTAAGCGGTGCGCCGGCCGTCGAAGCCGGTTTCCTGTCGGATCAATCCGGTTGGCGTGTAGTCCAGCCGGTACTTTTCCCCGGATTCGTTCTCGATTTCCGTGAGCAACAACTGCGCATGGTCGTAGCGGTACTGCACCCGCGTGCCGTCGGGATTGATCTTGCGCGAGACGAGGTGCAGGTCGTCGTCATACTCGTAGCGGGTGATGTGCCCGAGTTCGTCGCGCTCGGCAGTGACTTGGCCGTAGGCGCCATAGCTGTAGGCACGGGTAGCGCCCGTAGGAAAGGTCGTCTGAATTAGTCGGCCAACAGCGTCCCACTGCTGGCGGGTGATCGCGCTGTGTTCGTCGCAAGTGGTCGTCCGTCGCCCCAGCGCGTCGTAGGAAAAGCGCCGCACACCACCGTCGCGCAGGGTTTCCTCGATCAGTTGCCCGAGGTCGTTCCACGACAACTTGTGCCGGCTGCTGTCCGGGTAGCGGATCGACAGCAACTGCCCGTGAACGTCGTAGTAGTAATGGGTGACCTGTCCGTCGGGATCGACCGCCTCGGTGACATCGCCCTCGGCGTTGCGCCGAAACGTCCACACCGCCTCGCCGCGAGAACGGCTGTGCAGGAAACCGTTGCGGTACTCGTAGGACGTTGGCTCATCGTCCGGCGGAAGCAGCGCGATCAGCCGTCCGACGTCGTCGTAGCGGTATTCGGTGACCGCGCCCAGCGGATCCTGCTCGGCGATCAGCCGGCCCTGATCGTCATAAGCCTTGAGGTGCTCACCGCCATCGGCCTCGACCTTGCGCACCAGCCGTGCGCTGTCATCGTGGACGTAGGTTTCTTCGCTGCCATCGACGTAGTGCACCGCGACACTGCCGTCATCGGCCCAGACGTAACGGGTGTCCATCTGCGCGAACGACGCCCAATGGCGCACGCAACGCGCCGACTTGCCCGAGCGTTCCCATTCCCAGAAGAAACTCGCGCCGCCGGTCAGTTGCCGCTGCAGGATGACGTGCTGATCGTCGTAGTCGTAACGCTCGCTGTCACCGACGGCGTTGGTCGCAGCCAACAAACGCTGACGCGCGTCGTAGCAATAACTGACCAGCGTTTGCTCGGTGCGCCAGCCATCAGCCTCAAGCACCTGGTAATCAACCGCCACCAGATGCGCCCGGTCATAACGCAACAGCAGCGACCGACCCGCGCCATTGTCCAGGCGGAAAACCCGCTGTTGATGATCGCGATGCACCGTCAGCCGATTGCCATACGCATCACTGACCGCCACCAGCCGCCCGGCACGAAAGTGATAAAACCGCGCCGCATCCCCCGCCAGCGCGAGGATCAGTTCCTCCGGTTCATCGCCGAGAAAAATCGCCGCCCGCGACAGGCTGTTGTGAATCTGCGACCGCTCCACACTGGGCAACGGAAACCGCGTGCGGCGATTTTCGTGATCGACCCAGATCACCGCCTCGCCATCGAACTCCAGCCGATGCGCCAGCGAATGACTCCAGCCAAACCCCAGCCCGACATCAACCTCCACCGCGCTGGTGCGGTACAACCGGGTGAACTCGAACGGCAGCAAACCATCGAGCGTGCCGTCGGTCAGGGTCAGCAGCTCTTCGCCGGTAACCATCGACACCGGACAGCCGTTGGTGCAGGTCAACGGGGCGCAGTCGGCGCTGTCGCCGTTGGGGTTTTTCGCTTGATCGGGAGCGTCGTCGTGATGCTCGTTTTTCTGCAGGGCGGCATTGCGTTTCGCATCCCAGCGCAGTTGCATGCGGCCCTTTTTCACTCCGGCGGCAATGCCCCGCGCTGCGACAGTTTTGTATTGGTCAACGTAATGAATGAACGTGTTGACGATGCCGAACATCGCCTTGACCAGGCGTTTCACAACCGAGAGCAACTGGGCGGCGCGATCCGCCAGGCGTAGCGTCAGATAAGCGATCCCGGCGCCAGCCCCGACGAATGTCAACACAACGCCGATCAGCACATCGATCAGCACCTGCACGATCATCATCGACACCGTTTCAGCGGTTTTGCCGGCGATCTGGCTGGGCGGCAGCATCTCCAGCCAGAGACTCGCCGCACGCAACAGCAAACACAGCGCCGCTTCATCACTGACCAGCAACTGCAGTTTCTGCATGACATCCGGAGCTGATTCTGCGAGATGAATCAGATCAGCCGCGCCGCTTCCCAGCCGCTCGGCAAATGCGCCTGGATCCTTGAGAATCTCCGACAGCATGCCGATGCTGTCCCATACCCCCTCGATCGCCGCCCAGCTCCCGGCGAGCATGCCGTTGCCCGCCGCCGTCGCCACCGACTGCGACCACTGCGGCTTGAAACCCTGCCACTCGCTGCGCAACCAGCCATCCAGCTCGCCGGTCAGCCCGGTATAAGCCTTGAACAGATCGTCGATCTGTTGCGGCGTGACCTCACTGCGGACCACTACCCGGTAGAACTGGCCCGCATCGCCCGTGAATGAACCTTTACCCTGCGCATCCAGCGTGACAGGGGTGATCTTTCCGTCACCCACCGCCACCACATCCACCACGATGTCGCCCAGCGGAATGTCGTACACCGACTCGAACTTGCTCTCGATCGTCAGCACCCCGCTTTTCGGGCACTGCACGACGCCGGAGGCAAACTCACTGTCTCCTGTGCTGACAGCGGTGATGCGATCACCGAAACGGATGATCCGCTCCATGCCCATCAGCGACGGCAAATCCGCCGCATGGCTGACCTGATCGGCCGCTCTGCTGAACCAATGTTCAAGCTGCTGGCGATAGAGGCTGAGGGTGTCGGGGAAGCTGTCGAGTTCCTGCTCGATTCGGCTGACGGCTTCCATCAGCGCACGCGACGATGCGGGGTGGAATGAAAAACCGGGTCAAACATGAGCGTTCCCTCGCGCAAAAATTAGGCGCGGGGACTTTGCGGGGGATCAATCAGGAAAGAAGTCAGGCGAGTAGGCGTTTGCTGTAGGACTAATCTGCAAAAGACCAATTACTACAAAACGTATGGCGATAAACGCAAACGTGGCGTGAGGTTTCCCTCACGCCACGTTTATCGAGCGATACAAAATGATTTACCGGGTTTAATCCCGAGCGCTCAACTCTTTGAGCTTGAGCTCGGCCAACGGGTGACCGGCCTTGGCGGCCAGCGTCCACCAGCGCGCCGCTTCTGCCGGGTCCGGCGCTTTGCTCGGAGTACCGGCCAAGCTGATCACGCCGACTTGATAAGCCGCTTTGCCATCGCCGCCGAGCGCCGCCAGACGCAACAGCCGCACACCCTCTTCACGGGCACCCAGGCCAACCCCGCGAAACGTCAGAATGTGCCCATAAAAGCTTTGCGCGCCGACATCGCCAAGATTGGCCATGCGCGCAAACTGCCCTTCGAGCCAGCGCCAGCCTCTGGGCTGGCGAACAAACCACGACCAGTGAAACAGCCTGCGGGCCAACCAGTAACTGGCCGACGCCTTGAGTCGTAAGAACACTCAGGCCTCCGCCGATTCCGGGTACTCGTATTCGAACACCCTGACCACTTCCGACGCATGCCAGGAGGCAGCAGCAACGCCATCAGAGGGCCCGGAAAATCGCCCCAGACGCTCGACACACTCAAAGAAACCGGTACGTGGCAAACGGCTGGCACCCTGGCTGATCACCAGCGAACTGCGCAACGGCTGTTCAGCCTTGGCGTCGAGTGCGGCCAGATGCTCAAGTGCCGCGGTCAGCGTCTGCATCGCCGGCGTCGGCAGTTGCAAACGTTCGAGCAAGGCTCGATAAGTCAACAGATGGCGCTGCCTGCGCGCCTGATCCAGCTCCCCGAGCAATCCGTCCCAATGTTGACGACTGATGCGTACGCTCACGATTCATCCCTCCAACCCGGCACCGTCAGTTCCCAGGCCAGGCTGCGACGAATCGCGGCGTCAGGTTGACGCTCGCCGCTTTCGATCATGGCCAGATAAGACGGGCTGATGCCTACCGTGCGGGCCAGCGCCTCGATGGCGATGCCCTTCCCTTCGCGCAAACTGCGTAGTTGATCCAGACCTGGAAGAATCGGGTCCGGCGTTGCGGCGGCCGGCGCTGGCGCCTGCTGCTGCGGTGTTTCGTTGATGCCTGCTGCTTTCAGTAGAGCCTGATACTGAACCCATGGCAGAACCGCATATTCGGGTTCGCCATCGCGTGCAATTATCTGAATATCCATGACTACCCCGTAGGACAACAACACTTAGCGAGTCGGCACTTTTCCCTAGAAGTGTAATCCTAACAGCGGCCAAGGTCGCGGGGGGTATCTATCTGTCTGCAGGCGGGGTGAATCAGGGCTTTTTCGGGCCCTGAAGCTGAAGTTGCTCGGGGGTATCAGGCAGGCGCTCGACCACCGCGAGTTTTTCCGGCTGCTGGCGGTTGCGCCAGAGCCGAAAAGCATTGAGCTCATCGTCGAGGGTTTTCATCAGCCAGGCCAGAACGGCGATGTCATCGAGCATACCGAACACCGGAATGAAATCCGGAATCGCATCCACCGGGCTGAGGAAATACATCAGGCCCGCCACCACCGACACCAGAGCTTTCGGACTGATGGCCCGATACTCGCCGCGCCAGTAGGACAGGCAAAGTGCCTGGAGCAAACGCAGATCATCCTTGAGTTTGCCAAGGCGATTGCCTTGCGCGGCCCCTTTGCTCGCCACCGCGAATAACAGGGTCGGCAGACGCCCACGCGCCAGCAATCGACCGGCGAGGGGCAGAAATCGGGCGAAATTCCACGGCGCTTTCATCTATTTCTCCCGTTGAAATGTTATCCACACAAATTGTGGATAACCTTGTGAACAGAGCTGCATTTCAGCGCTGAAAGCCCCGTTTCATAAGGGCTGCGCTCAGATCGGGCGTTTTTTACTCACATAAAAAACCCCAATATTTCATTGACTTGGCGGCTCAGGGCGTCTAGCGCTGGCAGCCTCAATCTCTAGGACTGCTGTAAGCGCCATCCGTTCGCTCTGTTTACCGCCAGCATCGTCCAGATGCAACAACGCCCCGCATATGCGAGGCGTTGTCTTCGAAGCTACAGCCGATTACTTGGCGGCGGCGTCTTCTTTGGCAGGATCCTTGATGGCCAGCAGTTCCAGGTCGAAGACCAGAACCGAGTTGGCCGGGATTGCCGGGCTTGGCGATTGCGCGCCGTAAGCCAGATCGCTAGGGATGTACAGTTTGTACTTCTCGCCAACGTGCATCAGTTGCAGACCTTCAACCCAACCCGGGATCACGCCGCTGACCGGCAGATCAATCGGGCTGCCACGTTCAACAGAGCTGTCGAACACGGTGCCGTTGGTCAGCTTGCCGGTGTAGTGAACAGTCACGACGTCGGTAGGCTTAGGCTGTGGGCCGTCGGCTTTCTTGACCACTTCGTACTGCAGACCGGAAGCGGTGGTGGTGACACCAGGCTTCTTGCCGTTTTCTTCGAGGAATTTCTTGCCAGCGGCTGCCGACTCTTCGCTCATCTTGGCCATACGCTCTTCAGCACGCTTTTGCAGCGCGGCAAAGGCTTCGACCAGTTCTTCGTCTTTCAGCTTCTGTTCTTTCTTGCCGACGGCATCTTCGATGCCCTGGGCTACCGCTTTGGAGTCCAGATCATCCATGCCTTCCTGAGCAAGGCTCTTGCCCATGTTCAGGCCGATACCGTAGGAAGCTTTTTGCGCCGGGGTTTTCAGCTCTACGCTGGTCTGCGAATCACAACCCGCGAGGACCAGGCTAACCAGGGCTACCGCCGCCGCCAACCGATGCTGTTTCATGCTATTTCCTTGTTCATGCGCCGAAAGGGCAATCGAGTAAAGCCGCGAGCTTATCAGGCCGCCACGACCAATGGCTACCGGCATGAGAGCAGGAAATGTCCGATAAGTTCAGGGATTAAAACGCATTCGGGCCAAGGGACGGTGAAGCTTCTGTCATCTGAAGCTGACAAGGGCTGATGAGACTTCCTACGACAGTTGGCGTAATGGCCACTTGCCGCACCTGCAACAGCTGAGGCATAACAAGGCAACAACTCGACAAGGATGTTTATCTTGCGCCTCTTATACCGTGTGCTGGCACTGATCATTGTGCTGCTGGGCCTGGCTCTGGCAGTGATTCTGTACTTCGTCGCCAACCCGAAACTTCCATTCTATATCCCGGCCCAACAGGTGCATTACCTGCAGCAGTGGAGCGAGGAGGAACGCCAGACCTACTACTTCACGCCGCAAGGCACACAGGTCAAAGGCCTGCGCTATGAATGGTTCGAGGCGCTGGAACTGCCCTTCTCGCAGCAGCGTTTCGCGTCCCCGGAATACCTCGCACGCTTCGGTTTTCTGGTTGATCCACAGCAGAAAGCCACGTCGAAAAACCCCGGCAATCTGCCGGTCGGCTTTGCCCGCCACGCGAATCCCGGTGGCAGCGAGCAATATCTCGATATCACCTGCGCTGCTTGCCACACTGGTGAATTGCGCTTCAAAGGCCAGGCCGTGCGAATTGACGGTGGTTCGGCGCAGCATGTCTTGCCTTCCAGCGTTCCTACATTGCGCGGTGGCAGTTTCGGACAAGCCTTGGTCGCGAGTCTGGCCTCGACTTACTACAACCCATGGAAATTCGAACGCTTCGCCAGAAATGTTCTGGGCGATGATTACGAGGCGCGCCGCGAACAACTGCGCAAAGACTTCAAGCAATCGCTGAACACCTTCCTCAAAGTCGCCTGGAACGACACGCATCGCGGCCTCTACCCTACCGAAGAAGGCCCGGGCCGCACCGACGCATTCGGCCGTATCGCCAACGCCACCTTCGGCGACGCGATCTCCCCCACCAACTACCGCGTGGCCAATGCACCGGTGGACTACCCGCAACTGTGGGACATGTGGACGTTCGACTGGGTGCAGTGGAACGGCTCGGCACAGCAACCGATGGCGCGCAATATCGGGGAGGCACTGGGTGTCGGCGCCACGTTGAATTTCTTCGACAGCAATGGCCAGCCGCTGCAGGGCGATACCCGTTACGCCTCCAGTGTCCGCGTGCGTGATCTGCACAAAATCGAAGAAACCCTGCAACACCTGCAACCACCCGCCTGGCCGGAAGATGTCTTGGGTGCGGTGGACAAACCACTGGCTGCCAAGGGCCGCGCGCTGTTTGCCGAGAACTGCGCCGGTTGCCACGTGCCACGCGAGACTCAGGAGGGCGAACGCTGGGTGCAGCATTTGCACATGCTGCCGGTGGAGGTGATCGGCACCGATCCGAATGCAGCGACCAACATTGCCAACCACCGTTTCGACCTGACGCCGCTGCAATGGGATCTGAAGGAGCTTGAGCAGATGGATGTGAAGCTGCATCCAACGCCCAAAGAGCCATTGGATCTGAGCCAGCTATCGGTGGCCAAGGGCCTGGCTTACGTCACCGCATTCGTCGAAAACCGCGCTTATCGCGAGGCTGGTGTCACCCCTCAGGAAAAGCCAAAACTTGATGGCTTCGGTCTGCCGATCGGCGTGCGCGAAAAGGTCGCCTACAAGGCCAGGCCGTTGGCCGGTATCTGGGCCACCGCGCCGTTTCTGCACAACGGTTCAGTACCGAGCCTTTATCAACTGCTGTCACCGCAGGATGAGCGTGCCACGACGTTTTATAAAGGTTCGTTCGAATACGACCCGCGCCATCTGGGGTATCGCACCGAAGCCTTTACTAATGGCTTTCTGTTCGACACGCGGATTAGCGGCAACCACAACAGCGGTCATGAATTCCGCGCCGGCGAGCGTGGTAATGGGGTCATCGGCCGACTGCTGCAACCAGAAGAACGCTGGGCCTTGCTGGAGTACCTGAAAGTACTGGGCGGACCGTTGGAGGCGCAATTGCCATGATGATCAACCCGTACAAAAGACCGTCGATGTTCGCCCGCGTCTGGTTATGGCTGGGGCGCCTGCTAGGCAAAACCCTGCTGACATTGCTGATTATCGGCCTGCTGGGCTGGGCCATCGCGAGCGCATGGTTCGTCTGGCAACACAGAGGCCCGGTATCGGCGCAGGAACAGATTCCCGCTGGTGAAGCGGCGATGACCCAGGATGTGATCCAGACCGCCGTACGCATCGTCGATCAACATCGCGAAAGCACGCGTTATCTGCGCGACGCGCATGCCAAGGCCCATGGTTGCGTGAAAGCCGAAGTGACGGTGTTGCCGGAACTGGCACCAGCGCTGCGCCAAGGGGTGTTCAGCGAACCGGGCAAAACCTGGCAGGCGATGATTCGCCTGTCCAATGGCAACGCCTACCCGCAGTTCGACAGCATCCGCGATGCCCGGGGCATGGCAATCAAACTGCTCGATGTGCCCGGCAAACCATTGCTGGGCGACCGTCAGCAGCGCCACGAGCAAGACTTCGTGATGTTCAGCCACCCGAACTTCTTTGTCAGCGATGTCGCCGAGTATCGTCAGAATGTGGCGGCTCAGGCTGACGGCAAAAAGATCATGGCGTTCTTTCCTGGCTGGGATCCGCGCAACTGGCAGATCCGCCACCTGTTCATCGCCTTGGCGACCCTGGCGCCGCCACCGAACAGCCCGACGGCGACCACGTACTTTTCGGTATCGCCCTACAAATTCGGGGAGGCCAATGCGAAGTTTCGGGTCGCGCCGGATCCGGACAATTGCCCGGCGTATGCCCTGCCCCCGCAAAACCACGACCTGCCGAATTTCCTGCGCAGCGCCTTGAATCAGCAACTGTCGACGGATCGGGTGCCAGCGTGTTTTGTGTTGCAGATTCAGCGTCAGGACGCGAACAAGTACATGCCGATCGAGGACACCAGCATCGAATGGCGCGAACAGGATTCACCGTTCGAAAGTGTGGCGCGAATCACTCTGCCTGCGCAGGACTTCGACACACCGGCGTTGAATCTAGAATGCGACAACCTGTCGTTCAACCCGTGGTTTGGTATCGAAGCGCACCGACCGATTGGCGGGATCAACCGCTTGCGCAAAGCGGTGTATGAGGCGGTGAGCGATTATCGGCATAGCCGCAATGCTGAACAGTGAGAATTCCTCTGTAGGAGCTGTCGAGTGAAACGAGGCTGCGATCTTTTGATCTCTAAAAGCAAGATCAAAAGATCGCAGCGTGCCGCAGCTCCTACAGAGGAGATCGAGTGATTTCACAAATCGCAGACAGCAAAAAGCCCGCACTAGGCGGGCTTTCTGTGGTGACCTGGCGTTCAGCGGGTCCAGGTGACCGAATATGGCGCAGCGGACGGGACTCGAACCCGCGACCCCCGGCGTGACAGGCCGGTATTCTAACCGACTGAACT
>NZ_JBYSZP010000033.1:0-16913 GCF_058787295.1 Pseudomonas sp. FW305-3-2-15-E-TSA4 | reverse complement strand
CCGGGGCAAAGCCTTTTGGGTTACCTTTTCGGCGTTTGGAAAAGGTGACTCGCTGTAAGAGCGAAACCGCCAGCGGCAGCACCCGAAGAAACGGATATTCACCCAACTCCCGAAAAAAAACAGATCAAAAGATCGCAGCCTTCGGCAGCTCCTACACTGTTCTCTACGGCTTGCCCTCGCAAGCCCCAGACAACCACCAAATAAAGGAGTCTGCCCCCATGCCCGATAGAAAATGCGACTGCCCCAACTGCAAATGCACCATCAAGGAAGGCGACCACGCCTACGCCGTGCACGGCAAACACTATTGCTGTGAAGCCTGCGCTCACCACCACAAGGGCGGTGAAGAGTGCTCAAGCAAAGGCTGCCATTGCGCCCACCCCAAATAACCGCGCGCAAAAAAAGTGGAGCCTAATCAGGCTCCACTTGCAGTTTCAGGCTTTCATCATCCAGCCGTTCGGTACGGCGAACCGTGCCTTGCAGCCGTCGACCGTCAACCCTGACTACCACGGTTTTCGCCTGGTCGAGGTCTTCCGGTAACGGCGCCGGTATGCGCAGGGCGAAGCTATAGGGATCGTCTTCGACAGCCTCAAGACCCACCTGACAGTCCACGCTTTTGGTGATACGGCCGAACAGGGTGTCCAGTCCGTAATCCAGATGCGCCGGGCTGAAGATGCTGGTCATTGTGTACGCCCCCAAAGAGTCCCCATCGCCTGACGAGAGTCTAGCTCGCCGGTCGCCATGTGACGTTTTCCACGCCGAATTTCTCCGCCATCGGTTTGCTGGTCTTTTGCACTTTTTCCCGGCCGAAACGCGGGATGCGACCCACACCAGCGTCGCAGCTTGCCCAGTGCCACGCCTCGGCGTTGTCCATTCTGTCCGAGCGGATAATGAACGACTTAGGCGTGCCGTGAAGGGTGTAATCGATGACAAACAGTTTTGCGTTGTTCATAAAGCCCGTAATCCTCCCTGTGGTATTAGAAGGATCGCGGCGCGTCGGGAAAATTCACTCGGATTGTCCGACGGTATCTATCGTTGTCGACGCTGTGACCGACTGGTTACCATGCGCCTTCCGCCAACCCCAATGAATGCTCGCCATGGCCCTCGCCGCACCCCCCGATCTCACGGATACCGATGTGCCGGTACAACCGCTGGCGCGCACTTATCCGCGCGGGTTGTTCATCGAGCCGCACGAGCATGTCTGGGGGCAGTTGCTGTATGCGATGAGCGGAGTGATGTGGGTTGAAACCCCGCATGAGGCACTGGTGGTGCCGCCGCAGCGCGCGGTGTGGTTGCCACCCGGGGTGCCGCATGGAATTCGTGTGGTGTCGGACTTGCAGATGCGCAATATCTACCTGCGCCCGGTACTGGCGGCAACGCTGGATCCGACAGTGCAGGTGATTGAAGTCGGAGGGCTGTTGCGCGAGTTGATCGTCGGGCTGGTGGAGCAGGGCGATAGCGGTGAGCCGGCCTATTACGACGCCTTGGTCGGGCTGGCGTTGCTGGAGCTCAAGCGTGCCCGGCGCTCACAATTGAAGATCCCGCTGCCGGACGATTCCGACCGGCGCCTGATGAATCTGTGCCAGGCGGTGATGGC
Source organism: Pseudomonas sp. FW305-3-2-15-E-TSA4 (assembly GCF_058787295.1). Classification (NCBI taxonomy): domain Bacteria; kingdom Pseudomonadati; phylum Pseudomonadota; class Gammaproteobacteria; order Pseudomonadales; family Pseudomonadaceae; genus Pseudomonas; species Pseudomonas sp. FW305-3-2-15-E-TSA4. Next base: position 15,319 of record NZ_JBYSZP010000033.1, on the reverse strand, counting down.
GTCACCGTCGCTGGAGATCCCGTTCGAACAGCACGCGGAAAACGCCGGGGCCAGCGTGCGCACGCTGGCGCGGTTGTTCAAGGACAGTCTGGGCATGGGCTTCGCCGAATGGCGGCGGCAGGTGCAACTGGCGACGGCGGTGGCCGAGTTGATTCAGGGCGTGCCAGTGAGTGCGATTGCTCGGGAGCTGGGGTATTCGCCGAGCAGTTTCAGTGACATGTTCCGGCGCGAACTGGGCGTGGCGCCTTCGCAATTTACGGCCACCTGAACGCAATCCCTGTGGGAGCGGGCTTGCTCGCGAAAGCGGTTTGTCTGTGAAGCATAAGGTGACTGACCCGCCGCCTTCGCGAGCAAGCCCGCTCCCACAGGGGACGACAGTGAACGCGGGGAATTGGCCGAAATTCAGAAGTCCTTGGCCGACACCTCTGCCGATCCTTCCCTAGACTTTGCCCATTCCTTTCACGCGGCGGAGTTTCCTCCCATGAACTACCTGATTTCGCTGGGCATCGGTCTCGGTGTCGGCCTGCTCTATGGCGCGCTGGATTTTCGTTCCCCGGCACCTCCGGCCATCGCGCTGGTGGGGCTGCTGGGCATGCTCGCGGGTGAGCAGCTGTGGCCGATGGGCCGGCAACTGGTCGCCGGTTGGCTGTCCTGAATTCCTTTTTCCCTTTGATGGATGTCCTCATGAAAGCACTGCAATTCGATAAAACCGGCGATCTGTCTTCCCTGCATTTCGTCGACGTACCGACCCCGGTGCCCGGCGCTGATGAAGTGCTGGTGGAGATCAAGGCGGCCGGTCTGAACCCCAGCGATGTGAAGAACGTGCTCGGGCGATTTCCGTACACCACGTTGCCACGGATTCCCGGGCGCGATTTCGCCGGTGTCGTGGTCGAGGGGCCGCAGGCGTTGCTCGGTCAGGAAGTCTGGGGCACCGGGCGCGAGCTGGGCTTTTTCGCCGATGGCTCGCACGCGCAGTTCGTCAAACTGCCGGCCAATGGTGTGGCGCACAAACCGTCGCACTTGAGTTTCGCCCAGGCGGCCAGCCTCGGCGTGCCGTACACCACGGCGTGGGATGCGCTGGAGCGCAGTCTGGTGAGCGCTGAAACCCGTTTGCTGGTGATCGGCGGCGGCGCGGTGGCCACGGCGGCGTTGGCGCTGGCCAAGGTGCGCGGCGCGCAGATCCTCGCGGCAGCGCGGCGGCCGGAGCAGGTCAAGGAGTTGCAGGCGCAGGGCTTCCAGACGATTCAGCTGGATAAACCCGAAGACCTCGGCGCGCAGGTCAACGCGGTGTACAGCGGCGGCGCCGACGTGATCTTCGACACCACCGGCTTCTGGCTGCCGGCCTCGGTGGCGGCACTAGCAGCGTTCGGCCGCATCGCGATCATCGCCGCACCGGTCGACGGCCACGTGCAATTGCCGGCGCTGGCGTTGTACCGCAAGGGCGGTTCGGTGGTCGGGATCAACTCGCTGTTGTACGGCGTGCAAGCCTGTGCGGCGATGCTCGAGCAGTTTGGGCGGTTCTTTGATGAGGATCTGTTGCCGTTGCCGCAGGGGTTGGTGGAGGTGCCGCTGGCGGAGGGGTTGGACAGCTACGCGCAGGTGAATCAGGGCAGTGGCGACAAGATTATCCTTATTCCCTGACACCACAAAACAACTGTGGGAGCGGGCTTGCTCGCGAAAGCGGTGTGTCAGCGAAGCAAGTATTGGCTGATACACCGCATTCGCGAGCAAGCCCGCTCCCACATTTTTACCGTGTTGTACTCAGGATTGCGGGACGCCGTTTTCCCACGCCGACCAGTTTTTCAGAATGTCCTGCACCAGCGGATTGCCGGCGCGATAGAGGTTTTCCAGCGCCGGCACGAACCCGCCCTGATCGGCGTATTTCAGCAGATTATCCACTTCACTGCCGCCCGGTGCCGGCCGATCAAAGTCAGAGCCGGCACGCACCACGGCCAGACGCTGCACATCCACCAGACCTTCGCGACTGGCACGCAGCAGCGCTTCATAGGTGGAGTTGTCTTCCTGTTGTGTGGTGCAGTATTCACCCTTGTTATCGGTCAGCAGTTTGGTCCAGACCTCGGCGCGTTCGCTCAGGCGTGTACCCGAGAACCAGGTGTTGCCCGCCAACGTGTCGCAGCGCGTGACCACCGGCGGCTGGTTGGCCGGGGCCGACGGGTATTTCCGGCGCCACGCCGCCGATTCCTTGCTCTCGCTCAGTTCGACCTTGTGGCTCAGGGCGAAGGCTTTGGCCTGCAGTGTCGGGTTGAGTTCGAAGACTTCGGTCTTGTAGTCCAGCGGCGGTTTTTCGTTGGGGCCTTTGGTGTTGATGCCCAGGTAGCCGGTCGGCCAGCTCGCCGGCGCATCGCGCGAATCCAGCTCCCATTGCGTGCCGAATTCCACCAGGTAATGCGCCCACGCCGCAGTGCCGATGGTCCCGTGTTTCGGGCTGATGCCGGCGATCCCGGCAATCAGGAACCAGCTTTTGCGCAGGTCGAATTTCGGCGACAGCGCCAGTGCCAAGGTCGAGGCGGCGGCGTTGGTCTGGCCCATGCCGGTGGTCAGCAGGCACACCTGGTGCGTGTTGCAGCGGATGGTCGGGTACTCGGCGGACAGCCCCGGTACGCGGATTTCCTGTTTTAGGTCGAGGCGCTCGATCCAGTTCTGTGCCTCGGGGGCGAACATGGTGATCAGTACGACTTTCGGCTGGATCGGCGCTTCAGCCGCCCACGCCGTGGAAGAGAGCAGGGCCGCAGCGGCCAGGGTCAGACGCGTCATTGCTTGCATGAGAATCTCCTGATTTCAGAACTGATAGCCGATGCCGGCGTAGTAACCCCAACCGTTGGAGCGCGCGCGGAAATTGCCGTCGCCGAAGTTCAACTCACTGCCGTCCTCCCAGTTGCCGCCGTTGTGGAAGTAACGGCCGACCAGGGTGAAGCGCAAGTGGGTGAACGAGTACAGCAACACGTTGGTCGCCACCGTGGCATTGGCGGTGCGTGCCGGGTTGTCCTTGTGGATGTCCGAGCCGAAGTCGAAGTTGGTGAAACCGATGTAGGTCAGCGACGCGCCGTTGCTGAATTTGTCGATGGGCACGATGTACTTGAGCTGCGCGCGGTAGCCGTCCCACGAATACTCATTGCTCGCGCCGTAGTTTTCCCACTGGTAGCGCCCGTACAGGTTGGCCGACAGGTTGACCCGCGAATGGGTGTCGATGTCGGTGCCGAAGCCGCTGTACAGGGTGTTGGCACGGTTCTCTTTACGGCTGCCGTGATCGTAGATCCAGTCGAACGCCACGTACCATTCCTTGAACGGGCCGATGGCCAGGCTGCGGCCGGCGAGGTAGTCGATGGAGATGCGCGGCTCGTGTTCCATGAACACCGGTGAGCCGTGATCCCACACGCCTTTGTCGTGGCTGTTGCCGATGTTGAAGATCTTCGGAATGTCGACGTAGCCATACAGCTCGAACGGACCCTTGCGCCCGAAGTACTCGTATTCCAGATAGATATCGTCGGCCGGTTGCGGCCCGAAACTGATGTCCTTGCTGCCGATCAGCGTCAGGTCCTGGTTGTACCAGTCCGACAGATAAGCGCCTTTTTTCGGCGGGGCAGCTTCCGGGCTGAGGGCTTCACCCTGGGCGGAGTCGTCGGGCAGGGCCGGTTGTGCCAGTGCGCTGTGGCTGAGAACTCCGGTAACGCCGGTCAGTAGCAGGGAAACAGCAAACGTGCGCGCAAACGGGGCGCGAAGAAGGGAAGCAACGTGCATTCAAAGTCCTTTTTTGCGGATCGAGGCCCGGGTTCTGCGGGTCTGTACGGTTTTGTTACGAAAAAGCCGTTAAAGGCAGGTCGCAAACGTTTGCACAAGGCGTACCAGTTTCTTTTAAACGCTGAAATTCTCCTGTGGGAGCGGGCTTGCTCGCGAAGGCGTCGGGTCAGCTGACATATCCTTCACAGATACACCACAGGGTTAGTCAGGTGTCGCCAAACCCAGTGTTTACTGGCCGAAACCCGCGTTCTAGACGGTTCTAGTATTAAAGTATTAACACCATTTAATCAGTGCCCCATCGCGGGGCGTCTACTAGCTTGTCAGCCAAGACGCGGTTTTGTGATGACCGTCGCAGTCTTGATTCGCGTGTGGAATAAGCACCTCTCCCACGCCTTCAAGGAAGAATTTGGCCACGACAAGGAGTAGCCCGTGGAAGCAAGGTTTGGTGTCGCCCTCGTTTCGCGTTTTTCCCCACTTTCCCTTGCTGTGCACCTGAGCGTTGCCGGGCTGTTGTTCGGCGGCGTCAGTGCACCGGCACTGGCCACATGCTCCACGGCGGGTTCCACCGTGACCTGTACCGGCGTGCCGAGTCTGCCGCTGTTTCTCAACAATTTCGCCAGTGCCACCAACGGTCTGACGGTCAACGTCAACTCCGGGGCGCAGATGAACGCGACGCTCGGCGGCCATGTGATGGACCTGACCGGGGTCAACATCAGCCTGAACAACTCCGGGACGATCGACCCGGCGCTGCTCGGGCTGGTCTCGGTGTTGAGCGGCGGTGCCTTCATCGGTACGGGCGCGACCAGTACGGTCAGCGTGCTCAACAATGCCAGCGGGATCATTCGCGGTACCGGCATGTTGCTCGGGCTCAACCTGACCAGCGTTGACGGCCTGGGCATCGCGGTGAACAACGCTGCGGCCGGCACTACGAGCATCACCAACAACGGCACCATCACCTCGACCGGACTCTCGGTCGGTGGCATCACCCTGGCCGACACCCCGGTGGTCGGTGTGTACGGCGGCTCGCAGGTCAACATGACCAACAGCAGCACCGGCGTGATCAACGGCCGGATCGCCTTCGAGACCTCGGCGGCGGGCAACACCTTCACTAACGCCGGTGCGATCACCGGCGGCGTGTCGATGGGCGCGAGCAGCACCAACACCTTTACGGCGGTGACGGGCTCTTCGGTGCAGGTCGGTGACGGCGTGCAGGTCAGCGTCGGCCTCGGCGGACTGATCGGCATCAACCTGACGTTCGCCCCGACCGGCACTGTCGATGGCGGCGCGGGCGGTACCAACAGCCTGATCCTGCAAAACCCGGCCGGTGTCGGCGGCGGCACCACCGGGGTCGGCACGGCGTCGAGCGCCACTTACGTCAACTTCAACAACCTGACCATCAACAGCGGCACCTGGACCTTGCAAGGGCCACTGGTCAGCGGCGCGACCACGCTCAATGGCGGTGTCGCCCAGTTCAACAACAACGCCACGTTCGGCAGCGGGGTGCTCACCTCCAACGGCGGGATCCTCCAGGCCAGCAACGCCGGGTTGAACCTCAGCAATCTGATCTCCCTCGGCGCCGGTGGTGTGACCGTGCAGGGCACCAACGCCACCACTCTGAGTGGGGTGATTTCCGGCAGCGGCGGCCTGAGCAAAGTCGGTTCCGGGCAACTGAGCCTCAGCGCTGCCAACACCTATCTGGGCAACACCACGCTCAATGGCGGCACGGTGCAGATCAGCAACAATCAGGCATTCAGCACCGGCACCCTCAACGTCACTGGCGCGACGACCCTGAGCGCGCCGGGCACGATCAGCCTGGCCAACGCCATCAACCTCGGCGGCACCTTGACCGCCGGCGGCACTGGCGCACTGACCCTCGGCGGCTTGATCAACGGCAGCAGTGGCCTGACCAAAACCGGCAGCGGCAGCCTGACCGTCAGTGGCGCCAACACCGGCTTCACCGGTACTACCACCCTGAGCGCCGGCAGCCTGCTGGTGACCAACAACAATTCACTGGGCAGCGGTGCGCTGAACACCGCCGCTGGCACCAGCCTCGACAGCACCGCCAACGTCACGCTGGCCAACAACATCGCCATGACCGGCGCGCTCAACGTGCTCGGCAGCAATGCCCTGACCCTGGGCGGCGTCCTGTCCGGTACTGGCGGGATTACCAAATCCGGTACCGCCAGCCTGACCCTGACGGGGAACAATACCAACGCCGGCAACACGCTTCTCAACGCCGGCAGCCTGTTCGTCGGCAGCAACACCGCACTGGGGACTGGCGCGTTGAACGCCGCGGCCGGCACCACGCTGGATGCGACCACGGCGGTGACCCTGGCCAACGCTGTCGCGCTGGCGGCGGATCTGACCATTGGCGGCACCCAGGCACTGGGCCTGAGCGGGGTCGTCAGCGGCGCCGGCAATCTGATCAAGAACGGCACTGCGAGCCTCAGCCTCAGCGGCAATAACACTTTCTCCGGCGGCACTGCGCTGAATGCTGGCACGCTGATTGTCGGCTCCAACACCGCGCTGGGCACGGGCGCATTGACCACGGCAGCAGGTACCACCCTCGATGCCAGCACAGCGGTGGCGCTGACCAACGCGGTGTCACTCGGTGGCAATCTGAACATCGGCGGCAGCGCCAACCTGACCCTCGGCGGTATCGTCAGCGGCAGCGGCGGGCTGACCAAGAACGGCGCGGCCAATCTGATTCTCAATGGCGCCAATACTTTCCTCGGTGCCGTCGCGTTGAACGCCGGCACCATTACGGCCGGCGCGAATGCGGCGCTCGGCAGCGGCAACATCACCGTCGGCGGCGTGGCGACGCTCGACAGCAATGCGGCGGTGACACTGAACAACAACGTCATTCTCAATAACAGTCTGGGGATTGGCGGCAGCAACGCGCTGACCCTCGGTGGCGGGATCAGCGGTACCAGCCAACTGGTGAAAAACGGCGCCGCCAATCTCACCCTCAACGGCACCAATACCTACAGCGGCGGCACCACCCTGAATGCCGGCAGCCTGACCGTCGGCAACGGTGCGGCACTGGGCACCGGCGCCTTGTCGGTGGAAGGCGCGGGCACCCTCAACAGTAGTTCCGCCGTGACCCTGAACAACAACGTGATTCTCAATGCCAACCTCACCGCAGGCGGCGCCAACGCGCTGACCCTCGGCGGGGTAATCAGTGGCGCGAACGGCCTGATCAAGACCGGCGCATCGAGCCTGACCCTGACCGGCAACAACACGTACACCGGCACCACGGCGCTGAATGCCGGTTCGCTGGTGGTCGGCTCCAACACCGCTCTGGGTACGGGCGCACTGAACGCGTCGAACGGCACCACGCTGGATGCAAGCACGGCGGCGACCCTGGCCAACAACGTCAACCTCGGCGGCACGCTGACCGTCGGCGGCAGCAATGCGCTGACCCTCGGCGGGGTGGTCGCCGGCATCGGTGGGCTGACCAAGAACGGCGCGGCCGACCTGACCCTCAACGGCGCCAACACCTATTTCGGCAACACTGCACTGAACACCGGCAAGCTGATTGTCGGCAGCAACACCGCGCTGGGCGTCGGTACGCTGAATGCGGCGGCCAATACCACGCTGGACGCCAACACCGCCGTCAGCCTGAACAACGCAGTGGGCCTGGCGGGAGCCTTGAATATCGGTGGCACGGCAGATCTGACCTTGACCGGTCTGGTCAGCGGCGCCGGCAGTCTGGTGAAAGACGGCGCGGCCAATCTGATTCTCAATGCGGCCAACAACTACCTCGGCGGCACCACGTTGAACGCCGGTACGCTGACCGTCGGCAACAGTTCGGCGCTGGGTTCCGGCGCACTGAGCGTCGCTGGCGCTGCCACACTGGACAGCAATTCGCCGCTGGTCAGCCTCAATAACGGCGTCACTCTCAACGCTGGATTGACCGTCGGCGGCACGCAGAATCTGACCCTCGGTGGCGTCACCAGCGGCAGCGGCCAATTGATCAAGAATGGCGCAGCGAATCTGACACTCAACGGCAACAACACCTTCAGCGGCGGCACCACCCTCAACGCCGGTACCCTGACCCTGGGCAATGCCAACGGTCTGGGTAGTGGTGGCTTGACCGTCGGCGGCGCGGCGACTCTCGATAACAGCGCCTCGTTCGGCATCGGCAACGCGATCACCCTCAACGCCGGGCTGACGGTGGCCGGCAATAACGACCTGAGCCTCAACGGCATCATCGACGGCGCCGGCAGCCTGACCAAAAACGGCCTGTCGGACCTGACTCTGGCCGGCAACAACACCTTTACCGGCGCCGTGAACATCGTCTCCGGCAGCGTCACTACCCTCAACACCAACGCACTGGGCAACACTTCTGGCGTCAACATCAGTGCCGGTGCCGGCCTGAATCTCGGTAGCGATGCCAGCCTCGGCGCGCTGACCGGCAGCGGCAGTGTGCAACTGACTGGCAGCAACACGTTGACCGTCGGTGGCGGCAACGTCACCAGCACCTTTGATGGTGATCTCAGTGGCAGCGGTGGCCTGACCAAAGTCGGCACCGGCACCTTGAACCTCACTGGCATCAACGGCATTACCGGCAATACCGCGATCGATGGCGGTATCGTGAACCTGAGCGGTTCGCTGGGCAGTGCACAGGTCAACGTCAACACCGGCGGTACCCTGACCGGTACCGGCTCGGCGCTTGGCACAGTGAACATTAATAGCGGGGGCCATCTGGCGCTGTCATCGGGCAATACCTTGTCAGCCAGTGGCCTGACCCTCGGTGCCGGTAGCAACGTGGATGTGGCGCTGGGGACTCCGTCGACCAGTTCGCTGATGAACATCGGCGGCAACCTTACCCTTGACGGCAATCTCAACGTCACCGATGCCGGCGGTTTCGGCGTCGGTGTGTATCGCCTGTTCAACTACACCGGTGCCCTGACCAATCTCGGTCTGGACGTCGCCAGCGTGCCGGTCGGCTATGGCCTTGGCGATCTGGTGGTGCAGACCGGCGTGGGCAATCAGATCAATATTCAAGTGTCGGCACCGAACAGCAACATCCGTTACTGGGACGGCAGCCAGACCATCGCCAACGGCGTGGTCGATGGCGGCAGCGGCACGTGGAATGCTGTCGGCACCAACTGGACCGATGCCAATGGTCTGGTCAACCAGCCATGGGCCGGTGACTTCGCGGTATTCCAGGGTGCTGCGGGCACTGTGACGGTGAACGGTACGCAAGCGTTCACCGGTATGCAATTCCTCACCGACGGCTACAACCTGGTCAACGGCGCGGCGGGGCAACTGACCGCAGTCAACGGCACTGGCGGTACCACAGCGCTGCGGGTTGATCCGGGCGTTACTGCGACCATCGGCGTGAATATCGATGGCAGCGGCATCCTCAATAAACTCGACGCCGGTACCCTGGTGCTCAATGGCGCCAACACCTACAGCGGCGGCACGCAGCTGGACGGTGGCAAGATCATTGTCGGCAGCAACACCGCGCTGGGCAGCGGCACACTGACCGCCAACGCCGGCACACAACTGGACAGCAACACTGCGGTGACCCTCGGCAACGCTGCGACGCTAAACGGCAATCTGACCGTGGTCGGCAGCAATGCGCTGACCCTCAACGGCGTGATCGGTGGCACCGGTGGCCTGATCAAGAATGGCGCGGCCAACCTGACCCTCGGCGGCAACAACGCCTTCCTCGGGCCGGTGGCGCTGAACGCTGGCGGATTGGTTCTGGCGTCGAACTCGGCGCTGGGTTCCGGCACGTTGAACGCGGCGGGCGGCAGCACGCTGGATGCGAGCACGGCGATTTCGGTGAACAACGCGGTGAATCTGGCCGGTAACCTCGGCATCGGTGGCACAGCGGATCTGACTTTGGCCGGTACGGTCAACGGCGCCGGCAGTCTGAGCAAAAACGGCGCGGCCAATCTGACCCTCAGCGGCAATAACAACTTCCTCGGCGGCACTACCCTGAACGCCGGCACCCTGACCGCCGGTAGCAACTCAGCACTCGGCCTGGGCAACCTGACCGTGGCCGGTGCCTCGGCGCTGGACAGCAACACCGCGGTGTCGCTGGGCAACAACGTGGTGCTCAATGCCAATCTGACCAATACCGGCAGCAGCGACGTCGCGCTCAGCGGCGTGGTCAGCGGCACCGGCGGTCTGATCAAGAACGGCGCGTCCAACCTGACCCTCAACGGCATTAACACTTACAGCGGCGGCACCACACTGAACGCCGGCACCGTGACCCTTGGCACCTCTGCGGGCCTGGGCTCCGGCGCGGTAACCGTGGCGGGTGCGTCGACCCTCGACACCACCGCGCCGCTGGTGCTGGCCAACAACGTCAACGTCAATGCCAACCTGAGCGTGGCTGGCAACAACAACCTGACGCTCGGTGGCGTGATCGCCGGGGCGGGCACCCTGACCAAGAATGGTCTGGCCGACCTGACGCTGTCCGGCAACAACACCTTCAGCGGCACCTTTGATGTGCAATCGGGCAGCCTCACGACACTGGGCAACTCGGCACTGGGCAGCAATGCCGGGGTCAACCTCGGCGCTGCGTCAACTCTCAATCTCGGCGGCTCGGGCAGCCTCGCCAGTCTGACCGGCAGCGGCACCGCACTGATCGGCGGCGGCAACACCCTGAGCATCGGCGGCAACAACGCCAGCAGCCTTTTCGCCGGTGTCCTCACCGGAACCGGCGAATTGAGCAAGCTCGGCACCGGAACGCTGACCCTGACCGGCCTCAACAGCCTGACCGGCAACACCACGGTCAACGCCGGCACCTTGAACGTCAGCGGCTCGCTGGACAGCGCCAGCGTACTGGTCAACAGCGGCGGCACCCTGACCGGCGGCGGCTCGCTCGGCGGTGCGGTGACCGTGGCCGACGGCGGTCATCTGGCCGGCGCCACCGGCAGCACCCTGTCGGTGAACTCGCTGGTGTTCAACGCCAACTCCAATTTCGATGTCGGACTGGGCACGCCGGTTTCCGGTGGCGGCAATGCGCTGGTGAATGTCGGCGGCAACCTGACCCTCGACGGCACCCTCAACGTCAGCGACATCGGCGGTTTCGGCAGCGGTGTGTACCGGTTGATCAACTACACCGGGGGCCTGACCGACAACGGCATGCTGATCGGCACGGTGCCGGGCAGCGTCACCCCGGGCGATCTGACCCTGCAAACCGCGCTGGCCAACCAGATCAACCTGCTGGTTACCGCACCGGGCGTCACCGTGCAGTTCTGGGACGGCAACCAACTGGTGGCCAACGGCTCGGTCGATGGCGGCAGCGGCACCTGGGGCACCGGCACCACCAACTGGACCGACGTCAACGGCACCACCAATCAGGCCTGGACCAACAACTTCGCGGTGTTCCAGGGCACGGCGGGCACGGTCACCGTGAACGGCGCACAAACCATCACCGGCATGCAGTTCGTCACCGATGGCTACAGCCTGCAGGGCGGCACCGCGGGTTCGCTGAATCTGGTCAACGGTTCGTTGGGTAACGCCACGGTGCGAGTCGATCCGAACGCCACCGCGACCGTCGGCGTTGCGCTTAACGGCAGCGGCACCCTCGGCAAATACGACACCGGCACGCTGGTGCTCAACGCTGCCAACGGTTACACCGGTGGCACTGCGCTCAATGGCGGCAAGATCGTCGTGGGCAACAACGCAGCGCTCGGCAGCGGTGTGTTGACCGCTGCGGACGGCACCGCGCTGGACAGCAACGCGGCCGTCACGCTGGGCAACGATGTGGTGGTGAACGGTGGCCTGACTGTCGCTGGCAGTAACGCCTTGACCCTCGACGGTGTAGTCAGTGGGGCGGGCAGCCTGATCAAGTCTGGCGCTTCGAGCCTGACCCTCAACGGCAGCAACACCTACAGCGGTGGTACTCAGCTCGCTGGCGGTACGCTGGTGCTGGGCAACAACAGCGCAATCAGCAGCGGTGCACTGAGCGTGACCGGCAACGCCAGCCTCGACAGCACCTCGGCGCTGCAACTGGCCAACGCGATCAATCTGGGGTCGCAACTGACCCTGGCCGGCAACCAGAACACCACGCTGCTCGGCGCCATCACCGGCACAGGCAGTCTGGTGAAAAACGGCAGCGCTGACCTCGTGCTTAGCGGCGCCAACACCTACAGCGGCGGCACCACGCTGAACGCTGGCACTACCACTGGCGACACCAGCAGCCTGCAAGGCGCCATCGTCAACAACGCGGCGCTGACCTTCGCGCAGAACGCCGACGGCAGCTACACCGGCAACCTCACCGGCGCCGGCACGCTGAACAAAACCGGCACCGGCCAATTGCTCCTCACCGGCAACAACACCTTCACCGGTGACACTTCGGTGCAGGCCGGCAACCTGATCGTCAACGGCGTGCTCAACAGCGCCAACGTCAACGTCGCCAGTGGTGCGAAAGTCGGTGGCAGCGGACAACTGGGCGGCAACGTGCAACTGGCCAGCGGTGCGACGCTGACCGGTGGCGGCACGGCTACACCGTTGTCGGTCGGCTCGCTGGCGCTGTCCTCGGGCACCAACCTGGACTTCAGCCTCGGCTCGGCCACCAGTTCCACCACGGTGGTCAACGTCGCCGGTAACCTGACCCTCGACGGTACGCTGAACATCAGCAACGCCGGCGGCTTCGGCACCGGGGTCTATCAACTGTTCCGTTACGGCGGCAGCCTGACCGACAACGGTCTGGTCTACGGCAGCCTGCCGGTGTCGGCGGCCAACCTGACCCTGCAAACCGCGATCGCCAATCAGGTCAACCTGTTGGTACAAGGCACGCCGGGTGAGGTGCAGTTCTGGAACGGCGGCACTACCAACCCTGATGGCAGCATCGGTGGCGGCAGTGGCGTGTGGGGCCCGGGCACCAACTGGACCGATCCGAGCGGCACTCAGGCGCTGGCGTCCAATGGTCAATTCGCAGTGTTTGGTGGCCAGGCGGGTACCGTCACTGTGCAGGGCAATCAGAACTTCACCGGTCTGCAGTTCCTCACCGGCGGCTACAGCCTGGTGCCGGGGGCTGGCGGTACGCTGACACCAGTCAACGGTGCCGACGGCAGTCTGGCGCCGGTGCGGGTCAATGCCGGGGCCAGTGCTGAAATCGACGTGCCGCTGATCGGCACCGGCGGTATCGAGAAACTCGATTCCGGCACCCTCGTGCTGACTGGCGCCAATACCTACAGCGGTGGCACCACCGTCAGTGGCGGTACGCTGATCGGTAACACCACGAGTCTGCAAGGCAACATCACCGACAACGCCACGCTGGTGTTCCAGCAAAACACCGATGGCCAGTTCAATGGTGTGCTCAACGGCACCGGCGCGCTGTTCAAACGCGGCGTGAGTCGCCTGTTGATGGTCGGCAATCAACCGTTCAGCGGTACGGTTTCCGTCGATCAAGGCCTGCTGCAAGTCGGCAGCCGTGCGGCCCGGGCTTCGCTGGGCGCACAAGTCACGGTCGCCAACGGCGCAGGCCTGAGCGGTAACGGCAGCGTCGGTTCGGTGGTCAACCACGGTGTGGTCGCTTCCGGTGGTGCTGACGGCACCTTGAGCGTGGCCGGCAACCTGACCAACAGCAGCGATGGTGTACTGGCGCTGACCGTCAGCTCGCCAACCGCCACGCCACTGGCGGTGGGTGGTACGGCGGCATTGGGCGGCGGTCTGGTGGTCAACAGCCTGGCGCCGTTCACCGGCAATACCACCTACTCGCTGATCACTGCGGGCGGCGGGGTGACCGGCACCTTCAGTGCCACCGATCTGCCGCAGTACGCGTTCCTCGACAGCTCGCTGATCTACGGTGCCGATTCGGTGACCCTGGCCGTGAGCCGCAACGGCAACTCGTTCGCCGATGTCGCTGCCACGGGCAACCAGCGCGGCACCGCCACGGCACTGTCCAATAACGGAGCGGCTGGCGCGGCGTTGCAGAACCAGATCGTCAACCTCAGCGTGGCCGGTGCACGCAATGCGTTCGACAGCCTCTCCGGGGAAATCCACGCCAGCGCCGCCAGCGCCATGCTGGAAGACTCGCGCTTCATCCGTGAGGCGGTCAATGACCGCATGCGCCAGCCGTCGTGCAGCGCTGCGGATGATCCACGCAAAACCCTGGCACCGAGCGACACGCAACTGAGCAGCAACGGCTGCCACGGGGAAATGGTCGGCTGGATCCGGGCTATCGGTGCCTGGGGCGACATGGGCGGCGACAGCAACACGGCAAAAGTTGATCGCAACCTCGGCGGTTTCATGCTCGGCACCGACAAGGCGCTGGATGACACCTGGCGTGCCGGGATGGCGGCCGGTTACACCCGCAGCAACCTCAACGCGCATGATCGCAACTCCGATGCCAAGGTCGACAGCTACCACCTCGCCGGGTATCTGAACTCGCAATTCGATGCACTGGCGGTGCGCCTCGGCGCGGCTTATAGCTGGCACAGCATCGAGACCAAACGCGATGTCAGCGTCGGTACTTACAACGATCGCCTGAAGGCCGATTACGACGCGCGCAGTGCGCAGGTGTTCGGTGAAGTGGGTTACGCGATCAACGCGGCAGGCGTTGCCATCGAACCGTTCGCCGGCCTGGCCCACGTCAACTACGACAGCGACACCGGTAAGGAGAAAGGTGGGGTGGGGCGCTTGAAGGCCGACGCCGATCAGGACATCACCTACTCGACCCTCGGTGTGCGTGTCGGCAAATTGGTGACCCTGGCCAACGGCAGCCAACTGACGCCACGCGCGGCCATCGGCTGGCGGCATGCCTACGGCGACACCAAACCTGACGCCGACCTGACCTTCATCGACGGCGGCGCCTCGTTCAGCACCCAAGGCGTACCCATCGCCAAGGACAGCGCATTGCTCGAAGCCGGCGTGGACTTCCAGGTCACCCCGACCGGCAAGCTGGGCATCGGCTACTCGGGCCAGGTGTCGAGCGACAACAATGACAGCGCGTTCAACATCAGCTTCAGTCAAAGCTTCTGAATCATGGTCGAAGTACTTTAGCCGCCCGAAAGGGCGGTTTTTTTTGCACAATCGAAAGCCTTTGTGGCGAGTGATTTCTGCACTGAGGTAGGAACGAGATGGATCTGTCGAAGCATTTGTTACATCTGGAAAACCGCCTGCTATCGCGCGCCGTGCGCGAGGACCCCGCAGAACTGGCGCGACTGATCGCGGACGACTTTGTCGAATTCGGCGCCAGCGGCGGCATCTGGAACAAGTCCGATGTGCTGGAAGCGCTGCCGCAGCAAGCATTCGCACAACGTACCGTCAGTCAGTTCACGCTCAAGCAATTGTCGGAAGATTCGGCTCTGGTGACGTATCACTGCCATACCGGCGCTGTCGGCCAGCGGGTGCCGGCGGACAGTCTGCGCAGTTCGGTATGGCGGCGGCAGGGCGAGCAGTGGCAAATGGTTTTTCATCAGGGCACCTTTTGTACCCGGCCGTGAAATCGTGGTGACCCGTCGATAGCTTTCGCGAGCAAGCCCGCTCCCACAGGGGATCGCATTGCAACTAATGTGGGAGATTCTATGTTGCTCAGCAACCCTAGAATCTCAAACTGATCGGTATTCGCCCTGATTCTTCATCAGGG
>NZ_JBYSZP010000032.1:7306-27288 GCF_058787295.1 Pseudomonas sp. FW305-3-2-15-E-TSA4 | reverse complement strand
GTTACCGCAACGCTGTTGGGTACGTCTTCATAGCTGGCAATATCGAAACCTGCGCCGCCAATCAGTTGATCGGCGCCATCGCCGCCGATCAACAGATCATTACCATCGCCACCATTCAAAACATCATTTCCCGCCAACCCGCGTATCTGATCATCGCCCGCAGAACCGATCAGATTATCGGCACCAGCGGTCCCGTTGATTATCGCCATTACATCGTCCTTGTGTTTTTGTGTTGGAAACTACGTTGAAAAACCTGGTAGGAGCTTCCTGATTTCCATATCGCCGTACAGTGTCCTGGCTCAATGAAGCAGGTTGTGCGAAGTTTTGACGCCAAGGTCCCTTACCGGGCAGGGCTGCAACTTCCACACCATAAATTCAGACAAACGGTACGATCGTGAATATGTTTAACCACAAGCATAAAAAAACCGACGCTCAAGGCGTCGGCTTTTTCATGAAGCGGGTAAACCCAATCAGGTCATCTGAATGATGGTCTGCATGATAGTGCTCTGGGTCGAAATGGTCTTGGCGTTCGCCTGATAGTTGCTCTGGCCCTTGATCAGATCCACCAGCTCGTTGGTCAGGTTAACGTTGGACTCTTCCAGCGAGTTGGACGCGATCGAACCCAGCGTACCGGTTTCCGGCGCATCGTAACCCGGGATACCCGAGGCAAAAGTCTCTTTCCAGCTGGTACCGCCGACCGCCTGCAAGCCTTGTTCGTTGGTGAAGCTGGCCAGCGCAACCTGGCCGATGGCCTTGCTCTGGTTGTTGCTGAAGTTGGCGAACAACGTGCCTGTGCCGTCGATGGTCAGGTTGGTGATCTGACCAGTGGCGTAACCATCCTGAGTCGGGATCGAACGGGCGGTGTCAGCGTTGAACTGAGTGGTCTTGGCCATGGATATGGTCACGCCATTGGTGTTGGCAGACGCGCCGTTTGGCGTGAAGGTGCCGTTGGTCACGGTACCCGGTACCCAGCCGGTCAGCTTCAGGTCGCTGCTGATGATCGGCTTGGTCGGATCTGCCGGGTTAGGCGTGCTGACCTGAGTGAGATTGCCCGAACTGTCGAACGTCAGTGTCGAAGCAGTCGGGGCGGTCTTGGTTGGATCGCTGCCGGTTGCATCTGGATTGCGCCCGTCCACCAGGGTGTAGACTTTCCAGGTGTTTTGGCCGGTTTTCACCATGTACTGATCCATGACGTGCGAGTTGCCCTGAGAGTCATAGATAGGCGTGCTGAAGGACTTGGTGTAGGTTTCGAGTTTTGCCGGGTCGAACTTGCCTGCCGCGGCTGTGTCGTCGATCACGGGTGCCGACGAGTTCAGGTTGATGCTTGAAGTCACCAACGAAGTCGATTTCGGCGCCAGGTTTGAAGTGTCGATCTTCAGGTCGGTCAACACACCGTTGATGATCTTGCCGTTAGCGTCCACACCGTAACCTTGCAGACGCGAGGTGTAGTCAGTGTTGGTGATGAAACCGGCATTGTCGACCTTGAACGTACCGGCACGGGTGTAGGTGATCGCGCCGTTGTTGCTCATGGTGAAGAAACCGGAACCGTTGATACCCATGTCCAACACGTTGCCGGTGTTGTTGATGTCACCCTGAGTGAACTGCTGGGACACGTTGGCCAGGCGCACGCCGTTGCCGATGACCTTGCTGCCGCTACCCAGGCGAGTGGCCGAATAGACGTCTTCGAATTCTGCACGGGACGATTTGAAACCGGCGGTCGCGACGTTGGCGATGTTGTTGCCGGTCACGTCCAGTTGTTTGTTGGCTGCATAGAGACCGCTAAGGCCGATATTGAAAGACATATTCCACTCCTTTGTGCCGGTTAGTCGGCTCTATATACCAATGGTTTGTACTTTGGACAGGGCGACGGTGCCCTTGCCGGACAGGTTGAGCATCAGCTCGCCACCGGTCTGGCTGATGGTCACGCTGTTGACCGTGGCTGGCAGGTAGGTCGCCAGATCGGTCGCGGTGCCATTGATCGAGGCGTTGGCTTTGACGGTGTAGGTCCCGGTCTTCACCAGATTGCCATCCTTGTCCTTGCCGTCCCAGGTGAAGCTTGCGCTGCCTGCGGCGCGACTGCCCAGATCGATGGTGCGAACCACCGTGCCGCTGCTGTCGGTAATGCTGACGGTGCCACCGGCAATCGACGACGGCACGGTGACCGAACCGGTCATGCCTTTGCTCGGGTCGTCCAATTGAACGGTGTTGGTCTGCACGATCACGTTGCGGCCAACCAGCGACGACGCCTGCAGGGCTTGCGAGGAGCTGTAGTTGCCGGCCAGCGAACTGACGGTGCTGTTGAGGGTGGTGATGCCCTCAAGACTGCTGAACTGCGCCAACTGTGCTACGAAGGCGCTGTTGTCCTGCGGATCAAGCGGGTTCTGGTTTTTCAGCTGGGTGACCAGCAGTTGCAGGAACGCATCCTTGCCCAGGGCTTTGCCGCCAGTGGCGCTGTTGGTGGCCGAAGCAATGCCACCGGTGGTCGTACTGCTCGTTTTCTTCGAGGAGTTCGCCAGGATGTCATTCATGCTCAGGCTGCTGGTGGTATCGGTAACGCTCATGGCAGTCGCCCCTTATTACTGACCGAGGGTCAGTACCTTCTGCATCATGGTTTTGGCGGTGTTCATCATTTCGGCGTTGGTCTGGAACGAACGGCTCGCGGAAATCATGTCAGCCATTTCTTCCACCACGTTGACGTTCGGGTAGTAGACGTAGCCTTTGGCGTCAGCGGCCGGATGGTTCGGCTCGTAACGCGCTTCGAGGTTGCTCTGGTCTTCGACCACGCCAAGTACCTGCACGCCCTGCCCTGCGGCGTCCTGGCTCTGGAACAGCGAGTTGCTGCCACTGTTCTGGCCGCCCTGGAACATGGTGGCAAACACCGGGTGACGGGCGCGGTAGGTCTGGTCGATGCTCGACGAAACGGTTTCGGCGTTGGCGATGTTCGAAGCCACGGTGTTCAGACGCGTGGTTTGTGCGCTCATGCCGCTGCCGGCAATGTTGAAAACGCTGGACAGGGACATGGATTACTCTCCGCGCAGGGCTGACACCAGCCCTTTGAATTTGCTGTTGAGCAGGGTGAAGCTGGCCTGGAAGCCGACCGCGTTTTCCGCGTAGTTCGACTGCTCAAGCTGAGCGTCAACGGTGTTCTGGTCGATCGAAGGCTGCATCGGCGTGCGATACATCAGCGACTCGTCGCCATTGCCCAGGCCTTCAGCTTCGATGTGACGGCTGTTGGTCATGTTCAGGGCGATGGTGCCGTTGGCGTTCTTCTGGGTCTGTGCTTCAAGCACTTTGGAGAAGTCCAGATCCCGAGCCTTGTAGTTCGGGGTATCGGCGTTGGCGATGTTGTTGGCCAACACTTCGGCACGCTGGGCGCGGAAGCCCAATGCCTTTTCGTGAATGCCGAGCGCTTTATCGAAGCTGATGCTCATGTCGGGAACCTTCGGGTGACCGGTTTTTCGTACCTGAGCTTTAGCAAGCGCCGTGCCAAACAGAACAACCCCCATAAACCGGGGCTTTGCGAGGAGCCGGCAAAGCGGCAATGCCAGAAAAGCGGCAACCGGTTTCCGCTGGCTGCCGCTTTTCTGCCGCTTGCGTGCTCTCGCCAACACCGGACAACTGTGGGAGCGGGCTTGCTCGCGAAGGCGTCGTGTCAGTCAATATTTGTTGTCCTGGCACACCGCCTTCGCGAGCAAGCCCGCTCCCACAGGGGATTTTGTGGTGCGTGAGGGAGATAATTCAGGCACAAAAAAACGGGAGCCCCCAAGGACTCCCGTTTCTCGTGTTGCCCGTGCAATCACTTCGCCTGGTAAATGATCCCCGGGCTGCACTGGACCATCTGGTAATGATCCGGCAAACCGTTCAGCGCTTCGGACGCGCCAAGGAACAGATACCCGCCCGGCTTCAGCGTGCTGTGAATGCGCAACAGGATGTCTTTCTTCACCTCGGCGGAGAAGTAGATCAGCACGTTGCGGCAGAACACGATGTCGAACTTGCCCAGACTGGCGTAGCTGTCGAGCAGGTTGAACGAACGGAATTCCACCCGGTTCTTGATCGGCGCCTTGATCACCCAGCGCCCCGGCCCTTTCGGGTCGAAGTAGCGCTGCAGACGATCGGCGGACAAACCGCGGCCGATCGCCAGGCTGTCGTACTCGCCGGTCTTGCAGTTGGTCAGCATGCTGCCGGACAAGTCCGTGGCAACAATCTGCACGCCCATCTTCAACTGACCGAGGTTGCTGCGCTCGAACTCGTCGATCGACATCGACAGCGAATACGGTTCCTGACCCGACGAGCACGCCGCCGACCAGATCCGCAGACGCTGGTTGGGACTGGCCTTGATCGCCTCGGGCAGCACCTTGTTCTTCAAGACTTCAAACGGATAGGTGTCCCGAAACCACAGGGTTTCGTTGGTCGTCATGGCATCGACCACCTGCTCGCGCAAACCGCTGCGCGGCTGGGTCTGGATGCGCTGTACCAGCTCACCCAGGGACTTGATGCCTTGCTGCTCCATCAGTTTGTTGAGACGGCTCGAGACCAGGTACTGCTTGTTTTCACCGAGCAAAATGCCACAGGCTTTTTCCAGGAAGACCCGGAACTGTTCGAAATCCAAATTACCCGTAGACAATGATGCCGCCTCTTAAATCGTGTTGACCGCCAGGGACAAAAGGTCCCTAGCTGATATCTGCTGCTTTGATCCGGTCGACTACCCGGGATGCCAGGTCATCAGGACGGAATTTGGCCAGGAAGTCATCGGCGCCGACTTTCTTGACCATCGCCTGATTGAATACCCCCGACAACGAAGTATGCAGGATGATATGAAGCTTTTGCATGCGCGGGTCGCTGCGGATCTCCGCCGTCAGGGTGTACCCGTCCATCTCCGGCATCTCGATGTCGGAAATCATCATCAGGAACTCTTCTTCCGGCTTCTTGCCCTCTTCGACCAGCTTGCGCAGGTAATCCAGCGCCTGCTTGCCGTCGTTCAGCGCCACCACTTCGACCCCGACCGTCTGCAGGCAACGCGTGACCTGCTTGCGCGCCACCGACGAGTCATCGACCGTCAGCACCCGCAGCGACAACGCCTTGCTCTGGGTTTCGACATCGACCACACCGACCGAAATCGCCTCGGGCGTCGGCGCCACTTCCGCCAGCACCTTCTCGACATCGATGATTTCGACTAACTGATTGTCGACCCGAGTCACAGCGGTCAGGTAGTGATCGCGCCCGGTGCCCTTGGGCGGCGGATGGATCTCTTCCCAGTTCATGTTGACGATGCGCTCCACCGAGCGAACCAGGAAACCCTGGGTCTTGGTGTTGTACTCCGTGATGATCACGAACGGACTGTTCTTGTCTTTCAACGCCCCGGAACCGGTCGCCATTGCCAGATCAAGGATCGGAATGGTCGCCCCCCGGATATTCGCCACCCCGCACACGACAGGACTGGACTTGGGCATCAACGTCAGCGACGGGCATTGCAGCACTTCCCGCACCTTGAACACGTTGATGCCGTAGAGCTGTTGACCGTCGAGACGGAACAACAACAGCTCCAGGCGATTCTGCCCTACCAGTTGCGTGCGCTGGTTCACCGAATCCATTACACCAGCCATGCCCAGACTCCTACACCAACGCCAAGTGTTGTTGCGACGCACATTCATTGCTAAACGGCACGGCGCTTGCTTTTTAACTCGTATGAACGCTCAAACGACATTTTTCCGACGCCTGACCTCCCGCACCCGCAAAGCGCTGTGCGCGGTGTCTGCCGTCTGCTTCTTCTTCGCTGGCAGCCCTGCCGGTGCTGATACGGTTACCTTGCCTGACATGCTTATCGGCGTCACCCAAGGCTTTCTTGAGTTCACCGTAGAAGACTATCTGGCTACCAGTCAAACGGAAGGCCGCTACGAAATCGAGGTCAACCAGCTCGACCCGCGTATGCGCATGCCTATGTGCGACAAGGAATTGACAGCGTCGCTGGAGAGTCCGGCCCGTCCGCTGGGCCGGGTTACGGTCAAGGTCCGGTGCGAGGGAAGCTCGCCGTGGACGGTGTTCGTGCCCGCTCAAGTCCGCCTGTTTCGCGAGATTGTCACCACCACTCGCCCGCTGAAACGCGCCGGAATTATCGAGCCGCAGGATGTGACCTTGCGTGAACGCGACATCAGCCAGATCAATCAGGGTTTCCTGACGTCGGTGGATGAAGCCATCGGGCAGAAATTGACCCGACCAACGGTCGCCGATCAGGTGATTACCCTGGTGCATCTGGAACAGGCTGAAGTGGTGCGCAAGGGTGATCAGGTGGTCATCATCGCCCGCAGCGGTACGCTCGCCGTGCGCATGCCCGGCGAAGCCCTGGCCAATGGCGGTTTGAAAGAACAGATCCGGGTGAAAAACCTCAATTCCAACCGGGTGATCAAGGCGCAGGTCATCGCGCCGGGCCAGGTGGAAGTGGCCATGTAAAACGCTCAGGCAGAAAACTGGCGCCGGCCTCGATGCTTCCCTAAACTGTGCCGCAGCAGAACACGCTTCGGCACATGCAGCTCATTGCAAAGTGAGCCTAAAGTTTTCCAGGGAATGGCCGAGAACATGGCAAGCGTCCAAATTCCCAGAGGTTTTTAACATGGTCATCGATTTCAGCCGTTTGAACAGCTCCTCGTCACTTACGGGCAGTACACGTACCAGCAACGCCAAGGAAACCGCCGAATCCGGCACCTCCGCGCCGCTGAATACCCAGGCCGAAACGGCCAGTACCGCAAAAAGCGGGGAATCGGTACACCTCAGCAATGAGGCTCAACAGTTGCAGAAGGTCACTGACAAGCTGCGCGATCAGCCTGCCGTCGACAAAGCCCGGGTGGCCGAGTTGAAAGCAGCGATTGCCGATGGCAGCTATAAAGTCGACAGCAACCGTGTAGCCAGCAAACTGCTCAACTTCGAAGCCCAGCGCTAGGCTTTTGCCGGCGCCAGGCTTTTGGACGCTTAAAACCCAAGGCCAGCCATGCACGACACTAATTTATTGCAACTGATCACCGACGACTTTGCTCCAGCTCAACAATTGCTGGAGTTGCTGCAAACCGAGTCCCTCGCTTTGCACGGTCGTGACATGCCTTTGCTCGAAGACATTCTGGCGCGCAAACAGGCATTGATCATTTTGCTTGAACAGCATGGCCGCAAGCGCAGCGAAATCCTCGCCAGCCTCAACCTGCCGCTCGACCGTCAGGGTCTGGAGCAACTGGCCAGCCACTCGAGCATTGGCGACCAGTTGCTGGCCCAGAGCGACGTGTTGACCGACCTGATTGCCCAGTGCCAGGCGGCGAACGTCAAGAACGGCCAGTCGATCCAGATTCAGCAGGCCGCCACGGCCAATCAACTGAAAATCCTCACCGGGGGCGAGCCGCCAGCGTTGTATGACGCCTCGGGCACTTTCGCCAAACCGACCAAGCCGCGTACGCTCAGCCAGGCGTGAGCCATTCGATGTGCCTGCACTATCAACCCGCGAAACATGCTGGCAAAATGCTGGCTAGTCGTAGTCAAATTTTGTCTGGAGATTGAGAAAACGTGCCAAACGCCCTAAGCGCGGATGATAGTCCGCAGCCACCAAAGGTGCTGACCACGCCCCTGGAAATCTCCAGCAACCTGCGCCAGCTGCAAGAAAGCCACGATCCGCTGATCATCACGTTCCACGAGCGCAGCCAGCGCTTTCAGAGCTACCTGATCAAGGTCGACCGCGAAACCGCAACGATTGCCCTGGACGAAATGATCCCGCGCGATGGCGAGCGCTTTCTGCTGGCGGGCGAACCGTTCAAGGTCGAAGGCTTCCACGAGGGCGTGCGCATCGCCTGGGAATGCACCGGTAAGCTGAACATTGAAGAGTCCGAGGGCGATCGCTTCTACACCGGCGAACTGCCGACCGAAGTGGTTTACCACCAGCGCCGCAACGCCTTTCGCGCAGCCCTGAAGCTGACTGACCTGGTCAGCGTCGAACTCGGCGGCGAAAAGCTCAAGGCGCCGATCAACGGCAAACTGCTGGATATTTCCGCCACCGGTTGCAAGCTGCGCTTTGAAGGCGACATCACCGACCGCCTGCAACTGGGCCAGGTCTACGACCGCATGATCGCCGCCCCGCTGTTCGGCAATCAACCGATCTCGGTCGAACTGCGTTATCTGCACTTCGAAGAAAAGCTCAACATCACCTTCGCCGGCCTGCGTTTCCACAACATCAGCGGCCAGGCGGCGCGCAACGTCGAACGCTTCGTCTATCAGTTGCAGCGTGAAGCACGCCGGTTCGATAAAGACGATCTGTAATTCCTACAGGCAAATAGAAAGGGCAGCCCCTCGCGGGACTGCCCTTTTTTATGCGCGATTGAATCTCGCGGCGACTGGAGATCCATTGTGGGAGCGGGCTTGCTCGCGAATACGGCCCGACATTAAAAATTGATGCTGGCTGACACGCCGCCTTCGCGAGCAAGCCCGCTCCCACATTTCAGGGTCTGGCACCACTGATGTCCGGTGCTGGTTTATCGCCCTCATCAGCCGGATCAGTTTCCACCGCCGCTTCAGGCTGCACTTCGGGTTCTGGCTCCGGTTCTGGCGTAACCGTGGTCTGCATCTGCTCCTGCACCACCTGCTCATCCACTCGTGGATCGAGTGCTGCCACCAACGGCGAGCTGGACATGCTGTCCGGCATCGCCACGTGATGCAGCGGCGCGTCGTCGACCTGATGCAGATTGG
The DNA here is from genome assembly GCF_058787295.1 of Pseudomonas sp. FW305-3-2-15-E-TSA4. Classification (NCBI taxonomy): domain Bacteria; kingdom Pseudomonadati; phylum Pseudomonadota; class Gammaproteobacteria; order Pseudomonadales; family Pseudomonadaceae; genus Pseudomonas; species Pseudomonas sp. FW305-3-2-15-E-TSA4. The sequence continues at coordinate 18,573 of NZ_JBYSZP010000032.1, read as the reverse complement.
TCACCGCTTTCGGGCGGATGCGCCACACCAGCACCAGCGCGAAGAAACTGAAAAACGCGTACAGGCTCTGACTGCCGAACAGCTTCATCAGCACACCTGCCAGCAGCGGGCCGATGCTCGCGCCGACACCGTAGGTCACCAGCAGCATCGCCGTCAGCGACACCCGGCGATCGCCCTCGACGTGGTCGTTGGAAAACGCCACCGCCAGCGGGTACAGGCAGAACTGCACCAGCGAACACATGAACCCGACGACAAACAGAACTTCCAGCGGCACCTGCGGCAGGATCGCCAACGGCAACGCCGCCACGGCCAGGAACCCGGCAAAACAGCGGATCAGCAGCGCCCGGTCATAGCGGTCGGACAACCAGCCCAACGGCCACTGCACCAGCAATCCCGCAAAAATGCAGCTACCCATGAACAGACCGACCTGCTCGGTCGACAGCCCCTGCTGCGACGCATACAGCGGCGCCAGACCGTAGAACGAGCCGATGATCAGACCAGCACCGAGCACCGTGCTCAACGATTGCGGCACGCGCTTGATAAAGAAGCGCGGTTCCATCGGTGCCGGATGCAGCGGCGCCGGGTGAATCCGGCGGGTCAGCGCCACCGGCACCAGACACAGGGCAAAACACAGCGCGACCAGCATCAGCAGCTCCAGGCCGAGGCCCGGATGCATGACCAGAATCAACTGACCGAGCACCAGCCCCAGATACGAAGCGATCATGTAGCCGCTGAACACCAGCCCACGCTGGTTGGCGTCGGCCTGCTCGTTGAGCCAGCTCTCGATCACCATGTATTGGCACATCATGCCCAGACCGACGATGGTCCGCAGCACCAGCCACGCCGGCAGCCAGTCGACCAGGCCATGCCCGAGCACCGCCGCGCCGACGATCCCGGCACACGCCGAATACGCTCGAATGTGGCCGACCCGGGCAATCAAGCGGTGACCGATCTTGCCGCCCAGTACCAGGCCGAAATAGTTGGCCGCCATCAGCGCACCGACCCACAGCCCATCGACATGGTCAGCGGCCAGGCGCAATGCCAGGTAAGTAGATAGAAGGCCCGAGCCGATCAACATCATCAGCGAGGCGAAATACAGCGCTCGAAAGGATTTCCAGATTTGGCGCATCGGCGTTCCGAGCGGCTCCTTGCAGTGAGTATCGGACTATCAAGACGATAGCCCGACGGCGACAGTTAGTCAGGCCTGGGCTGCTAGAACACGCCGTTCCCAGGGAGTGATTTCATCAAAGAAGCTGGTCAACTCCATGGTCTTCGAAGCGATGTAGCCTTCGATGAACTCCTGTCCGAACAGTTCCCTGGCCAATTGGCTACGTTTCAGACGCTCGAGCGCGGCATGCAAGGTACACGGCAGCGAAAGATTGTCCGGCACTTCGAATTCGCCCTGAATCGCCGCACTCGGCTCCAGCTCATGCTCGATGCCATGCAAGCCGGCGGCCAGACTCGCGGCAATCGCCAGATACGGGTTGGCATCGGCGCCAGGCAAACGGTTTTCCACGCGTCGAGCCACCGGCGAACTGGCCGGAATCCGAAGCCCTGCGGCGCGGTTGTCGTGCGACCAGCAGGCATTGTTCGGCGACGCATACGGGTGACACAGACGCTGATAGGAGTTTACGTTCGGCGCAAACAGCGCTGTGAAATCAGCCATGCCCGCCTGCTGCCCACCGATGAAATGGCGGAACATTGCGGTCGGCTGGCCGCTCTCGTCGCTGAACACATTCTTGCCGGTGGCGATCTCGACCAGGCTCTGGTGAATGTGCATCGAACTGCCCGGCGTGTGCGCCAGCGGCTTGGCCATGCACACTACGCTCAGACCATGCTTGAGCGCGACTTCCTTGAGCAGGTGTTTGAACAGGAAGGTCTGATCGGCGAGCAACAGCGGATCACCGTGCAGCAAGTTGATCTCGAACTGGCTGACGCCCATTTCATGCATGAAGGTATCGCGTGGCAGACCGAGGGCTGCCATGCATTTATAGACTTCGCTGAAGAATGGCCGCAGGCCATTGTTGGAACTGACACTGAACGCCGACTGCCCATCCTCGCGACGCCCGTCGAGGCCGACTGGCGGACGGAACGGCTGAGTCGGATCGGTGTTCGGCGCGAAGACGAAGAATTCCAGCTCGGTCGCCACTACCGGCGCCAGACCGCGTGCGGCGTAACGGGCGATGACTTTCTTGAGTTGGCCACGGGTCGACAGGTTGGAGCTTTCGCCGCTCAGTTCGTCGGCATCGCAGATGGCCAGGGCACGTGGCTCGTCGCTCCATGGCAGGGGATGGATCATGCTCGGCTCGGCCACCAGCGCCAGGTCGCCGTCATCGCTGCCGTAAAACCGCGCCGGCGGATAACCGCCCATGATGCATTGCAGCAGCACTCCCCGCGCCATCTGCAAACGCCGCCCTTCGAGGAAACCCTCGGCGGTCATCACCTTGCCGCGCGGCACGCCGTTCAAATCCGGCGTGACACATTCAATCTCATCAATGCCGGTCAGTCGCTGCGCGAGTGAACGCTGGCCATCGGTTGTCATGACGCAATCCTTGTTATTGTGCGAGCCGCAAGCGGCGACCCGTACAAAATAGGCTCCGGCTGTTCGGAATATCAAGCAGCGTCAAACAAAAACCCGAGTCACGGCAGATAAAGGCTGAACACCCCGCCACCCAACGGCCCGCCATTGCGAATTTCGGTGTGCCCGACCACGCCATTGCGCTGATGCAAAGCAGCAATGCGATTGGCGAAATACAGGCCCAGGCCGGTGCTGCCGCTGCCGTGATTGATGCCCTGCACGTAATCGGCTTGACGCTCGAGCATCTCGGCCGGGTAACCGTCGCCGTCATCGTTGATGCTCAACACCAGTTGCCCGGCCTCGTCGCTGACGGTAATCAGCAGCGACTCGCGGGCATAACGAATCGCGTTGTTGATGCAGTTGCCCAATACCGACGCCACCAATTCGCGATCGAAGAAACCCAGCGGGCTCAGCGGATCAACTTCGTAGGTAGCAATGATCCCGCGACTGGCGAACACCTCTTGATGCGCGGCCAGTTGCGCCTCAATGAAATCATCCAGCTCGTGATACGCCGGTTGCAGCGGCAACTGGTTGACGCCGAGCTTGTACAGTCCAAGCAGTTGCACCAGCATGCCGTTGAGGTGGGCGAACTCGAAGTCGATCACACCCTGCTCCGCCCCGCTACGCTGCTCTTGAGGCAAGCGCGCCAGCCACTGGCTGTGGGCTTGCATCAGCATCGCCAGCGAGTTCTTCATGTCGTGAACGGTGGAGGCGATCACCGTGGAGAAATCCAGCGCCTGCTCGTCTTGGTTCATTCGCCAAACGCCTTGCTTTTCAGCTTCTGATAACGCGCATAACGCGCGTCGGTGTCGGGCATCAGGCCGACCATTTTCAGGCAGGCCCGACATTCTTCCAGCTCCGCCGACGGCACACTGGTGTCGGTGCCGTGCAGCAGCGACTGGGCCATGTTCAGCGCGATACTGATGTTCTTCGGTTGCATCTTCAGCGCCTTGCGGAACACCTCGCGGGCCTCCACCAGATTGCCGGTCTTGTACACGCGCACGCCCTGACGGTTGAGGTCGGCGGCGGCGTTGCTCGAACTGAGGATAGTCGGGTCGTCGGTGAGCTTGGCGATGTCTTTCATCACCGCCGGATCGTCACCGTAGATCTCCGCACAGCTCTTGAGCATCGAAGTGCCCGCCTCGGCCTGACCGAGCATCTGCAATTGCTTGGCGACCAGCAGCGCCGCTTCAGGGCTCATGAACTGTTCCATGCCGTCGAGGCGCATCAGTGCTTGCTCGGTAAGCTTGTCGGCGGTCTCGGCATCGTTGAGCAGCAGACTGGTGGCCTTCATCAGCCGCGCACGAATCTGCAGGCCGGGGTCAGACGGGTTCTCTTTGGCAACGGCGCTGAGCGTGGTGTTGATCTCCAGCCGCGTGCGCGTGTCGAGACCGCGCTCACTGCCCTTGCTGATCAAGGCATGAGCGAGGCCAAGGTTGCTTTCCGGATCCTTGAACCGCGACTGCGCGCCCTGCGCCACTGCCTGGCGATACGCCCGGGAAGCGGTGTCGAAATCCTCGTTGGCCATCGCCAGTTTGCCGAGCAACGCCTGCCGGCGCACCGCCAGCGGCGACAAACGAATCGCCTCCTCCAGCACCCGCTGCGCGCCTTTGGTATCGCCCTCGGCGACCAGCACATCGGCCATGCCGTCGTACAGCGCCGGCATCATCGGGAACACTTTCAGCGCCTTTTCGTAAACATCTTTGGCCTGCGCCACTTGCCCACGCTTGAACAACAACTTGCCCAGCCCGGCAAACGCCCACGGCAACGGCCGATCAGCAATGATGCTGTCGTAGAGGCGTTCAAGGGCTTCGTTCTGGTTCATGTCGCGCAGCGCATCGGCGCGATAACGCAGGCACAGCGGCGAATAACGGATGTCCTGCTTGCACAGCGCAATACAGGCATTGAGCACCTCGACCGGTTTACCGCGATCAAGGGCTTGCAGAATCGGTTTGAGCAACGTCTTGCGCTGCTCCAGACGCTCCAGGCGCTGCGCCAGGCCGGAGCGGTTGAACGGCTTGGTCAGGTAGGCATCCGGCTCATGCTCCAGGGCACTGAGCACCATCGCCTGACTGGTCTCGGCCGTGACCATGACAAACACCGCTTCATGGCTGATGAGCTTTTCCGACATCAAGTCTTCCAGCACCTGCTGGCCATTCTTCTTGCCGTCGCCGAGGTGGAAATCCTGCAGAATGAAATCGTAGGACTTCTGCGCACACATCTTCAGCGCTTGCTCGCCGGTATCGGCGGTATCCACGTCCTTGACCCCCAGTTCGCGCAGCATCGAGCGTACGGAACTGCGGAAATCCGAGAAATCATCGACGATCAGAAAACTCTTTTGGTGATACGACAGCATCGAGGATTTCCAGGCAATTGAAGTGAGGGCAATTTCAGGCGCGCAGATGATAGCTGCCGGCCAAATGCTATCAAGCGATTTCACGCGACTTTTAAGTCACCGAGTGGGTTATCGGCCACAAGTGACGTTCTCTGAAGCGGACACTTCAAGATTCCTCGCGCAGCGATTAACCTGCGCACCGACTCACCTTTTCCCCCTACAAGGTTTATCTCGTGTACATCAAAGGACGTTGCATCATGTCCGCCTGTGCGCTGCTGTTTTTCCAGCAGGCGATGGCGGGCGGAATGGATTGTGCGAAAGCGGCGAGTGCCGTGGAGAAGGCTGTCTGTGCGAATAAAGGGTTGTATGCGCTGGATGCGCAGATGGGTGCGGCTTATCGGGAGCTGATGAAGATCTCCGGTGATAAGCAGTCTGAACTTAAGCGCACACAACGGTTGTGGCTCAAGACACGTAATCAGTGCGAAGCGGGTATTGCTTGCCTTGAACAAAGTTATCGTGGCCGGTTGAAGTTATTACAGGCGCAGCAGATGGATGCCGTTGCGCACAGACCGACCGACATCGACAAACAGGTTCTGGAAGATCTGCAACGCAGCATTCAGGCGGCCAGCGAGGGCGGCAATCGCGAGGTGGCGGTTGAACGAGTGCTGGCTTCACTGGCTTTCAACTCTGAAGAGGCATCGTTTTCAGGCGACTCCGACAAAGAAAACCCCAGCGAGCAAACGCACTTTCCAGCTTCGATTCCCAAAGACGTTACACCGGATGAATGGAAGGCATTGACCGCCACCGAAATCGATGCGGCAGCAGAAACCGGTCAAACCTCCTACTCGTTGCTGGACATGGACGGCGACGGGCAACGAGACCTGATCGTCCAGACTTACGCCGGTGGCACCGGCATGTTTACCTACGTGGAAACCTGGCGCCGAGACGGTGACCATTTTGTCAAAAGGTCTCCTGAGCCTGAAAGCGCGCTGTTCTATACCAATGATCGCGGAGCCAACCAATCGGCGTACTGGATCAAGGCTCGGGGCAATATTTACCTCGCCTACCGCAACGGTGCCTACGGCGTTGATCACATCTACTTGCTCAATCCGTTGAAGATCAACCGTGAAGTGCCTACCGTGACGGTGCGATATGGCTACTACTTAAACGTGCCCACCACCCAACACAAGGATGACGGCGCCAGCACCTTTGAGTTGGAACCTGATCTGCGGCTTACGCTCAATCAGGCAATCACCAAGGCGAACGAAGCACGCCCCCGTAAACCGGACACTCAGCGCACGCCTCTTTGCCCGATTCCTGCAACAGGCGCAGGCGAGAGCGATTACTACAGCTACGGCCCGGTGCATTACTCGGTGGAAGATGTTTTCGACCTGCCGGTGATTATCGGTAACGAATGCTACATCGGAAAACTGGTTGACTGGTTTGGCAGCTACGACGAAAAACATGGCTTGTTTGCACAACTGGCACTGCGAAAACCGGACATTGATGCAGATGGGCGCAGTTTCGAGGTCAACGGGCGCCGGCATGTGATCGAAGTCAGCACCTCAATTGGCAAGGCCGACGGCGGAGCACTGAACTGAGCCACTTATTACGAGCATGAAAAAGCCCCGCCAGATCATCCTGTGCGGGGCTTTTTTCGAACCGTTGCAAGGCTCCGAATAATGGTGTCCCAGGGCAGGTTCGAACTGCCAACCTTCCCCTTAGGAGGGGGATGCTCTATCCAATTGAGCTACTGAGACACTGAGTTGTCGCGGCCGGACACGGCGCGACGGACGGCGAGCATGTTAACGGCCAGCCCTTGGTTTGTCATGTCGTCCATGGGTTTTTTAAGTGTAGGCAGGCGCCTTGCAATGCTGCGGGAACATTTACCGTGCAATTTGCACTACCGCAAAAAGCCATCATTGCAGATTGCAACCCGACACTTGCTAAAAACCCTTCCAAATGCTTGTTTTTAAAGGACTTCACAGCGGTTAGACTGTTGGCACGCCGGGTGCTTTGTCTGTTCGTATAACAGAACAAACGGAGTCCGCCCCATGAACAGCACTCTCCTGCTCGCAAATGCAATCGCCCTCGCGGTTTTGGTTGGCTTTCATTTTGTTCCAGAGAGTGCTGAACCGGTGGCTCAGCGTATGCCGCATTATTTGCAGGTGCAGAAAGCGCCGCAGTTGGCGGTACTGAGCGGTCAGACCGACTTCGCGGCGCAGGCGGTCAATGAGCCTGAGCAAGCATTGCCGACGCGCGACACCGAACGTCTGGTTTTTTGAAATATCTTCAGGAGTACAGCATGTCCAGATCAGCCGCAGGATTTCTGATCCTCGCCTTATTGAGTGGCGTTGTGCATTTTTCGCTGTTCGAGGAAACCTCAGTCACCCTGCCCCTGATTGGCTGCGGCGTGTTTGCGGTGTTGTTTGTGCTGGCCCTGGTGGCCGGGCGCAGGATCAAGTTTGATCCGGTGCTCCGTTAAGTCGGATCAAGTCCAGCAGTTGCTTGACGGCATCCGCCAGGTCGCCGGAATTGTCGATCAGATGCACAGGCAAGTCAGTTGCCCTTCTGTCCTTGAACAGCGTATTACGCGCCAGCCTTGCATCGATCTGCTCAGGCGTCTCCCGACCACGCCTGAGCAGGCGTTCACGCAAGACCTCGTCCTTGACCGTCAGCAGCACTGGCAGCAACGTCGGATAGCGCTCCAGCGCCTGACGCAGGTTGGCGCGCGAACCGTTCACCAGCACATGCCGTCCGGCACTTAACCACTCGTCGATTTCTGACGGGATGCCGTAAGCCAGCCCATTGGCGTGCCATGCCAGCGCGAAATCCCCGGCTTGCTGGCGTCGCGCGAACTCTTCAGGCGATACGCCGATGGCATCTTCACCGACCGATTCCGCCGAGCGGGTGATCACTCGGCGGATGATTTCGCAGTTCATAACCCGCAGTGGCTCACGCGCAGCCTCGATCAGGCTGTCCTTGCCCGAGCCAGAGGGTCCCATCAGATAAATAAGCCTGCCATCCATCCTGAAAACGCCCTCCAACGGGTGTTTGCCCTAGTAAATCGGCAAATTGCCACTATCCTGTACACATAAGGAACAAGGATCGAAAGCCGCATAGCATGCACGTTCTGAGGTCTTCGGACATCAATGGATGTGCATCAGGACGCGGCCAGTGATGCGGGTCGAGGCAAAGTTTTCCAACCAGTCCGCATTTCTGATAATTGGTGCTGGCATTACGCCTTTACCCAGCTCAATATTTGTCACAGAATTGACGCCAATGATCTGGCAATTTTGAGGCATGATGCGGGCCTCTTAACAATTCAGGTTGAACCATTTGGCGCGGATGCTTGTCCTACCACACATCCTGCGGCCAATCCCGAGAACCGCTCCCCTGAACTAACCGGTTAAATATATGCGCCCATTGAAACAGGCAATTTATTCCAGCCGTACGGCTGACAAGTTCGTCGTACGTCTGCCAGACGGGATGCGTGAACGCATTGCCGAGGTGGCTCGCAATCATCATCGCAGCATGAACTCCGAAATCATTGCGCGCCTTGAGCAGAGTCTTATTCAGGAAGGTGCACTGGGCGAAGAGTTGAGCATGCGCCTGGACAGCCCGGAGCTTTCGCTGCATGAGCGTGAGCTGCTGCAACGCTTCCGTCAGCTGTCGCACCGTCAACAGAACGCACTGGTGTCGCTGATCGCTCACGACGCCGAGATGGCCGCAGACGCGTCCTGAGTTGTGCCGAACATCTCAAGCCAGCTTAAGTGCTGGCTTTTTTTTACCCGGATTTTAATCACGACAATCCAAGGCAGACTTTGTGGTGAGGGGATTTATCCCCGACGGACTGCGCAGCAGGCCCTCTTCCGGGGTCGCTGCGCAACCCATCGGGGATAAATCCCCTCACTACAGATAACTACACAGGCACAAAAAAGCCCGCCATTTCGGCGGGCTTTTGTATGGCAGCGAATCAGAGCAGGAAGATCGTCGCCAACCCCAGAAAGATGAAGAAGCCACCGCTGTCGGTCATGGCCGTGATCATCACGCTGGCGCCCATCGCCGGGTCTCGGCCCATCTTGGCCAGCGTCATCGGGATCAACACCCCCATCAGCGCCGCGAGCAGCAGGTTGAGAGTCATCGCCGCCGTCATCACCACACCCAGCGACCAGCTGCCGTAAAGCAGGTAGGCGACCACACCGATCACCCCACCCCAGACCAGACCGTTGATCAACCCCACCGCCAGTTCCTTGCGCATCAGGCGCGAGGTGTTGCCGGTGCTGACCTGGTCGAGCGCCATGGCACGCACGATCATGGTGATCGTCTGGTTACCGGAGTTGCCGCCGATACCCGCCACAATCGGCATCAGCGCCGCCAGCGCCACCAGTTTCTCGATCGAGCCTTCGAACAGACCGATCACCCGCGACGCGACAAATGCCGTGATCAGGTTGATCGCCAGCCACGCCCAACGGTTGCGCAGGGATTTCCAGACCGAGGCGAAGATGTCTTCCTCTTCACGCAGACCGGCCATGTTGAGGACTTCGCTTTCGCTCTCCTCACGAATCAGGTCGACCATTTCGTCGATGGTCAGACGGCCGATCAGCTTGCCGTTCTTGTCGACCACCGGGGCCGAGATCAAGTCGTAACGCTCGAACGCCTGAGCAGCGTCATAGGCGTCTTCGTCCGGGTGAAAACTCACCGGATCGCTGGCCATGACTTCAGAAACCTGTTTCTCCGGGTCGTTGACCAGCAAACGCTTGATTGGCAGCACGCCTTTGAGCACACCGTCGTAATCGACCACGAACAGTTTGTCGGTGTGGCCCGGCAGCTCTTTGAGACGACGCAGGTAACGCAGAACCACTTCGAGGCTGACATCCTCACGGATGGTCACCATCTCGAAGTCCATCAGCGCACCGACCTGCTCCTCGTCATAGGACAAGGCCGAACGCACGCGCTCGCGTTGCTGCTGGTCAAGCGTCTCCATCAGCTCATGGACGACGTCTCGCGGCAGCTCGGAGGCCAGGTCAGCGAGTTCGTCGGCATCCATGTCCTTGGCCGCAGCCAGGAGCTCGTGATCGTCCATGTCGGCGATCAGCGTTTCCCGAACGGAATCGGATACTTCGAGAAGAATGTCGCCGTCGCGATCAGCCTTGACCAGTTGCCAGAGCGTCAGACGGTCGTCCAGCGGCAAGGCTTCAAGGATGTAGGCAACGTCGGCGGAGTGCAGATCATCGAGTTTGCGTTGCAGCTCGACGAGGTTCTGCCGGTGAACCAGGTTCTCGACCCGGTCGTGGTGCGCGCCTTCCTGGCGATGAGTCAGGTCTTCGACAACCTTCTGGCGCTGCAGCAGCTCAACGACCTGAGCCAGGCGATCCTGCAGGCTTTCCTGGGTTTTCTTTACTTCGATTTCGGACATAGGCGAACTCCACTCCCAGCAGCGGGGCACGCCGGAAGGATCAATCAGTCAATTCATGATTGGTGAAACGGGCTACTAAGTAACTACTGGGTAAGTCCATGGAGGTTTTCCATAAGCCCCGGCGGGGCTGACGGGCGCAATGATACACCGCCTGACGGTTTTAAACGTTAAAAAATCGCGGTCGAAACAAGTGCTTGCGCGACAAAGTTGAGCGCTGTCCTGACCCGTGCAGATGCGACGACTCATCTTGAAAAGAAAACACACCGGCGTTGAAAAATGTAGCGGCTACCCTTGAGCGTAGACCGTCATGGAGGACGTCGAATGCTATCCAGAACATGCCTTTTTGTAGTCGCCAGCCTGCTCTGCCTGCCACCCGCCGGAGCCGCCACCACCCTTCACCGCTGCGAGGCTGCCGACGGCGGCATCACCTTCACGACCCTGAGCTGTGCGAGCGACGAGCAGCTTTCAGAGCAACAGGTTCACCCTTACTCGCCCGGATCCGTCGTACCGATCATGCCGGAACACAACCATGAGGAAATATCCGGTATGACAATCAGGGGACGTGAACCGGGCATCGTTGGCCGCCTGGCGGACAAATGCGGCAACCTGATCGATGCCAGGCAGCGCCGCGCAGCAATCATCAATCAACGAGTGATTGCCGGCATGAGCCAACAGGATGTCGAGCGCGCGCTCGGCAAACCGGACAAGGTGAATATTCGAACGTCGACGACGAGCTATCGCTATGACCTGAAAAGAGGCCGAAGTGCTCAAGTCGATTTTGACGAGAAGGGATGCGTGAAAGGAAAAGCCAAATCGCAGGCAACAAAAAGCCCGCGTTAAACGCGGGCTTCTTGAATATGGTGCACTCGACAGGATTCGAACCTGTGACCGCTCGGTTCGTAGCCGAGTACTCTATCCAGCTGAGCTACGAGTGC
>NZ_JBYSZP010000032.1:0-7207 GCF_058787295.1 Pseudomonas sp. FW305-3-2-15-E-TSA4 | reverse complement strand
GCACTCGACAGGATTCGAACCTGTGACCGCTCGGTTCGTAGCCGAGTACTCTATCCAGCTGAGCTACGAGTGCATTTGTGTTTTTAAACCAGACCACAACTGGCTGAAGCCGAGTTCTTTATATCGCTATAAACAACTCTTAAATGGTGCACTCGACAGGATTCGAACCTGTGACCGCTCGGTTCGTAGCCGAGTACTCTATCCAGCTGAGCTACGAGTGCATTTGTTGCGCCGCATTATAGCCCGTCTAATCTCTATTCCAACCACTTTTTCTAATAAATTCAACAACTTACAGAAAAAGCCAGATTACAACGTACTAAGCAAATAATGGCGGAGAACGGGGGATTCGAACCCCCGACACCCTTTTGAGGTGTACTCCCTTAGCAGGGGAGCGCCTTCGGCCACTCGGCCAGCTCTCCGCAACACGGGGCGTATATTAACCACCTTCTTCCCCGTTTGCAAACATAAAAATCGATAAAAATTAATGGCTTGGTTCTTCGTCCTTCTCTTTCTTTATACGCAGGTAAATTTCCTCACGGTGCACGGCAACCTCTTTCGGGGCGTTGACGCCGATGCGCACTTGATTTCCTTTGACGCCGAGCACGGTCACGGTGATTTCGCCATCACCGATAATCAGGCTTTCTGCGCACCGACGAGTCAGAATCAGCATACCTTTCTCCTCACGCATTTCATTTCAGGGACAACAGTCTGCAAAAAAAAGGCACCCGACCTACAACCGGAGCGATCGTAGCCCTACATGCCTGAGTATTGACCAGCGCGAGCAAAAGAACAGTTCAGGGGCTCGCGCCATTCAAAAAATAAAGGGCGCGGTCAGACCGCGCCCTTCAGGTGACCGGATTTACTCGCCCTGACGGGCCGGCGCATCCAGTTCGAAAGCCGTGTGCAGGGCGCGCACGGCCAGTTCCAGGTACTTCTCTTCGATCACCACGGAAACCTTGATTTCCGACGTCGAGATCATCTGGATGTTGATGCTCTCCTTGGCCAGGGATTCGAACATGCGGCTGGCCACGCCTGCGTGGGAACGCATGCCGACGCCGACGATCGAGACCTTGGCAATCTTGGTGTCGCCCACCACTTCCCGGGCACCGATCTCGCGAGCGGTGTTTTCCAGCACGGTCTGTGCGGCCTGGTAGTCGTTGCGGTGCACGGTGAAGGTGAAGTCAGTGGTGTTATCGTGCGCAACGTTCTGCACGATCATGTCGACTTCGATGTTCGCGGCACTGATCGGGCCGAGAATCTTGAACGCCACGCCCGGGGTGTCTGGCACGCCACGGATGGTCAGCTTGGCTTCATCGCGGTTGAAAGCGATGCCGGAAATGATCGGCTGTTCCATGGTTTCCTCTTCATCAATAGTAATGAGGGTGCCCGGACCCTCCTTGAAGCTGTGCAGTACGCGCAGCGGAACGTTGTACTTGCCGGCGAATTCCACCGCGCGGATCTGCAGCACCTTGGAACCGAGGCTGGCCATTTCCAGCATCTCTTCGAAGGTGATCTTGTCCAGACGCTGAGCGACCGGCACCACACGCGGGTCAGTGGTGTAGACACCATCGACGTCGGTGTAGATCTGGCACTCGTCAGCCTTCAATGCAGCCGCCAGTGCCACGCCTGTGGTGTCGGAACCGCCACGGCCGAGGGTGGTAATGTTGCCGTGCTCGTCGACGCCCTGGAAACCGGCGACAACCACCACGCGACCTGCTTTCAGATCACCGCGAATCTTCTGGTCATCAATCTGCAAGATACGCGCTTTATTGTGCGCACTGTCCGTCAGGATCCGCACCTGATTACCGGTGTACGACACCGCCGGCACACCGCGCTTGATCAGCGCCATGGCCAACAGGGCAATCGTCACCTGCTCACCGGTGGAAACGATCACGTCCAGTTCACGCGGAACCGGTTGCACGTCGCCACTGATTTGCTTGGCCAGATCGATCAGACGGTTGGTTTCGCCGCTCATTGCAGACAGCACAACCACCAGGTCATCGCCGGCATCGCGGAATTTCTTAACCTTGTCGGCGACCTGCTCGATTCTCTCGACAGTGCCGACCGAGGTGCCTCCAAATTTCTGTACGATCAAAGCCATTTCAAAGCCGCCTCTGCCCATGAAGGGCGCCCAATAATCACTCGAACAGCCGCCGGACCCGCCACTAGACTGCGGACCCGGCGGGCCGTCTTATAAACCCTGCTCGACGAATGGAACGGTCAGCGCCAGCGCGCCATCCAGTGCGCCGGCGTCGACACCGCCGCCCTGCGCCATGTCCGGACGACCACCGCCCTTCCCGCCCACTGCCGCAGCAGCCTGTTTCATCAAATCACCGGCTTTGAGTTGGCCAGTCAGGTCCTTGGTTACGCCTGCAACCAGTACGACCTTTTCCTCATGGACACTGCCGAGCAGGATCACTGCGCGGCCGAGTTTGTTTTTCAGCTGATCGACCAGCGCCAGCAGCGCCTTGCCGTCCTGACCATCCAGACGTGCAGCCAGAACCTTCACGCCTTTGACGTCGACTGCCGAGTTCGACAGATCGTCGCCCGCGGCGCTGGCGGCCTTGGCCTGCAACTGCTCGAGTTGCTTTTCCAGCGCGCGGTTGCGCTCCAGCACGGCCGACAGCTTGTCGATCAGATTGTCGCGGCTGCCCTTGACCAGGTTGGCCGCTTCCTTGAGTTGTTCTTCAGCAGCGTTCAAGTAAGCCAGTGCCGCAGCACCGGTGACTGCCTCGATACGACGCACGCCCGATGCCACACCGCCTTCGCTGATGATTTTCAGCAGGCCGATGTCGCCGGTACGGTTGGCGTGGATACCGCCACACAGCTCGACGGAAAAATCGCCGCCCATGCTCAGCACGCGCACGTTGTCGCCGTACTTCTCGCCAAACAGCGCCATCGCGCCTTTCTGCTTGGCGGTTTCGATGTCGGTTTCTTCAGTTTCAACTGCGGAGTTCTTGCGGATCTCGGCGTTGACGATGTCTTCCAGCGCTTTGATCTGCTCCGGCTTGATCGCTTCAAAGTGGCTGAAGTCGAAGCGCAGACGCTGGCTATCCACCAACGAACCCTTCTGCTGAACGTGCTCGCCCAGTACCTGACGCAGCGCAGCGTGCAGCAAGTGGGTGGCCGAGTGATTCAGCGAAGTCGCGTGACGCACCTCGGCATCGACATGGGTTTCCACTGGCGCGCCGATGGTCAGACTGCCGGAATCCAGCACGCCGTGGTGCAGGAAGGCGCCGCCGGTCTTGGTGGTATCACGGACGTCGAAACGCGCGTTGCCCGCTTGGAGGAAACCGCAATCACCGATCTGGCCGCCGGACTCAGCGTAGAACGGCGTCTGGTTCAGCACGATCACCGCCTCTTCGCCTTCACTCAAGACGTCGACCGACTGGCCATCTTTATAGATAGCGACGATTTTTGCCGAACCGCTGGTGTCTTTGTAACCGGTGAACTCGGTGGCCACATCAACCTTGACCAGGGTGTTGTAGTCCAGACCGAACGAGCTGGCGGAACGCGCACGAACACGCTGGGCTTCCATTTCACGCTCGAAGCCGACTTCGTCGACGGTCAGGCCGCGCTCGCGAGCGATGTCGGCGGTCAGGTCCATCGGGAAACCGTAGGTGTCGTAGAGTTTGAACACTACGTCGCCCGGCACAACGGTGCCTTTGAGTTCCAGCAGATCCTGTTCGAGAATCTTCAAGCCGTGCTCCAGGGTCTTGGAGAACTGCTCTTCTTCGGCCTTCAGTACGCGCTCGATGTTGCTCTGCTGCTTCTTCAGTTCCGGGAAGGCTTCGCCCATCTCGGCGACCAGCGCAGCGACGATCTTGTAGAAGAAGCTGCCGGTAGCGCCGAGCTTGTTGCCGTGACGGCAGGCGCGACGAATGATCCGGCGCAGCACGTAGCCGCGGCCTTCGTTGGACGGCAGCACGCCGTCGGCGATCAGGAAACCGCACGAACGGATGTGGTCGGACACCACTTTCAGCGACGACTGGTCGCCATTTTCGCAGCCGATCGCTTCGGCCGAGGCTTTGAGCAGGTTCTTGAACAGGTCGATGTCGTAGTTGGAATTGACGTGCTGCATCACCGCACTGATCCGCTCCAGGCCCATGCCGGTGTCGACCGACGGCGCTGGCAACGGATGCAACACGCCATCGGCGGTGCGGTTGAACTGCATGAACACGTTGTTCCAGATCTCGATGTAACGGTCGCCGTCTTCTTCCGGCGAACCCGGTGGGCCGCCCCAGATGTGCTCGCCGTGATCGTAGAAAATCTCGGTGCACGGGCCGCACGGGCCGGTATCGCCCATGGTCCAGAAGTTGTCGGAGGCGTAAGGCGCACCTTTGTTGTCGCCGATGCGGATCATACGCTCGACCGGCACACCGATCTCTTTGGTCCAGATGTCATACGCTTCGTCATCGGAGGCGTAGACGGTGACCCAGAGTTTTTCCTTCGGCAGTTTCAGGACGCCGGTCAGAAAGGTCCAGGCGAAGGTAATCGCGTCGTGCTTGAAATAGTCACCGAAGCTGAAGTTACCGAGCATTTCGAAGAAGGTGTGGTGACGAGCGGTATAACCGACGTTTTCCAGGTCGCTGTTCTTGCCACCGGCACGCACGCACTTCTGGCTGCTGGTTGCGCGGGTGTACGCGCGCTTTTCCTGGCCCAGGAAGCAGTCCTTGAACTGGTTCATCCCCGCGTTGGTGAACAGCAGGGTTGGGTCGTTGCCCGGAATCAAAGAGCTGGAGGCTACACGGGTGTGGCCTTGCTCTTCGAAGAAGCGAAGGAAGGCTTCACGGATTTCTGCGCTTTTCATTAGGTTCTTCCACGGAGGCTGCGGCCAAAGGCCTGTACGAAACGTCAACAGACGAAACGACGGCAAAGGGCCGCATTATATCGGCCCTTCGCGCGGGGTACAGCGTGTTTATACGATAGTAACGGTCAATTGGACGGCTAACGCTGTCACTTGCGCGAAAACTCGACGAATGTCGCGATCACTTGCTCGATTTGCGAGCGATTGACGTCCATGTGCGTGACCATGCGCAAGCGCGCAGCGGCGCTCAACTTGATCCCGCGTTCGGCGGCAAACGCCTTGAGCGCTTCGGCCTGATCGCCCATTTGCACGTAGACCATGTTGGTCTGCACCGGCTCGACGCTGAACCCGGCCTCGCGCAGGCCTTCGGCCAAGAACTGCGCGTTGGCATGGTCATCCGCCAGGCGCTCAACGTGGTGATCCAGCGCATACAGCCCCGCCGCTGCCAGCAATCCGGCCTGACGCATGCCGCCGCCGACCATTTTGCGCAGGCGGCGGGCCTTGCCGATCAACTCGGCTGAACCGCACAGCACCGAACCCACCGGCGCGCCAAGGCCTTTGGACAGGCACACCGACACCGAATCAAAGTACTGAGTGATTTCCCGTGCATCGACGCCCAGCTTGACCGCGGCGTTGTAAAGGCGCGCGCCGTCGAGGTGCAGTTGCAAGCCTTTATCCTGAGTGAAGCGCCGGGCGCGGGCCAGATACTCCAGCGGTAACACTTTGCCCTGCATGGTGTTTTCCAGCGCCAGCAGCCGGGTACGGGCGAAGTGAAAGTCATCGGGCTTGATCGCCGCTGCTACCTGATCCAGATCCAGCGAACCGTCGGCCTGCACCTCCAGCGGCTGTGGCTGGATAGAACCGAGCACCGCCGCGCCACCGCCCTCGTACTTATAGGTGTGCGCCTGCTGGCCGACGATGTATTCGTCGCCACGTTCGCAATGCGCCATCAGCCCGAGCAAGTTGCTCATGGTGCCGGTCGGCACGAACAGCGCGGCGGCGAAACCCAGCCTTTTCGCCAATTCGGCTTCCAGACGATTGACCGTCGGATCTTCGCCGTACACGTCGTCACCGGTAGCCGCCGCAGTCATCGCGTCGAGCATGGCAGGAGTCGGTTGTGTGACGGTGTCGCTGCGAAGATCGATAACGCTCATGAACCTGGCCTCTGGTCAGCAGGGGAAATCCCTTTTCGAAGGTGAATTACTGCGGTCATGGCGCCGATTAATCAACCCTTGAGCGAGTAAAAAGGCACTTATTCCTTGAGAGAGCACAACCCTGTGGGAGCGAGCTTGCTCGCGAAAGCGGAGTAATAGTCAGCATGTGCGTTGAATGTTAAGTCGCTTTCGCGAGCAGGCTCGCTCCCACAGGTTCTGTGCAAGGCCGGAAAATATGTGATAAAAACGCTGCGCCGCCCGAGAAAGGGCGGCGAAAACGTTCTCAGGGCGGGGTGTAATTCCCCACCGGCGGTAATTGCGCGCAATGTGCATAGCCCGCGAGCGCTTGGCGGCGACCACGGCAAAGGCTGTGATCGGCGACAAGGTCAGCAGACCCGGTGTGATTCCGGGGCCGACGGTCATAGTCCGGATGAAGAGAGAACGGGATTGATGCCAGAGGGCCGCCCGCGCGCTTGTGTGCTCGTGCGCACCCTTGAATCCCTTTCGATTCATAACGCCCTGTTTTTCACACAAACAGGAGTCAGAACATGCAACCCACCGCTATCGACAGCAAAACCAAACACCCCCACGGCGAGCGCGTTGCGTTCATCCAGGCCTGCTGGCACAAGGAAATCGTCGACCAGAGCCGTAAGGGCTTCGTCGCCGAAATGCTCGCTCAGGGTTACCAGGAATCGGACATCGACTTCTTCGAAGTCGGCGGCGCCTTTGAAATGCCCCTGCACGCCAAGTTGCTGGCCAAGACCGGTCGCTATGCCGGCATCGTCGCGGCCGCTCTGGTCGTGGACGGCGGCATCTATCGTCACGAATTCGTTGCCCAGTCAGTGGTCAGCGGCCTGATGCAGGTGCAACTGGAAACCGAAGTACCGGTGTTCTCGGTGTCCCTGACCCCGCACCACTTCCATGCCGGTGAAGAACATCAGAAGTTCTTCTTCGAGCACTTCGTGCACAAGGGTCAGGAAGCGGCGCGGACTTGCGCGGATACGCTGCAGAAGGTTCGTGCGTTGCGTCGCAGTGAGCCGCGAGCTGTAGCGGTCTGATAAAAAACCAATATGGGTGAGGCCTTGTGCCTCACTCAAATCAAATGTGGGAGCGAGCCTGCTCGCGAATGCGGTGTGTCAGCCATCATAATTGCTGGCTGACGGTCAGCATTCGCGAGCAGGCTGAACTGGTCAAGTAATCTTGGACACTGATTAAGGTTTCACGCCGCCAACTTCTCCTTGGCGAC
>NZ_JBYSZP010000031.1:0-33315 GCF_058787295.1 Pseudomonas sp. FW305-3-2-15-E-TSA4 | reverse complement strand
GTTTTCATCCTTGCCGCCGGGCCGGTCGAGTTTGACGAAGATATTCACCGGAGGCAGCGAAGTTTCCGGAGTCTGTTGGAATACCTTGACCCGATATTGCAGCGTATAGGTCCCGGTCACGAAGCGCTGGGGCGGGACATACAGGGTGACACGCTCGCCGACATCCTCTGGCTTGACGAGGGTGGTCTGGTCGACCTGAATACCGTCGAGCAGCAGCTCGATGTGGTCACCTAAACCCATACGGTCCCAAGGTGGACAATAGACTTTCAGCCCCTTGTCGGGCGCCAGCAACTGCGCGGCGGCAATATTGATCCCCCACACCCCTCCCTCCAGGGCTGGCTGCGTACGGTCGGGTATTTCCAGTTGCCGCAGAGTCTCGGGGGGCGGGAGGCGAGGGGGCTGAATAAGCATGCTGAAGACTCCAGAGTCGTGGGGGGGCAAAGGCTCTGGGTTATTTAGGGGCAGGTGGCGAGCGTTGGCTACTGTCAGAAATTACAGGTAAGGACGTATTTGCGATGAACGGTCGTGAGCCCTGGCCACTGGCTCGCCGCCTATCAATGTGGGAGCGGGCTTGCTCGCGAAAGCGCCGGTTCAGTCACCTGTGATGTTGAATGTGCCGGCTTGCTCGCGAACAGGCCGGCACATTCAACATCACAGGTGACTGAACCGGCGCTTTCGCGAGCAAGCCCGCTCCCACAGGGGGTGGGTGTTTCAGATGAAGACAATTTCGTAGGGCAGGCGCATCCGTTCCAGGATCACCGGGGGCAGCATCGGCGCGATGCCGATCGCCGGTTCGCCCTTGAGCTGGCTGGCATAGGCGTGGGTGGCGTGGCTTTTGCGCGCCACGGTCCAGGTGTCGAGGCGCAGTTTGCGTGCACGATCCCAGGGGATCAGGCTCTGCTCGCGCTCCGGCCAGTGCCAGGCCCAGACTGCCACGTCGTGATAGGTGGCTCCGGCTTGGGCTGCCGCTTTGGCACTGGCACGTCCGACCGCTTCGTGGTCGTCGTTGCCGTCGTTGCGCCAGGTGCTGAACACCACGTCGCCGGGGCGCAGATAACGCGAAATGAAACTGCTGATTTCGGTCTCGCGTTCGAGCAGCGCGTTGTCGGTGAACCCGCCGCGCACCCATTTCAGACTGTGCATCGGCAGGCCGAGCCGACGCAGGGCTTCGACGCTCTCTTGCGGACGGAACACGCTCAGGCGTTTTTCCGACCACTGTCGCGAGCCGGGATGGCTGGCGCTGCCATCAGTGATCGACAGCAGTTGCAGCGGATGACCGAGGCTGGAGAGCAATTGCAGGAGCCCGCCACAGGTCACCACTTCATCACCCGGATGCGGGGCGACGACGACGGCGCGAGCACCGGGGGGAACGAGGCTATGGGTGTTGATGACGGGAATGTTGTCCAGCTGCGGGGAACTGTTCCAGATCTGTACCGGCGGCGGGTTTTCGTTGAGGAATAACGGTTTCATGGGTGCTACGTCCTTGTCGAGTCAGGCCCTCAATCGAATCTGCACCGTAGAAAGGCAGGTGCGCTCGACCCGTGAAGGCGAATGGATTGCTGTGCGACGCTCCGAACCCTGGATTGCCGCGCAGCAGAGTATTGCTCATGAAAACCGGTTCGTCGCGTCACAGATCAATCTGATCCGCTTTTTTTATGTCTAACTGTACCAATTTTCGCAGGTAGTCCCCGAATCCGCCCCGGGCACGGCTGTCCAGACGGGCGCTGGTATGCACTTGCGGGCGATGGCTCCAGGCGATGTCGGCACCGAGCAATTCCAGTTGCCGCACCAGTTGCACGTCCTCATCACAGGTCAAGGGGGCGAATCCCCCGGCCCAGCGATAAGCATCGGCACTGACCCCGAGATTGGCGCCGTGGATATGGCGATGCCCGTCCCGCGCCTGATAGTGACTGTGATAGCGAATTTGCGCGCTTTCGTCGAATGTCTGATCCCAATGTTCGACGGTCACCGTGCCGCACACCGCGTCCGCACCCAGCCCCAACTGTGCCACCAGCCAGTCCTCGGCCACACGGCTGTCGGCGTCGGTGCAGGAGATCCAGCGCGCGCCACGCTCCAGCAACACCTGCGCGCCAGCGGCCCGGGCCTGGCCGACGTTGCGGGCGTCGATGTGCAGACTCAGTACCGGAAAGCCGCTGACGATCTGCGCCGAGCGATCAGTGCAGCTGTCGAGCACCACCAGCACTTCGACCGGCTCGCCGGCCAGCAGCCCGTGTTTACTGGCGCGCACGGCGGCCGTCAGGCACTGTTCCAGCAGGTCTTGCTCGTTATGCGCAGGAATCAGAATGCCGATCATCGCAGGCCCTCCAGTGCGGCCACCGAGCGCGGCTCACGGCTCCAGACTTCAAGGATGAAGTCGGCTTCCTGATGCAGCGCCAGACGCGGTAGCGGTAATTGCTCGTGAATCAGGTCATGTACCTGCCGCGCGTTGAGCGGGCAGCCATCGATGGGCGGGCGCCAGTGGCAGGCCAGCAACTGGCCGTCAGCCGTCAGGGATTCACTGATGCGGCGGATCACTTCTGTCAGATCCTGGGCATCGAGGTAGTAGCCGATTTCGCTAAATACAATCAGGTCGAATTTTTCCTCCGGCCAGTCACCGGGCAGGCGACTTTGGCGCACCTCGGCATGGTCAAACAGGCTCAATCGGGTACGCGCCAGATTCACCGCGGCACTGGCGGTGTCGCAACACAGCAGGCGGTCGCAGCGCTCGGCGAGTTCGGCGCTGAGTTCGCCATTAGCGCAGCCGGGCTCGAAGATCGCCCGATAATGCGCGCGGGGCAGGGCGGCGAGGGTGATAGCGCGTTTGCGCTGTTCGTACCAGCGCTCGCGGAAGGCCCAAGGATCGTCGTTGGCGCTGAACAATCCGTCGAAGTAACGATCATCGACGCTCATAGGAACACCACTTCGAACGGTTGCAGCAGACGATCCAGCACGTACGGCGCCAGTACCGGTTGCAGGCCGGCTTGCGGGTCGCCTTCCAGTTGGCTGGCGAATGCGTGTACTGCGTGGCGTTTGCGCGCCACTTGCTCGGGGGACAACAGAATCTTTCGTGCGCGCTGCCACGGCACCGAAGCGTCTTCGGGGGAGGCCCAGTGCCAGGTCCATACCGGCAATTCGTGGCAAGTGGCGCCGACCCGCCGCGCGGCTTCGATACTGGCGCGGCCGGCGGCTTCGTGATCGCAGTGGCCGTCCTCGCACCAGGTGCTGAACACCACGTCGCCCGGGCGCAGGTGGCGTTCGATGAACGCGACCAGCGACGGCTCATCCGCGGCGACCTGACTATCACTGAACCCTCCGCGCAGCCATTTCATCCGGTGCAGCGGCACGCCGAGTCGGCGCAGGGCTTCGGCCGATTCCTGCGGCCGTACCACGCTCAGGCGTTCGACTGACCAGCACTCGGAGCCGGGATGACTGGCGCTGCCATCGGTGACCGAGATCAGTTGCAACTGACGCCCGGCGGCGGCCAGCAACTGCAACATTCCGCCGCAACCGAGCACTTCGTCGTCCGGGTGCGGGGCGACGATCACCGCCCGCGCGCCCGGTGGCACCAGACTGAGGACATCGACGCTGTCCAGCGCCGCCAGGTGCCGCGAATGTTGCCATTGCAGCAGTGAAGTGCCTTGGTGGCCGATGATCGGATCGGGTTTATTAGCGGCATTCATAGCGTCCAGGCCTCCTCGGGGTGTTCAGCCAGCGTTTGGCCAAGGGCCGCCAGATCACGCTCGGCATGGCTCTGGCGCAGGAACACCGGCAGATCGGCGCTCAACCGGGCGAAGTGCCGATCCTTGCAGAATGGCCCGGCACCCAGCGCCCGACCGGTCTCGCGCATCACTTGCTCAGCCGATTGCTCGACCACGGCGCGGGCACGCCGGGCCAACAGTTTGGCATTGGCTTCGGGATGCGTATCGATGTGCAACGCACTGAAACGCAGCACATTGGCCGCTGCGTACAGCGCCGAATCGACCGCGCCGAGGTGGGCAAAGGCGTGCGGCTCCTGACGTTGCGCGCAGTGTTGACGCAGTGCCTCGGCGATCTGCCGCGCCGCGCCGTACCAGCACGCGGCGATGCCGATCCCGCCTTGCCAGAAACCCGGACGATGCAGGTAGTCGCCGGGTTCGCCAATGGCCTGGGCTTCGGCGCCGTCGAAAAGCACTTCAACGCTGCCGGTGGCGCCCATGCCGACCGCTTGCCAGCCCTGATCGGTGATGGTCACGCCCGGTTGATCAAGTGCCACTGCGACCAGTTGCTGACGGTCCTCGGCGTCCCACGCGGTGAGCAGCGCATGGCTGAGCACCGCCGCCCCGGAGCACCAGGCCTTGCGCCCGTCGAGGCGCACCATGTGCCCGGCCGGTCGCACCTGCACCCGAGCCTGCGGTGGTTCAGCCGCCCACATGCCCCAAGTGCTGCCCGGTGTGGGCGAACCACCGAGCTGTTCGATGATCGCCAATGCGTCGGTGTGGCCTTCGTAGAGTTTGCACAAGCCCAGATCATGTCCGCCGACTTCAGCCAGACGCTGAAAACGCTCCAGCGTGCGGCCGCTGCCCGGTAACGGCAACTGATCCAGACCGGCCTCGACCAGCGCCCGCAGGCAATGGCCGAGTGCGGCGGTGTCGCGATAGTCGGGCGGGCGGCGCGCCAGATAACTGTGCAGGTCCATATCAGTCTTCTTCTTCGCGTTGCAGTTCGAACAGCAGCAGCGAACGGCCGGTCACCGAGTATTCATGGCCGAAATCGAAGCGTTCCTGACCGCGAATCGACGGCTGATTGGTGTCGATCATGCAGGTCCAGAAACTGCCTTCCGGCACTTCCGGCAGGCTGAAGTTGACGATGTCGTGGTGGGCGTTGACCACCAGCAGCAGCGTCGCATCGGCACCCTTGCGGCGGATCCCGGTTTCCTGCGCGCGACCGTCGAGCAGCATGCCCAGGCAGCGGTTGTGCGCGTCATGCCAGTGCTCGGTGGTCATCTCGGTGCCGTCCGGCGCCAGCCAGGTGACGTCCTTGACGCCGATGTCCTCGTTGTATTCGCCGACCAGGAAGCGCCCGCGACGCAGGATCGGATAAGCCATACGCAACTTGATCAGGCGTTTGACGAATTTGAGCAGCGCCTTGCCGTCCTCGCTCAGGTCCCAGTTGACCCAGCCAATCTCGCTGTCCTGACAATAGGCGTTGTTGTTGCCGTCCTGGGTGCGGGCGAATTCGTCGCCGGCAACGATCATCGGCGTGCCCTGCGACAGCAGCAGCGTGGCGAAGAAGTTGCGCATCTGCCGGTGGCGCAGCGCATTGATCTCCGGATCATCGGTCGGGCCTTCGACGCCGTGGTTCCACGACAGGTTGTTGTTGCTGCCGTCCTGGTTGTTCTCGTCGTTGGCTTCGTTGTGCTTGTCGTTGTACGACACCAGATCGTTGAGGGTGAAACCGTCGTGGGCGGTGATGAAGTTCACCGACGAGTACGGCCGCCGTCCACGCTGATTGAACATCTCGCCGGACGCGGTCATGCGGCTGGCGAAGTCGGCAACCTGGCCGTCGTCGCCTTTCCAGAACGCGCGCACGGTGTCGCGGAATTTGTCGTTCCACTCGACCCAGCCCGGCGGGAAGTGGCCGACCTGATAGCCACCGGGGCCGCAGTCCCACGGCTCGGCGATCATTTTCACCTGACGCAGCACCGGGTCCTGACGGCAGGCGACGAGGAAGCTGTGACGCTCGTCGAAACCGTCGTGATAGCGCCCGAGAATCGTTGCCAGGTCGAAGCGGAAGCCGTCGACATGCATCTCGCTGGCCCAGTAGCGCAGCGAGTCGGTGACCATCTGCAGCACGCACGGGTGACTGAGGTCGAGGGTGTTGCCGGTGCCGGAATCGTTGATGTAATAGCGCTTGTCGTCGGGCATCAGGCGGTAGTAGGAGGCGTTGTCGATGCCGCGCATCGACAGGGTCGGACCTTGTTCGTTGCCCTCGGCGGTGTGGTTGTAGACCACGTCGAGAATCACTTCCAGATTGGCCTCGTGCAGGTGCGCGACCATCTCCTTGAACTCGGCGATCTTGCCGCTGGCCAGATAACGCGGATCCGGGGCGAAGAAGGCGATGCTGTTGTAGCCCCAGTAGTTGGTCATGCCCTTTTGCAGCAGGTGCTGGTCGTTGACGAAAGCATGGATCGGCAGCAATTCCACACTCGAAACGCCGAGTTTGCGGATATGTTCGAGCACGTCATCCACCATCAACCCGGCAAAGGTACCGCGCACGTTCTCCGGCACCGAAGGGTGACGCATGCTGATGCCGCGTACGTGGGTTTCATAGATGATGGTTTTGTCCCACGGCACGCTGACCCGATGGTCGTTGCCCCAGGTGTGCGCCGGGTCGATGACCTTGCACTTGGGCACGAACGGCGCGCTGTCGCGTTCATCGAAACTGAGGTCGGCGTCGGGGTGGCCGATGGTGTAGCCGAATAGCGCCTCGGACCATTTCAACTCGCCGACCAGTTGTTTGGCGTACGGGTCGATCAACAGTTTGTTGTGGTTGAAGCGATGGCCGTTCGCCGGGTCATACGGGCCATACACGCGGTAGCCGTAGATCAGCCCGGGATGGGCATCGGGCAGATAGCCGTGATAGATCTCATCGGTGTATTCCGGCAGTTCGATGCGCTCGAGTTCGACTTCGCCGGCATCGTCGAAGATGCACAGTTCAACCTTTGTGGCATTGGCGGAAAACAGTGCAAAGTTAACCCCCAGACCATCCCAGGTCGCACCGAGCGGGAAGGGCAGGCCTTCACGGATTCTCGAAGGTTCAGCGTGCGCTGCGGGCTCGGCATTCTTTGGACGGGTCATGATTGCTCCTGCAAATCGGGGATATTCTCGGCTGATACAAAACCTTGTAGGAGTGAGCCTGCTCGCGATAGCGGTCTGACATTCAATCGCGATTTCGCCTGATACATCGCTATCGCGAGCAGGCTCACTCCTACAGGAAGGTTGTATGTTTCTTGAGGACGAGTGAGTCCTCGGTGGCGAGCGAACCCGCCACACGGTCATTCAGTTCAATAATCCGGGTGTGTCAGTTGGCCGGGGGCTTGCGGGGGGCGCGCGGCTTTTTCTCGGCGGCTTTTTCGCCCGGTGGAATCACTTTGGCGGCGCTGGAAGGCTTGGCTTTGGCGTCCGCAGGCGCCTTGGGCTTGGCCGCCGGGGTCTTGCCTTCGCTCGCTTTGCCGGTCGCAGTCTTGCCGGCGGTTTTACTGCCCGCAGCCTTTGGCGACTTCTTCGGCGCGAGGGCCTCGGCTTCGGCCAGTTTGCGCGCCATTTCCCAATGACGCGCTTCATGACCTTCAGGTTTGCCCTCCGATTCCCAGATCTGATAGGCAAACTCGCGGATGCGTTTATCGTCGGTACTCATCGCAATGCTCCTGAACTGAACTCGTCGTTACGTAAAGAGTTGGATAAACAGATTGACCGGGAAATCCCCCAGCGCGGCGCTGACGTTCAGCTCCCTGTTTTTTGTGACTGCGCTGCTGTGAAAAAGTCCCTTCAGGTTTGTGTCAGAGGCGGCGAACGGTAAAACCACCCGTGTATCGCCCCAGCGCAGCGCATCCACCTGTGGCACGGCACTGTTTTCCAGCAACGTCGCGCAGCGGATCGGCACGATCACGATGGCGTAGCGGCCCTCGTGCTCACGGGCGAATGCGAGCACGTTGTGCGCCTGCTCGCCCAGCACCTCCAAGGCCTGATACGTGCCCCGGCGAAACAGCTCGGCGTGTTCGGCGCGCAGGTTCAACACCTCGGCGATCAACGCTTGCTTGATGCGCCCGTCACGCCAGTTCGCCAGCAGCTCCGGGAGCGGCGCGTGTCCGTCCAGAGCCTGCGCGCGCGCGGCGTAATCCACCGGCCGGCGGTTGTCCGGATCGACCAGGCTGAAGTCCCAGAACTCGTTGCCCTGATACAGATCCGGCACCCCCGGCACGGTCATGCGCAGCAAGGTTTGCGCCAGACTGTTAAGGGCGCCGGCTGCCGCCATGCTGTTGACGGTCTTGCTCAGTGCGGCACGCAGCAGCTCACCTTCATCACCGGTGAGCAGGCGTTGGGTGAACGTCTGCGCAGCGTTTTCGTAGGTTTCATTCGGCGCGCTCCAACTGCTTTGCAACTTGGCTTCGCGCAGGGCTTTCTGTTGCCACTGCCAGATGCGTTCGGCGTAGTCGCTGAAACCTGACTGATCGTCATCGCTCAGTTGCAGCGGCCAACTGCCGAGCAGCGCCTGATACAGGATCAGTTCATCACCGGACGACGGCACTTGATCATCGTCGCGCAACGGCCGGGCGAGGGCGCGCCACAACTCCACCTGTTCGGCGTACCAGTGGCTGCGTTCACTGAGCACCGCCAGTCGTGCGCGGGTGTCTTCGCCACGTTTGTGGTCGTGAGTAGCGGTGGCCAACAAGTTGTCGGGGAACGCCGCCAGCCGTTGCTGATTGACCGCGTGGAAATCACTGACCGGTGCGCTGAACTGCTCGGTGTTGTAGCCGACGTCGTTGCGCGACAGCAGCACCGCCGAGCGATACAACGCGGTGTCTTCCACGGCTTTGGCCGCTGCCGGCGACGTCAGTTGCTGGAAGCGTACGCAAGCGTGCTTGAGGATCTTGCGCGAGCGCCCGCGCGGCTTTTGCCGCCAGGGCGTGCCACCGAGCCAGGCCGCCACACAGTCAAGCACCGGCCAGTCGCCTTCGCCCAGCGTCTGCCGCGCGCCGTCCATGGCCTGCTCGAAGAACTGTTCATCCTGCGCCGCGCGACCCAGCGCATTGATGTAAGTGCGATACACCGGGAAATGCACGATCAGCGCCTGCAACACCCGGCGAATTGCGCCGAGGGTCAGGTCGCGGGTCATCAGGTCGTCGCGCGCCACTTGCAGCAGCGCCTGGGCGACGCTTTCAAAATCGCTGGCCAGCGAGCCGTTGAGGATCTGCTGGCGCGCCAGTTGCGCTTCTTCGATGAACGCAGCCGGGCGCTCGGTACGGCGCTGCCACAGGTCGCCGAGGACATGTTCGCCATCGGGGTCGTGTTGCAGCAACGACAGCTGATTCATGAACTCGTAACCGGTGCTGCCATCCACCGCCCAATCGGTGCGCAGGGTTTCGCCGGCACCGAGAATCTTCTCGACGTAGATCGGCAAGTGCCGATCCGGCGCAAGCAAGTCGAGGCGCCGCCGCAGCTTGCGGCAATAGCCACGGGGGTCGGCGAGACCGTCGATGTGGTCGATGCGCAAACCGTCGACCAGGCCTTCTGCGATCAACTGAAAGATCTTGCCGTGAGTGGCTTCGAACACGGCCGGACGCTCGACGCGCAGACCGCCGAGTTCGTTGATGTCGAAAAAGCGCCGCCAGTTGATGTCGTCCGCGGCGGTGCGCCAACTGGCGAGACGGTAGCTCTGGCGTTCGAGCAACTGGTGCAGCTTGTCGAAGCCTTCTGCAGTCGTGGAGTCGTAATGCGCGAGACTTTCCTCGATCGCGGCGAGAATTTGCGGATCGCTTGCCAGCTCCTTCAATTCAGCCTTGAGCGGCATTGCCAGCGCATGGGCGTCGGTCTGGTAGCTCAGGGTGCTGAAACGATCGGCCAGGGATTTCAGCGCTTCGACCGGTTTAAGCAACTCGCCGTAGTCATTCGGGCAGATCGGGAAGTGGTGCTCGTAATGCTCGACGTGGAAGCGACCTTGCTGCGCATCGAAGCGCAGTTTCAGCGTGCCTTCCTGCAGCGCGACGCCGTAGTCGCTGCCGAGAAACGGCAACAGCAACTGGCCTTCCATCAACGGGTCCGGCGAGTGCCACTGAATGTCGAAGAACTCGCCGTAAGGGCTCAGTCGGCCCCACTCCAGCAGATCGAGCCACCACGGGTTGTCACCGCCGCCGACCGCCATGTGGTTGGAGACGATGTCGAGGATCAGGCCCATGCCGTGTTCGCGCAGGGTGCTGACCAGACGACGCAGCGCCGGTTCGCCGCCGAGTTCCGGATTGACCTGGGTCGGGTCGACCACGTCGTAGCCGTGCATCGAACCGGCGCGGGCCGCGAGCAGCGGTGAGGCATAGATGTGGCTGATGCCGAGGCGGGCAAAGTACGGCACCAGCGGCACCGCCTGTTCCAGAGTGAAACCCTTGTGAAATTGCAGGCGCAGGGTGGCGCGCAGGGGTTGGATGAGGGTCTGGTTCATTGGTCACGCTCGGCAGCTTGCAGGCGGGCGCAGGCCAGCAGTTCGAGGCGGCGCGCGGCATCGGCGCCATCGAGCAACGCTTCGCTGTTGCCGGGCAGGCGTCGCGACCAGTTCGGGTGGCTGTCGATGGTGCCCGGCAGGTTGGCCTGCTCGTCGATGCCCAGCGCATCTTCCAGCGGCAGCAGCACCAGTGGTGCACGGGTGTGGCCGAGGAACCGCACACTGGCGTCGACCACTTGATCGGCTTCGTGGGACTCTTCGCGAAAATTTTGCGGGTCTTGGCTCAAGGCCCCGCGCAAGCCTTCGCGCTCGCGCTGGCGATGGCGGCGCCATTCGATTTCACCGTTGGCGTCGACAAATTCCAGACGCGCATTCCAGTCGATATCGCGGCCATGCCACCAACCGTTGAGCGTCGGCAGATCGTGGGTGCTGGTGGTCGCCAGCGCGTTGTCCGGCCAGTCGAGGATCGGTTTGAAATACGTGTTGTCCTGTTCGAACAGCAGCACGCGCATGCCAAGAATCGCCCGCGCACTCAGTTTTTCCCGCAGACCGTCGGGCACGGTGCCGAGGTCTTCGCCGAGGACGATCGCCTGATGTCGATGGGACTCAAGGGTCAGCAGGCGCAGCAGATCGTCAAACGGGTAATACAGATAAGCGCCATCGGCCGGGGCCGCGCCGTTGGGGATCACCCACAGGCGTTGCAGGCCCATGACATGGTCGATGCGCAGCCCGCCAGCGTGGGCGAAGTTGGCGCGCAGCATGTCGATGAACGCACGGAAGCCGTTGCGGATCAGGCCTTCCGGGGAAAACGCGGAAATCCCCCAGCCCTGACCGGAGCGATTGAGAATGTCTGGCGGCGCGCCAACGGTGAGCGAGGCGAGCAGTTCGTCCTGAAAGCTCCAGGCCTGACTGCCGGCGCCGTCGGCACCGACCGCGAGATCGGCGATCAGGCCGATGCCCATGCCGGCACTGCGCGCAGCCGTTTGCGCGCGCTCCAGGCAGCGGTGGATCAGCCACTGGCAAAAGGCGAAGTAATTGATGCGTTCGGCGTATTCCTCGGCAAAGGCTTCGAGGGCGGCGCCGCGCGGGTCATGCCAGTTTGCCGGCCATTCGCGCCAGTCGAGGCTTTCGCCACGGGCGGCGCGCATTTCCTGAATGGCTTCGAAACGGCAGTGGTTTTCCAGGGCTTCGCCACCGGCATGGCGAAAACTGGCGAAGTCCGGATGCAACGGGTGCTCGCCCGCGACGAAGCCGTCGTACAAGGCTTGCAGCAATTTCTGTTTGGCGTCGGCGGCCGCCGGCCAGTGGATCAGCTTCAAGTCTTCCAGTTGCCGGAATTGCTCGGCCAGACCGCTGGCGTCGATCGCATCACGCAGGGCGCGTTCGCCAAGGATGGCGCCCGGTGCGGCATACAAGGCGTTGAGAAACAGGCGGCTGGACGGCGAATAGGGGCTGTAGCGTCCGGTGTCGGCGCTGAACATCGCATGCAGCGGACTGATTGCCAGCGCATCGGCGCCACGCTCGCCAGCCACCCGCGCCAGTTCTTCCAGCGCCTGGGTGTCGCCAAAGCCGCAATCGCCGGGGCGGCGCAGACTGTACAACTGCGCGCTCAACCCCCAGACGCGAGGGATCGGGTTGTCTACCGCATCTCCGACGCTGAAGCAGCGCTCGGGGGCCACGGCCAGGGTGAAATATTGATCGGCGATGTGCACCTGCTGATAACCGACCGGGATCATACCGGGCAGTTTCGCTTCGGCGTCGAGTTTGAGGTTAAGCCGTGAGCCGTCTTCGAGGTGGATTTCGCAAGGGGTTTCAGGCTCGAAATAGCGGGCCAGGTCAACGCTGACCCCGACATCTGCGGTCAACAGTGGCGGCAGGTGGCGATCCTGCTGCACTTGCTGCAGTTGCAGCAGACTGGCGTCGATTTCCTGTGCGGTATTGGCCGGATGACCCAGGCCGGTGAGAACATTGCGCAGCACCGCCGGGGCGACTTTCTGCGGGCGGCCGTTGGCGTCGATCCAGTCGACGGCGAGGCCGGCGCGGCTTGCGAGTATTTCCAGTTGCGCATCGCTCATAGGCGCTCTCCATCCAGAGGTTGCAAGGGGGTTGCGGCCGTGAGGCTGACAAGCGCGCAATACGCGGGCAGTACGCCCGGTTCCGACAGGGCAACGGCGGGCGGCTGTTGAAACAGCCACACGGCGTCGGTCTGTGCAGGGTTGACCACTGGCGTATCGCTGAGGTTCAGGTCAATTCGCAGCTCACTGCCATCGCCCAGGCGCCAGCGTGCACTGACCGCACCGAAGCCGAGCATGTGCGCCCCAAGCGCCTGGGTCCCGGACAGATTGGGAATGATGTAGCGGTGGCGCAATTGCAGCAGTTGCCGGTACAGCGCGAGGGTTTCCTGCTGTTTTGCGCTGCCGCTGCCGACCAGGCGAGGCTGCGAGGCGTGGAAGGTCTGCTCGGCATTCGGATCGGGAATTTTTTCGCGTTTGTGCGGATCAGCGAAGGCGCTGAACCCGGCGAATTCATTGCGCCGACCTTCGCGCACCAGATCCGCCAGTTCACCGTGGTGGCTGGTGAAGAACAGGAACGGTTGCTCGGCGGCGAATTCGTCGCCCATGAACATCAGCGGAATCATCGGTGACAGCAGCAACAGCACGGTGGCGGCCTGCACGGCGCGTGGATCGGCCAGTTGATGCAAGCGTTCGCCGAAGGCTCGGTTGCCGATCTGGTCGTGGTTCTGCAGGAACAGGATGAAAGCGGTGGAGGGCAGGTGTTCGCTGGGCTCGCCGCGCGGTTCGCCGTGGCGGGTGATGTGGCCCTGAAACACGAAGCCCTGGCTTAGGCAGCGCACCAGTTGTTCGGTGGGTTGCAGCGCATAGTCAGCGTAGTAGGCGTCGGTTTCGCCGGTCAGCAGCACGTGCAGGGCGTTGTGGCCGTCGTCGTTCCACTGCGCGTCGTAATCCTCTTCAAGCAGGCTCGACTGGTTGAGCTCGTTTTCCACGGTCAGCCAGACGTGGCGGCTCGGATCGATCTGCTGACGAATACGCTGCGCCAGTTCGGGCAGGAAATCCGGGCTTTCGATCGCGTGCACCGCGTCCAGGCGCAGTCCGTCGAAACGGTATTCGAGCACCCACATCAGCGCGTTTTCAATGAAGAAGTCCCGCACTTCACGGCGGCGGAAATCGATCGCCGCGCCCCAGGGCGTGTGCTTGTCTTCGCGGAAAAAGCCTTTGGCGTAGCGCCCGAGGTAATTGCCGTCGGGGCCGAAGTGGTTGTAGACCACGTCGAGAATCACCGCCAGCCCATGGCCGTGGGCGCTGTCGATCAGGTGTTTGAGTTGTTCCGGAGTGCCATAGGAGGCTTGCGGTGCGAAAGGCAGCACGCCGTCATAACCCCAGTTGCGTGTGCCGGGAAACTGCGCCAGGGGCATCAGTTCGATGGCAGTGATGCCCAGCTCGACCAGACGCGCCAGATGCTGCTCGACTTCGGCAAAGCCGCCGAATGCGCCGACATGCAGCTCGTAGATCACCGCTTCGCTCCACGGCCGGCCGTGCCAGGTGGTGTGGCGCCAGTCATAGGCCAGCGGATCGACCACCACACTGTGGCGGTCAAGGTCGCCGTCCTGGGCGCGGGAGGCCGGGTCCGGCACCTCCAGTTCACCATCGATATTGAAGCGGTAGCGGGTGCCCGCCGGGCACCGGGTCTTGATCACGAACCAGCCGTCTGCCTGCGGTAACATCGGCAAGGACTGGCCGTCTTCAAGTTCGACACTGACGTAAAACGCATCCGGTGCCCACAGCGCAAACTGAGTGTGTTCGGCGTCCTGCATGATCGCGCCGTGGGGCCAGTTTTCTTGGGTCCGTAACGGCATTGTGAAAAGCTCCCTGAGTTATTTGTGGCCGGCTTTACCCAGCGCCTTGGCGACCAGTTGTTCGTAGAGTTCGGCGTAGGGTTCGACCGCTTTGCACCAGTTGAACGGCGCGGCCATCGCTCGGCAACGCATGGCATTGAGCAGTTCGGGAAAGGCAAAGACCTTGAACGCGCGGCTCAGGGCTTCGCGGTAGCTCTCGACAGTGGATTCGTCGAAGAGGAAACCGGTGACGCCGTTCTCGATGGTGTCGGCCAGGCCGCCGGTATTGCGCGCCACCGGCAACGAGCCGAAGCGCTGGGCGTACATCTGGCTCAGGCCGCAGGGTTCATAGCGCGACGGCATCAACAGGAAATCGCTGCCGGCGAACATGCGCCGGGCGTCGGTTTCATTGAAGCCGATGCGCACGCCGATCTGCCCGGGAAAGCGCAGCGCCAGTTCACGCATGGCCTGTTCTTCTTCCGGCTCGCCACGGCCGATGATTGCGATCTGGCCACCGTTCTGCACGATGTATTCGGAGACGGCTTCAGTCAGGTCCAGACCTTTCTGATAAACCAGACGCGAGACCACGGCAAACAGCGGGCCGCTGGAATCGTTCAAGCCAAACAGTTCACGCACGTGGGCGGCGTTCACCGCTTTGCCTTCCCAGTCGCCGATGGCGAACGGCGCGAACAGGTGTGGATCAGTCGCGGCGTCCCAGCTCTCATCGATGCCGTTGGGGATGCCGCTGAGCAAGCCTTGCTGGGTCTTGGCGGCGAGAAAACCGTCGAGACCGCAGCCGAAATCCGGGGTGGTGATTTCCTGCGCGTAGGTGGCGCTGACCGTGGTGATGTGGCTCGAATAGGCCATGCCGGCCTTGAGGAACGACATCTTGCCGTAGAACTCCATGCCTTCCTGTTGCAGGGCGTGGGTCGGAATACCTAGCTCCGGGCACGAGCCGAGGCTGGTCACGCCTTGATAGGCGAGGTTGTGAATGGTGAACAGGGTCGGCGTGCGCTGCCCGCGCCAGTGCATATAGGCAGGGGCCAGGCCAGCGGGCCAGTCATGGGCGTGCACCAGATCCGGGCACCAGTGAATTTGTGCGAGGTTGGCGGCGATGTCGGCAGCGGCCAGGCCCAGGCGGGCGAAACGAATATGGTTGTCCGGCCAGTCGCGACCGTTGTTGGCACCGTACGGCGAGCCTTCACGCTCATACAACTCGGGGCAGATCAGCACGTAGATCACCAGCCCGTCCGGCATGTCCATACGGCCGATCTTGCACGGAGGCAATGCGGCATGCCCGCCGAGTTCGCCGATGATGTGGATCGGGTTCTCGCTGTGCATCACCTGCGGGTAACCGGGGATCAACACGCGCACATCGTGCAGGTGCGCCATGGCGCGGGGCAGGGCGGCGGAGACGTCCCCCAGACCACCGGTCTTCACCAGATCGGCGATTTCCGAGGTGACGAACAACACTTTCTTTTTGTTGGGATTCTGGCTGGCGACCGGCGTCAGCGTTTTGGTGCCCGGGACGTTGATCGACCGGCTGCCGGGAAGACTCACCGTGCTCGATTCACCAACCGCCTGCTGAGCACGCTCTCCCTGAATATCCAATGCCGCACTGATCATATGAATCTCCCGTGTCGTTGATCTGATTCTTGTATCGAACAAGCTGTGGCCAAATCCTGTGGCCGGGCGCAAACGCGCCACGCATCGGTGAGCAAACGCTACCCAACACGTGCAAGCAGAATGGGTGAAGGGGCCGTTGCAAGGATTGCACCAGTCGCGTTGACCCTGCCTTTCAGATGACCCGCCGCCATCTGCAAAAGTTTCGACAATTTTTCGGGTTTGTGACTGGCCGGTTTTAATCCGCGAAAGTCAGTCTAGGCCAGATCCTAGAGCGGGCGAGAGCAAACGGGTAAATTGTTCGACAATCGGTTTGCAGGCAGCGAAATCCGTGGTGTTCAAGCAGGAACGCACCGACGAAGGGCAGGTTTTTTTGAGGGAGAGGGCTAAAACGGTGACTGATCGGTCACGATTTCGTGCTAGTGCAAAGGGAGGGCGCACTGTTGTGGTGCGGGCAGTTTGTTGATGTGTTGTCTATTAAGGCCCCTTCGCGAGCAAGCCCGCTCCCACAGTTGATTTGTGTACGACGCATTTCCAATGTGGGAGCGGGCTTGCTCGCGAAGGCGTCAGTCAATTCACCGCAATCGAAATGTTGCGATCAATTCAACAGGCGCAGCGGGCTCCCGGCGGCCCACCCCTGAATATCCTCGATCATCTGCGCAAAGAACTGCGCATAGTTCTGCCGGCTGACATACCCCACATGTGGCGTGGCCAGCACATTGTCCAATGTGCGAAACGGGTGCAGTTCAGGCAGCGGCTCCTGATCGAACACATCCAGCGCCGCGCCGGCGATCTTCTGTTTCTGCAACGCCTTGATCAGCGCCGCCTCATCGACGATCGGCCCGCGCGCGGTGTTGATCAGCAGCGCGGTGTTTTTCATCCAGTCCAGCGCCTGCGCATCGACCAGCCTGCGGCTGCGCTCGCTGAGCACCAGATGCACCGATAGCACGTCGGCCTGTTCGAACAATTCCTGCTTGCTGACCCAGGTCACCCCGGCTGCTTCAGCGCGTTCAGCGGTGAGGTTTTCGCTCCAGGCAATCACGCGCATGCCAAATACCTGACCGAATTGCGCGACCTTCTGGCCGATGCTGCCCAGACCGAGAATGCCCAGGGTCTTGCCGTGCAAATCACCGCCCAGCCCTTGCTGCCAGCCACCGGCGCGCAGGGAGTTGGCTTCGTTCAGCAGATTGCGCGTGGCGGCCATGATCAGCGCCCAGGTCAGCTCTGGCGCCGCATGTTTGTAGCTGTCGGTGCCGCAGACCTTGATCCCGAGGCCAGCGGCGGCCTGCATGTCCAGCGCCGCGTTGCGCATGCCGCCGGTGACCAGCAGCTTGAGGTTCGGTAGACGCTGCAGCAGGTCCTGATCGAAACGCGTGCGCTCGCGCATCACGCAGATCACCTGGTACTGGCCCAGTCGCTCGGCCAGTGTGGCGTTGTCTGCCGGGTAGTCATGCACAAACGTCACTTCGCCAATGCTGTCGAGCACCGACCAGTCGACCACGTCCCGTGCCACGTCCTGCCAGTCATCGATCACTGCAATCTGCACCGCCATCAGCCTTACCTCATCAACGAACGGGATTGGTGTTGTTCAGCCAGCCGAGCAAGGCCTGGTGAAACTTCGCCGGTTCTTCCATCTGCGGCGCGTGGCCGAGGCCGGGGAATTCCACCAGTGTCGATTGTGGAATCAGCTTGGCGACCTGCTTGCCGAGCACCTCATAGTGGCCGATTTTCGCCTTGACCTCGGGGGACGCGAGGTCCTTGCCGATGGCCGTGGTGTCGGACGTGCCGATCAACAGCAGGGTCGGCATCTTCAGGTCCTTGAACTCGTAGTACACCGGTTGGGTGAAGATCATGTCGTAGATCAGCGCCGAGTTCCACGCCACCTGGGTTTTGCCCGGGCCATTGCTCAGGCCGGCGAGCATGTCGACCCAGCGGTCGAATTCGGGTTTCCAGCGGCCGTCATAATAGGTGTTGCGCTCGTAGTCGCGAATGCCTTGGGCGGTGACTTTGAGTTCGCGCTGATACCACTGATCCACGGTGCGGTACGGCACGCCGAGGGCTTTCCAGTCTTCCAGGCCGATCGGATTGACCAGCGCCAGTTGTTCGACCTGATCCGGGAACAGCAGCGCGTAGCGAGTGGCGAGCATGCCGCCGGTGGAATGGCCGAGCAGGGTGGCTTTCTGGATGCCCAAGGCCTTGAGCAACTGTTGGGTGTTGGTCGCCAGTTGCTGGAAGCTGTACTGGTAGTGGTCGGGTTTGCTGGAGGTGCAGAAGCCGATCTGATCCGGCGCGACGACCCGGTAACCGGCCTCGCTCAAGGCCTTGATCGAACTGTCCCAGGTGGCGGCGCAAAAGTTCTTGCCGTGCATCAGCACCACGGTGCGCCCGTTGGCCTTGCCGTGAGCGGCGACGTCCATGTAGCCCATTTGCAGGGATTTACCTTGGGACTGAAAGGCAAAGTGTTTGAGCGTGTAGGGGTATTGGAAACCTTGCAGCTCCGGGCCATAGGTCTGGCCATCGGCGGGTGCAGTTTCAGTGGGCGCGGCAGCGTGGGCGAACAGCGGCAGCGCAGCAGTCAGGACCAGGCCGGGCAGCCAGCGGGATAGCGTGACGGACATAAGGGCAAACTCCATGGAAATCGGCCGATGCTGGAACGCCCGGATTAGGGCGACGTTAACCACAGGCAACGCCATGGCCGGAATGTTCAACCGAGCCAGCCCAGGGTCAGCATCGCCACCACGGCGTAACGCGCAGCTTTGGCCAGCGTGACGATCAGCAGAAAGCGCCCGAGCGGCTCGCGCATGACGCCGGCGATCAGGGTCAGCGGATCACCGATCACCGGCAGCCAACTCAGTAGCAGCGACCAGTGACCATAGCGCTCGTAGTGTTTGCGCGCAGTGGCCATGTGGTTCGGGCTGACGGGAAACCAGCGTCGATCCTGAAAGCGTTCGAGGCCGCGCCCCAGCCACCAGTTGACCAGCGAACCGAGGACATTGCCCAGCGTCGCCACGCCCAGCAGGCCCCAGAGCCAGTAACGGTCGCTGGCGATCAGCCCGACCAGCAGCGCTTCGGATTGCAGCGGCAACAGCGTCGCAGCGCCGAACGCCGCCGCGAACAGCCCGACGTAACCGGCAGCCATCAATGCGCCGGGTAGTCCGCCACCACCACATCCGTGCCGTCCTTTTTCAGGCCGATCACTTGATAGGCATCGCTCATGCCGTCCATTTCCATGCCCGGTGACCCCATGGGCATGCCCGGCGCGGCGATACCCAGCAGATCGTCACGCTTGCTCAGGGCCAGCACTTGTTCCGCCGGCACATGGCCTTCAACGAACTTGCCGTTGATCAGCGCGGTATGGCACGAGCCCAGGCGCGGTGGCACGCCGTGTTGCTGCTTGAAGCTGCTCATGTCGCTTTCGACATGGTCTTCGACTTTGAAGCCATTGGCTTCGAGGTGGCTGATCCATTTCTTGCAGCAGCCGCAATTGGCGTCGCGGTGCACTTCGATCGGGATCAGCTCGGCGGCCTGGGCCAGGGAGGACAGGAGCAGGGCGCTGAGGGCGGCCAGTCGCAGGGAGGTTCGCATGGTGGGCTCTCGACAAGGATGACGGTCAAAAAGGAAAGTATTTTGACCGGATTATCCTGCCGGGCATCAACGGAGTGTTTCAAGTTGATACAAGGCAGGCTGGCAGGATGATCCTGGATCAAGCCTGACAGCCTGCTGAACGGGAGATTACAAATCTGTCAGGCTCAACGAACCTTGAACCGCCCCATGATCGCGCTCACCCGGTTGTTGGCTTCCAGCAACTGGCGGGTGTTGAGTTCGCTGGCCTGGCCGCTGTGCACCAGTTCTTCGACCATGTGCCGGATCTGCACCATGCTGCGGTTGATCTCTTCGGTGACCGCACTCTGCTGTTCGGCAGCGGTAGCGATCTGGGTGCTGAGGCTGTTGATGTGGCTGACCGAACCGGCCATTTCATCCAGACCCGAGTTGACCCGCGCCGTGGCGTCAGCGGCGGACTGGCAACTGGCCTGAGTGTTTTCCATGGCGCTGACCGAGGAACTCACGCCTTGGGTCAGGCGGGTCAACATCTCGTTGATTTCCGAGGTGCTGGCCTGGGTGCGAGCGGCGAGGGCGCGGACTTCGTCGGCGACCACGGCAAAGCCGCGACCCTGTTCACCGGCCCGGGCGGCTTCGATGGCGGCGTTGAGCGCCAGCAGGTTGGTCTGTCCGGCGATTGCGCCGATCACCCCGAGAATCTCGGTGATGCGCTGCGCGTCCTGCTGCATGCTCTCGACTTTCTGGGTGGCGCTGGCCACTTCGTCGATCAAGGCCACCACGCTGTTGGTCGCTTCACCGACCACCACCCGTGAGCGATCGGCGTTTTCGTTGGCGCGCTGGGTGAACGCAGCGGTTTCAGCGGCATTCTGCGCGACGCTTTCGGCCGTCGAGCTCATTTCGGTGATGGCGGTAACGGTCTGATCGGTTTCCGATGCATGGCGCAGCAGAATCTGGCTGGTGTTGGCCGACGTACGCTGCAGGTCGTCCAGGCTCGAAGCCATGGCGCCGGTGGCCTGGGTGACTTCACCGATCATGTTCTGCAGGTAGGCAATAAAGGTGTTGACCGAGTGGCCGATGGCGCCCAGTTCGTCTTCGGCACGGATGGTGATGCGCCGGGTCAGGTCGGCATCGCCGCTGGACAGCAAGTCGATGTTGGCCTTCAGCGCTTTCATCCGCGACACCAGTTGGCGGATCGCATACACCTGCAACAACACCAGCAGGATCACCAGCGGAATCTGCAACAGGCTCAGGCTGCTGAGCACGTCGTCACGCTGGGCGGTGAGCATTTTCGTTGGCAGGGCGGTGGCGAGGAACCACGGCGTGCCTTCGATCGGGCGCATGAAGAAGGTGCTGGCTTCGCCGTTGTTGTCGAACTCGACGCGTTGCGCCTGATCGCGGTTCTGCAGGCCGGCCTTGACCTGACTGGCGAAGGTCGAACCGGCGGCCAGTTCGCTGATGTTCTTCAGTACGATCGGGCCGCTGATGCGCGAGCTGTTGCTGATGATCTTGCCGTCGGCCTCGACGATCAGCATTTCGGCGTTGAGGTCTTTTTCCTTGCGCGCCACCAGATCGTTGAAGAAGCCCAGCGTCACGTCGATGGTCGACACGCCCCACGCTGCACCGTTTTTCTGGATCGCCATGGCGCAGTTGGTGCGCGGCTCGGCACTCGCGTCATCTTTATAGGCAGCGGCCCAGGCGCACTGGCCGCGCGGGGTCTGCATGCCGCCCTTGTACCAGCTCTGGTCGTAATAGTTGGGCGCCGCGTCGCTGTTCCAGAAGGTATTCACCGCCAGTTTGCCCGAGGCGTCGCGGTGCCAGAACGTGCTGAACTTGTTGCGCCCGGCCTCACGCTGACCCGGCAGTGGCCAGATCCCGCCACCGAAGACTTTCAGCTCGCCGTATTGATCCACCAGGCCCGGCAACACTGTGTCGATGGCCGCGCTGTCGAGCAGCGGAATGGTCTGGGTGATGCTGCGCTGCTGAGCCTGGACTTTGTTCAGTTCGCCCTGAATCTGTTCGGCGACTTCGGCAATCCGGTTGAGCACCACCTGTTCTTCGGTATGCCGCAGCTTGGGGGCAACCAATTGGCTGATACCGACCACGGTCAGCACCGACAGCAGCAGGATGAACAGAACCAGAAATAACGTGTAGCGAGCCTGAATGGTGCGGAATGCGGGCATGGATACCGGTCCTTGAGCTGCGATTCTTATTGTGGGGTCGAGGGAAAAACGGCGGGGTCACACCAGCGTATCGTCGGCGAACGGGGAAGCTTTAAGTACTTTGGTGCAAGAAAGTGTCAGGCTGACGGAAGGTGCGTGTCGACTCCGATACAAATGGCTTGACCCTCTCGTCAGCGAGCAAAAAAAAAGCATCGCAAGCAATCGTCAAACTGCCATGAAGCCGCGACACAGTGAGCTTCTGGCAATTTGTATCGAGAATGTACAAAAATTGTAAGCGACCGCACTAAAAGGGTTGGTGCCACCAGTTCGCCGGTAGATACTTCCCGGCATTCAAGTAGTCCAGCAAGGACATTTCATGGTTATTTCACAGGGAGTCTTCTCATGACGATCGGCATTGTCGGCGGCTGGGAGAGCAAGGCAGGGGTGCTGGTTCGCAATACAGGCGCGAAGAAGGAGGTCAAGCAAAGCCTCAAGGTGCAGCAGATGCTCGCCAAGGTCGGCACCAATCCGACCGCGCTGAACACTGCCGAAATGGACAAGCAGGGCCTGCGCAAAAATATCAAGGGGTTCGATCCGGCGAATGTCTCGGTCAAGCAACTGAGCAATCTGAGTGTTTTTCTGCGTGAACGCGGGCTGATTTCCGACATCACCTCCTTTACATTGCTCAATGCCGGCGACAAGTTCGACCGTTTCGGCGTGACCAAAGACCCTGATGCAAAATTCAATGCGCTGGAGTATTTCGCCACCCAGCTCGACGCCATTCAGAACAATGGCCTCAATGGCAATGCCTACGGCAAGAACCTGATCCCTGAATACAAAAAGGCGATCTATGTGCTGCAGAACCTGAAAACCTACGGTGAAGGCAACGCGGCGAAACCGGTGGATCAAGGCGTCAAGTCCAAGGCCTGAGCCGGTCACCCACGGCCCACCCATTGATTGGGTGGGCCGTTTTCGTTTTTAGTCCTGATACCTTTCGCCGGCCTGCTGCGCCTGATCCTGCAGGTGCTGCATGTGTGGACAGTGCAGACTCAGCGTGGAGGCCTGGTAGCCACGATGAAACAGGGCAAGCCAGCCGTCGCTGTGGTCATCGGGGACAATCCCGGTGAAAGCGAAACCGGCATCGGCCAGTTTGCGCAGCGCGCTGGAAAACCCTTGGGCGAGTCTGAGTCTGATCGAAATCAGCCAGTGCGCCGGCAGTTGTCCCAATTGCTCGAGCAGGTTGTCATCGAGGGCCTTGAGCAGCAGGTCGTAGCGCCCGGATACGTGATCGAAGCGGATCTTCGGGCCTTTCCATGGCACGGTATGGTCGGTGGTACCAAACACCGCCTCCAGACGCGACATCAGCTCGCGGCAATCCTGCGGCCAGGCGAGTGCCGGCAGCGGGCGCCGATAACCGTCGATGCTGCAGTGACCCACCACAATCGTCTCCCGCCCTGTTCCACCGAACGGCGAAGGCGCGTAATCGGGCAACAGACCACAGCTGTGAAACCCCAGGCCGGCGGCCATGCGCTGCGTATACGGGTGGTGCGTGACCTGTTTGATCGTCACGCCTCGGCAATCCAGCGCCTGTGCATGAATCAGCAACTGCTGGCCCAACTGGGTGGCGATGTTTTGCCCGCGAGTGTCCGGGTGCACTACGGTCAGTGCCAGCTCCGCCAGTGCGCTTCGGCCAGATTGGCGAAACAACGTGGCGTGCCCGCAGATATGCTCGTTTACCACCGCTACCAGCGAGTGCCAGCGACCGTCACTGTGGTTCTGGCTGATCATCCAGGGCAGATACACGTGGGGTTGAGGATAATGAACGCCGTAGATTTCTTCGAACAGGCGGCTGACTGCCGGCGCATCGGCGACGCGATAGCGGCGGATGATTGTCGTGTCCATCACGCTTGTCCCTGCTGCGGATGGTCATAAACCCGTCGATCCACGACCCGCTGATGTTTGCCGGAGCGTGGATGACAGGTCAGTTCATCGTTCGCACAGGCGATCACGTTCAGCTCCAGCAATTGATCGAACTGCAGCTTCTCGATCAACGGGTATTGGTCGATCAGCGCACGGTGCAGGGTTGAGCTTGCCTGGCTGATGTCAGCCGTTCGCGTGCAGGGTACCCACTTGAGGCTCAGCAGATCTTTGCTTGCTCGCTGTTCGATGAGCAGTTGCCAGTCATCGCTGGCGGCGATCTTGCGCACCAGCTCGCCGATATCACCGGTATCCAGACTCAACACGCTCACCCGCACGCGCTGGCTGTTCATGCTGCGGCCCATCAGGGCGAACTTGCGCATCGGCGTCCCCGCCGGTTCACGCCAGCAGGCGAGGTCGCCGACCGGATAGCGGATCACCGGCATCAGGCGCCGGGTGAGATTGGTCAGGACCAGCCTGCCATTACGGTTGCACTCTTCGATGACGGCACCGCTCACCTCATCGATGATCTCCAGCACGCTGTGCCGCTCCAGCATCCGGTGTTCGCCCAAGCTGCAATCGCGGGTGCTGACGCCGATCAGTCCGGCATCGACGCTGGCGTAGCCGATGGAGGCAATGCGTGCGTTC
This sequence comes from Pseudomonas sp. FW305-3-2-15-E-TSA4, assembly GCF_058787295.1. NCBI lineage: Bacteria > Pseudomonadati > Pseudomonadota > Gammaproteobacteria > Pseudomonadales > Pseudomonadaceae > Pseudomonas > Pseudomonas sp. FW305-3-2-15-E-TSA4. Next base: position 9,363 of record NZ_JBYSZP010000031.1, on the reverse strand, counting down.
GGGAACACCCGCTGGAGCGTTTGCAACTGGGCGGCGAACAGGCTTTCGCCGCCGTAGAGCAGGGTTTCGACGCCCTCCAGGATCCGTGACTCGCGCTCAAGCCAGGCGGCGAATTTGAGCATTTGCGCCGGCAGACCGGCCAACACATTGATCCGGTACGCAAGGATCGACTCGGCCAGTACGGCGCTGTCGACGGCCCCGGTGAAGGGAAATTCGCTGACGGGAGTCTGGACATGTGCCAGCGCGTCGTGAAGAAAAATGAAGCTGGCATACAGGTCGCCGACGAAGAACAGATTGGCGACCCGGTCGCCGGGGTTCAGTTGCGCCGTGAGGTGGCTGCCGAAATCGCGTACCAGTGTTTGCCATTCTGCGCGGGTGAACAGCGAGAGTTTTCCTGAGCCGGTGGTGCCCCCGGTCTTGAAGACCATCGCGTCTTCCAGCGGGCCTGACAACACTGGCCATTGATGCGGATGCTGACTGTCACGCCAGTATTGTTCAGGGTCGATCAGGGGCAGTTCGGTCAAAGCGCTGATGGGGGCCGCGACATCTTTGAAGTGTTCGCGGCAATAGGCCGAATGTTGGCGGGTGTAACCGAGCAAATTGTTCAATTCAACGATCGTGTTCATGATTTTTTCTTGTATGAAGTGGCGATGGGCCGCGTGCAGATAGCTGCTGTCAGCGGCGCGTATCAATCAGTAGGGGAGTCTTGCCGCTGTGCCGGTTTCGGGCGAACTGCTCGACGGCACATTGCTCGACGTCCAGCGTGAGCAAACCGGTCTGCACCAGCGTGATCAGCGTCGAATAATTCTGCAGCTGTCGATGGGTCTCGGCCGGTTCCAGAGGGCAGCGCAGGCGCATGCGCTCCAGGCCGTCAGAGCCATGATCGAGAACCAGTTGAAACGGCGCCTGAAGATGCTGCTCCAGGATCACCAGCGAAATGAAATCGGTGCCGATGCGCAGCAGGTTGCCGTGGCGTTGCAGCAGTTCGAAGCGCGGCGAGGTCAGACCGCAGGCACACGGGCCGGGTAACCAGCGTCCGCTGTCGCCAATGTCATAGCGCTGCACGGACTGGCCCTGACGCCCACGGGAGGTCACCAGCAGACGACCGGATTCGCCGTCACTGACCGGCGCGTCGTGTTCAAAATCGACAATTTCCAGGTGCTGGATGTCGCTCATCAGATGGAACACACCATCTGCCGTGGCCCGGCAGGCATGCCCCAAGGGGCCGGCATCGACGCTGCCGTAAATCGCCGAGCGGATCAGGCTGACGCCGCAACTTTGCAAGAGCTCGCGGGTTTGCTCACTCAGGTGTTCGCCACCGAGAAAGACCTTGGCGACGCCACCATAGCGCCGCAGTATTTGTTGTTCGTTGATAAACAACCGGTGCAGGGTGCCGGGCATGCCGATCAGCACGGTGATCCGTTGAGCCTCGATCATCTGCGCGATCTCGTGGTAATCGTCGTCCGCCGGGGCGCCCATCGGCCAGTGTCGGGCCTGCAGTTGTTCCAGTACTTTGGCAAAACTGGAAAAGCCGCCGTACAGTCCGCCGCTGAAAAACAGGTTCATGACCCTGTCCTGCGCCGGGTCCAGTCCGGCTGCGAGCAAGCCATCGGCGGCCGCCTGCATCTGGCGCTGGAAGTCGTGGTAACTGAAGCCGGAAAGCACGGGTGCGCCACTGCTGCCGCCGGAGCGAAAGTACAGCTGCGCCGCTGAATTCGGCGGCTGGCGGACGAATTGTCCCTTGTCCATGATCGCCAGTCCGGTGAGTGGTGGTGGGGCAGGCAGCTGATCAAGCGTGGAGTGGCTGGTCAGTATGTTCGCCGGCAGACTGACCGATACGCGTCGACTCAGGCGCTGCAGCGCATAAACACCGTCGTGGGGTTCGCCGTCGTAGCCATCGTGAATAGTCTCGATCGGGGTAATGCGCGTCACACCGGCGGCAATCAGCGTTTGCGCCAGTTCGGCGATCTGCGCCTCGGGGCACAGCAAGGCGCAGCTCTGCAGCACGTTGCGCCAGGGCAGCAACGTGGCGCTGAGCCGCTCGCGGGGCAGGGGTTTGAGCAACAGGCTGCGAAACAGCGCAGAAGGTTCGAGCTGGCGATCATGACTCCAGATCACCCGCCAGCCCGACGCACTCCAGACCCGACCGGTCTGCCCGGCAAAACTTTGGGCCAGCCGGGCCATCGCCGTGCAGGTGGTGATTTGCGAAGCCTCTTCAAGCGTCGGCGCAAGGGCCGGCCATTGTCCGGCACGGCGTTCGAACGCGGCGGCCAGTTGCTCCCCGATATCGTTCAGTACGCTCGCGTCGTCGCTGTCCACCAGCAACCACTGCGGGCTGGAGCAGGCTTGCTGATCGAGGCGGCAGACTTCATCGACAATCGCATCGAGGACGGCGGGCGATGCCGCGTCTGGGGTCAGGTAGGCGAAGCTGATGCGGTGCCCCCAGTCGATCCAGCGACAGCCTGGCGGGATCTGCTGGCGGATGGCTTGCAGCGCGGTTTCGCCGCCCCACGCCGCGACACCGTTGGCGTGCTTGCACAACTGACCGATCTGTTCGGTGCGGGTCGGCAGCACCGCCACGTAACCATTGAGTTGTCCGCTCGGGTCGCATGCAACCAACGCCTGAAGCAGGCGCGCGGTGAAGCCAGCGTCACTGCTGCTGGGACGCAGCCAGTTGACGTTGCCGCTCAGCAGACTCTCGACCACCGCACAGAACGCCAGCAGCGGCGCGTTGGCCGGAGTGATATGCACCACCAGGCCCAGCGGACTCCAGCGCTCGAAGCGTGACTGTCGATAGTCGATGCGACGCAGCGAAACGGGGCGCAAGCCCAACTCACGATCCAGCTTGGCTTGCAGGGCGGCAGGCTGGCAGAAATCGATGAGTGCCTCGCGCTGACCGGGAGCCAGTGGCAGTTCCGTTTCTTCTTGTTGCAGACGTTCGGCGAAGGCCTTGGCAGTGGCGAGCAGCGTGCTGGTTTGCAGTGGAATCTGCAGCCTTCGTGGCAACTCCAGCTGAAGTTGGTGCAAGGCGCTGTCGAGGCTGCACTCGGTGTGCAACTGACCGTTGATCAGGTACATATCAGTGCCTCCCCAGCAGTTCGGACGCGGCCATGGCACAGCTCCTCGCGGCTGTGGTGCCGGCGCGGCCGTGCAACTGGAACCAGTCGCTGGCCAGACCGCAGGCACAACGGGTGCCGGGATGCAGCGTGGCCAGATCGCTCATGACCACGGCATGGGCCGGGCTTGAGGAAATGTAGGGCGAGACCAGACTCAGCAGGCCGCGCTGGCCATAGGGCAAGACCGAAAAATCCACCGGGCTGCGTACATACACTTTCGCGTAGACCGGTACGTGAAAGTGATGGTGGGCACATTCGACGTAAGGCACCGCGTGTTCGACGGCGCCGTAACCGTCGCGACAGTCTTGGGTAGCGATGCCCAGTTGTTGCTGGATCCGTGCATACAAGGCTTGTCTGGGGACTTCTTCGGCGGCGCGGGTTTTCCAGCCGCCGCCGAAAAATGCCAGCGATCCAGCTGGCAGTTGCAGGTCCGCCACGCCGGTGGCGCGCATGCGTTGCAGGGTTTCCCAGAGAAAGGCGGGAAAGCCGAAGATGCGCACCGGCAGACCTTCTTCGGCAAAGGCCTGCAAGGCGCTGATCACGCCGAACAGATCAAACTGGTGGCCGTTACCATTGCGACGCAGGGCGTAAACCACCCGATGGGCGGGAGCAAAACCGCACAGGAATTGATCGGTGAAGGATGTGCCCAAGGTGTTTTTCTGCTCCGGCTCATAGCCGAGCAACAGGTAGTTGCACGGGGCATGCGGGGCAATCCAGCCATATTGGGCGAAAATCCGTTCGACCATGTACTGCGCGGCGCCGAGGCTGCGCGCGTCGTAGCGCATGCGGCTCTTCTGCCCGCTGGTGCCGGAGGAAGTCAGTTCCATGGCGTCTTCGCCCGTCGGACTGAGCAGCATCTCTTGCTTGAAGAAACTGGCGAAAATCGGTGGCAATTGCGACCAGTCGTCGAGCTCGTCCAGGTCATCGACAGCGATTGCATGGGCGTTCAACCAGTGGCCATAACCGGGCGTATGGTGAGCGTGAAACCGGGTGATTTCGCTCATGGCCAGATTGAACAGCCCTTTGGGGACGGCCTCCTGGCAATAGGGCTGCGGCAATGCGCAAAGCGCATCGCTGTGGGGGAACAGAGTCATCGAATATCCTTATTGATGTGTGGTGGACGCGGCGGGTGCCGCAGAAGGCGGTAGAGCAGGGGCAGGCACAGCAGGCCGCCGAGGCCGGCGAGCAGGGAAAAGGATTGCAGGTTCGAGCCACCGCCGATGATGGCGATGAGCGAGCCGCCGCTGCCCATCACGGCAATCGACAGCATGCCGATCATGGCCGAGACCAGCCCCTTGCCCGCATCGCTGGAGAACAGCGCGAGGCGGTACAGCGCGGCGTTGCTCATACCAAGCCCCAGTGCATACACGGCCAGTGCGCAAACGGCCAATGGCAGCGCAGCCGAACTCAGGGCAGCAGCGATCAGCCCCAGCAGTCCGAGGCAAAACGGCCACAGGGCCAGACCGATCACCTGGGCGAGCGTGTGCCCGACGAGCAATCGATCCAGTAGTAAATTACCGAGGATCACCGCCGCAAACACCGGGATTTGCCACAGGCCATATTCCAGCGCAGACAGCTCAAGGCGTTGCATGAGCAGCACCGGCGCCAGTCCGATCCAGGCAATCAGCGGCAGGCTCATCAGGCCCAGTGTCAGACTGGCGCCGATGAATCGTCGGTTGCGCAGCAGCGCGAGGTAACCCAGGCCGATCTGCCTGAGCGAAAACGCCGCTGGAGCCTGTCGCTGGCCGTCACGGCGCACGACGCCGATCGTTTCCGGCATCCAGGCAAACAGACCGAGCCAGACAACCACACTCGTTGCCGCCAGCCCCAGAAACACCTGTCGCCAGCTCAGCCATTCCAGCAGCAGGCTGCCGAGTAAAGGGCCGAGCAGCGGCGACAGCAGCGCCACGTTGCCCAGTAATGCCATGAGGCGCACGGCATCGGCCTCGCAGAACACTTCCTGCAGGGTCGGGTAGCTGACGGCGACCACAAAGCCCAGGCCCATGCCCTGGATCAGGCGCAACGCATTAAAGGCTTCAATGCGCTGCGTTATGACTGCGGCGCTGCACGCCAGGCCGAACAGCGCACAACCGAGCAACAGCAAGCGACGCCGGCCGTAACGGTCGGAAAGGGGGCCGATCAGCCATTGCAGGCAAACGCCGCCAATCAGATACAGGTTGAAGGCGTTGGCTACATGCCGGGTATCGGCGTTGAACTCGCCGGTCACCGTCAACATGGCCGGCATGATCATGTCGCTGGCCATATAGGTGAGCAGTTCAAAAGCGGTAATGGCCAGGCAGAATCCGATAATCTGCACGGGCGCCATTACGATCAAGGTTCTCTGCATAAACATCCCTGTTTCAGTAAGCGAGAAAAGTTCGCAGAGACTAGAGGCAGAGTTGTCGCGGCAGCCAATCCTTTGCTGCGACATGAAATTTCAAATACTTACAGCGTATTTACTGACCCCCGCAGGCTGATCGAAAAGGCATTTGCGAGGCACTGGCGCGCCAACAAAAATGCCCGCTGGCGGGCGGGCATGGTTGGCATTGAAAAGGCTGGTGAGGTATCCCGACCGGTATTTCAGGCGCACCGGCGGGCGAACGATCCTGTTCTATCGATGGTAATAACCGGGGCCTTCCTGATAACGATGGTGGCCATCATGCCAACCGCCGTGGGGGAAAATGATGCAGCCGCTCAAGGTCAGTACGGCAAGGAGGGGAATCAGCCAGGTGATTCGACGGAACATTTCAAAGGTCCTCATGGTTACGCCGGCATGAAGCCAAAACTCTTCATCGGCTGTAACATGAGACCGCGTTCGGCCGGGCCCATCCCCGCAACACGGTATGTGCATGGCATGCAACCGGATACAAACCGGATACATTTGAAAGTTTCAGGAACCCGCAATGACCCAGAAGCAACGTTTGAAATACTCGATCCTGATCGCCCTGTCGGTGCTGGCGATCATGCTCGGCCTGTCCTGGCTGCAAAATGCCGGGATGATCAGTCAGAAGATGTTCCAGTACATCGCCATGGGTGTGGCGGTGGTCGTGGTGGTGATCAACGGGGTGATGCGCCGCAAGGTCAAGCCCTGACGGCGATCGCGGGACGCTTCAATCGTGATTGAGCACGGCAGCAGCCTGTGGATGCAGGCTGTAACTCTTGTCCGGGTTGAAAGTGACCACCCCTTCGGCGCATAGACGCTTCAACACTTCGCGCACGCTGAGAAAGGACAACGGAATATCCAGGTCCAGCAGTTGACTGTGCACGCCGCGCACGCCCAGGCGTCGATCGCTTTGTGCGGCGACCAGCAGGGCGTCGATGACTTTCAGACGAATCAGACTGGTGCGCAGGCCGAAGCTTTTCAGCAACAGACGAATACGCTCATTGCCCTGACGCTCGGGGCTGGGGGCGAAGCTGCTCGCGCGGGAACTCATGGAAGCTCCTTGTGACGCCTGGCTACCGTCCATTGGTAGTTGCGAGTTGTACATGGGGTTACTCCTTTTCAGAGCCCGATCAGGAAACGTTTTGACTGCTCTCAGTAAACAAGACGTTTCAGCACGACAAATCATGAAAGGAAATATGTAGAAATTTTGTCGGTTATTCGTTGTTTTCCCGTAATCAGTGAATTTCACCTTCCTCAATCGGGCTAAATTTTTTTTCTCGCATTCGTTTCCTGAACAGCCGTCTTGCGCCCAGGCGCATGAATCAATTTCAGAGTGGATCCGGCGCAAGCGCCGATCCTTGTCTTGTCGTTCAGGAGCGAGTGTGATTATTTCCCGACAGTTAACCGGACTGGCCCTCGCCGGTGCGTTTCTCGGACTCAGTCTGTCCGCCCATGCGTTCAGTCCCGCTGCACAAGCCAGTGCCGATATCCGCCGCACCTCCTTTGGTGTGCCGCACATCCGCGCGGAAAATGAACGCGGACTGGGTTTCGGCATTGGTTACGCCTACGCGCAGGACAACCTGTGCCTGCTGGCCAACGAGATCGTCACGGTCAATGGCCAGCGCTCGCGTTATTTCGGGCCGGAGCAGTTCACCGTCGAACAACGCGAGAATCGCGTCAGCGACCTGTTCTTCACCTGGCTCAATACGCCTGCGACGGTAAAGGCGTTCTGGGACGCGCAACCGGCGCAGGTGCGCGACCTGGTGGAAGGTTATGCCGCGGGCTATAACCGTTATCTCGCCGAACGCCGCCAGCAGGGTCTGCCGCAACAGTGCCAGGGTGAGTGGGTGCGTGATATCCGCGCCGAAGATCTGGTCAAACTCACTCGGCGCCTGTTGGTCGAGGGCGGTGTCGGGCAGTTCGCCGAAGCCCTGGCTGGCGCGACGCCGCCGCAGGCCACGGCGCAGCTCGGCAGCGATGCCCGGGCCTATCAGTTGGCGGACGCGCGCCTGCAGCGCTTCGCTCTGGATCGCGGCAGCAATGCCGTGGCGGTCGGCAGCGAACGCTCGTTCAACGGACGCGGCATGCTGCTGGCCAACCCGCATTTTCCATGGGTTGGCGGCATGCGCTTTTACCAGATGCACCTGACCATTCCGGGCAAACTCGACGTCATGGGTGCAGCCTTGCCGGGGTTGCCGATGATCAACATCGGTTTCAACCAGCATCTGGCCTGGACCCACACCGTGGATTCGTCCAAACACTTCACCCTGTATCGTCTGCAACTCGATCCGAAAGACCCGACCCGCTACCTGCTCGACGGCAAGTCGCTGCCGTTGAACAAGCAGACGGTCACTGTGCAGGTCAAACAGGCGGACGGTCAGGTGGTGCCGGTCTCGCGCGATGTCTACAGCTCGCAGTTCGGCCCGATCGTGCAATGGCCGGGCAAACTCGACTGGGATCATCAGTACGCCTACAGCCTGCGCGACGCCAACCTGGACAATGATCGCGTGCTGACGCAGTGGTACGCGATGAACCAGGCGTCGAGCCTCAAGGCTCTGCAGGATTCGGTGCACAAGCTTCAGGGCATCCCCTGGGTCAACACCCTGGCCGTGGATGACAAGGGGCAGACGCTGTACATGAACCTGTCGGTGGTGCCGAACGTCAGCGCCGACAAACTGGCCAAGTGCAGCGACCCGCGCATCGGCTTGCAGATGATCGTGCTCGACGGTTCCAACAGCGCTTGCGCCTGGGATATCGATCCGCAAGCTGCGCAGAAGGGTATCTATGCCGCCAGCCAGCTGCCGCAACTGTTGCGCAAGGACTTCGTCCAGCATTCCAACGATTCCGCGTGGCTGGCGAACCCGGCACAACCGCTGACCGGGTTCTCGCCGCTGATCAGTCAGGACGGCCAGCCGCTGGGCCTGCGATCAAGATTTGCGCTGGAGCGCCTGAACACACTCGGCAAAAAGGGCCCGCTGGCGGTGAAGGATCTGCAACAGATGGTGATGGACGACAACGTCTATCTGGCGACTCAGGTGCTGCCCGATCTGCTGAAGTTCTGCGCTGCGGATCTGGGTGCGGACGCGGCCGCGTTGAAGCTGGTTTGCGCCAGTCTCAAGGGTTGGGATGGCCGGGCGAATCTGGATTCGGGCATTGGTCTGGTGCATTTCCAGAACATCATGCAGGCGCTGCAAGCGTCGCCGGATGTCTGGCGTGTGCCGTTCGATCCAAAAGACCCGCAACACACGCCACGCGGGTTGGCGATCGAGCAACCGGCCGTGAGCAAGGCACTGCGTGAAGCGCTGCTGGCGTCGGCTGCCACTGCGCAGAAAATGGGTCTCAAACCTGAAACCCGCTGGGGCGATATTCAGGTGGCGAGCAGCGGCGCTCAACAAACCGCAATTCACGGCGGGCCGGGAACGCTGGGGATCTACAACGCGATCCAGAGCGTGCCGCGTGAAGACGGCAAACTCGAAGTGGTCAGCGGCACCAGCTACCTGCAAGTGGTGACCTTCGACGACAAAGGCCCGCACGCTCAAGGGTTGCTGGCGTTCTCGCTGTCCAGTGACCCTGAGTCGAAATACTCCCGGGATCAGACCGAGGCGTTTTCGAAAAAGCAGTGGAGTGTGTTGCCGTTCACTGAGCAGCAGATCGCTGCCGATCCGCAGTATCAGGTGCAGACGGTTCGCGAGGTGACGGACAAGACTGCCGGAGTAGCTGCGCAGTAAGTCAGGCTGAACGAAAAAGCCGCTGCTCCTTGACAGGAACAGCGGCTTTTTTGTTGCCCTTGTCGCGTCCTGAATAAGGTTTACACCTTCTGACCAATCTTCAGGAGGATTCAATGGATACCGGAAAAAGGCGGAG
>NZ_JBYSZP010000030.1:0-41414 GCF_058787295.1 Pseudomonas sp. FW305-3-2-15-E-TSA4 | reverse complement strand
GACTCACAGCTTGCCATCCACCCCTCTCACCTCAGAGTTTATTCCCTTACTCAGACACAAGCGGGCTTGCTCGCGAAAGCGGTGATTCATTCAACGTTGATGTTGACTGATACGACGCCTTCGCGAGCAAGCCCGCTCCCACAGTTGTTTTGTGTGCTCAGAAATTACACGGTTGAAAGAAACCGAGCTGGCACCTGTTCTGTCAGCCAGACGCCGTTTTCGGCCTGATAGAACTTGAAACCCTGTTCTTCCATCTGCCGTGCGGCGACTTGCAGAATCACCACGGTGCCATAGCGCTGCCCGACGGCCGAAGCGGTGTCGATGTCTTGGGAAAGGTGCACGTGATGGCGTGATCCCGGGATCAGGCCTTGTTCTTTGATTGACTCAAGAAAGCGCGTCGCTGTGCCGTGATACAGCGTTTGCGGTGGCTGTTTCTGCTCGAACTGCAAATCCACGCTTTTCGTTGAGTGGCCCTGAACCGCACGAATCAGTTGGCCGTCCTCGGAAATCGAGAAGCGCTTCTTGTCGCTACTTGTCACGACCGCTTCAATCAGTTGGCGATCCAGTTTACGACCGTCACGCGCGGCGCCGCTGATCAGCGCGTCGATATTTGCCCAGCCTTCAGAGTCCAGCGTCAGACCGATCGCCTGAGGTTCGTGGCGCAATACGAAGCTGAGAAATTTGCTTGTCTCGTCCAACAGTTTTTTGCTCATGAACTTCCCTGTCATTGCGATCAACTGTGGGAGCGGGCTTGCTCGCGAAAGCGGTGAATCATTCAACGTTGATGTTGACTGATACGACGCCTTCGCGAGCAAGCCCGCTCCCACAGTTGTTTTTGGTGATGGCTGAAAGTCAGCGGCGGTCAGCGACTACGCCGATAAGCACCAGCACCACCAGCAGCACCGGCGCCAGGCTGTAGTTGTTGAACTGGCTCAGGCCCTTGACCACCCACGGCGTCGCATAGATCAGCGCGGCGCCGCTGCCGATTACGCACAGCAGGGCCATCAGTGGTACGCGCAGGGCGCCGGCGATGCTGCCCAGACGCTGCTCGACCCAGCCTTTGAAGTCGGCGCCGAACAGCACCAGCAGGCAGCCCACCAGGGCCAGGGCGATTTCCGAGAGGTTGCTGCGGCTCCAGCGGGACACGGTGGCGAGCAGATCGAGTATCAAATCCATGCGGTTTTCCTTGGGGCGGCCGTTAGGGCTCAGCTCAGAAATTTCTGCAGCAAGTCGTTGAGAAACAGTTGTCCGCGCTCGGTGGCCGCCAGACGTGACGGTTCGACCTGCATCAGGCCACTTTGTTCGGCCTCGCGGCGGTGTTCGGCGAGACTTTCCAGCGGCAGGCCGGTGCGTTCGGGATACAGGCGTGATTCCACCCCGGCAGTCAGGCGCAGGGCGTTCATCAGGAACTCGAACGGCATCTCGTCATTGCTCAGGGCTTTCTCGCCGGCCTGGAAACTCTTGGCCGGGTTGAGATAGTCCTTCGGCAAGCGCGTCTTCCAGGTGCGCACAATGCGCCCGTCCGGATGACTGAGCTTGCCGTGGGCGCCAGCACCGATGCCGATGAAGTCGCCGAAACTCCAGTAATTGAGGTTGTGCCGCGCCGGCCGCCCGGGCTGGGCGTAGGCCGAGACTTCGTATTGCGCGTAACCGTGCGCGGCCAGCAGCGCTTGTCCGGCTTCTTGAATGTCCCACAGCGTGTCGTCTTCCGGCAGCACCGGCGGCTGGTTCCAGAACACCGTGTTCGGCTCGAGTGTCAGCTGATACCAGGAGATGTGCGTCGGTTTCAGTTCGATGGCCTGACGCAGGTCGCTCAAGGCATCGTCCAGCGACTGATCGGGCAGGCCGTGCATCAAGTCGAGGTTGAAGTTGTCGAACCCGGCCTGACGCGCCATTCCCGCCGCGCGCACCGCTTCGTCGCCGTTATGGATGCGCCCGAGGGCTTCGAGTTTCTGCTGCTGGAAGCTCTGAATGCCGATCGACAGGCGATTGATCCCGAGCTTGCGATACGCAACGAACTTCTCTTGCTCGAAGGTGCCGGGATTGGCTTCCAGGGTGATCTCGATGTCGTGGGCGAACGGGATGCGCTGCTCGACGCCTTTGAGCAAGCGCCCGAGGGCTTGCGCGCTGAACAGGCTCGGCGTACCGCCACCGAAGAAGATCGAACTGATTTCACGGCCATACACCGCGTGCAGGTCCTGATCGAGATCGGCCAGCAACGCGTCGACGTATTCCTCTTCCGGTAGCACCGGGCTGGCGGTGTGCGAGTTGAAATCGCAATACGGGCATTTGCGCACACACCACGGGATGTGGATGTACAGCGCCAGAGGCGGCAGCGTAGGCAGCGGCGCCCGAGGCGAAGAGGCGGCGCCGCCGATGATCAGCGACGACGCGGGGTGGCTGTCGGTCATTTCAGGCCCAGACGCTGGCGCAGCAGATCCATTGCACGGGCGCGGTGGCTGATCTGGTTCTTGTCGGCCGGGCTCAGTTCGGCGCTGGACACGTTTCGCTCCGGCACCCAGAACAGCGGGTCGTAGCCGAAACCGTGCTCGCCGCTGGCGGCGGTCAGGATGCGCCCGTGCCACAGGCCTTCGCAGAGGATCGGCAGCGGATCATCGGCATGCCGCACCAGTGCCAGCACGCAGACGAACTGCGCGCCGCGCTCGGCTTGCGGCACGTCTTTGAGGGCCTCGAGCAGTTTGGCGTTGTTCGCCGCATCGCCCTTGCCGTCGGCATAGCGCGCCGAGTAGATGCCCGGTGCACCGCCGAGGAAATCCACCGCCAGACCGGAATCGTCGGCCAGCGCCGGCAGGCCGGAGATGCGCGCGGCATTGCGCGCCTTGAGGATCGCGTTCTCGACGAACGACAGACCGGTTTCCTCCGGTTCGACCTTGCTCCATTCGCCGATCGAGCGCAGTTGCACCGAGTCGCCGAGCATGGCCTGGAGTTCCTTGAGTTTGCCGGCGTTATGGCTGGCCAGTACGAGTTGCGTGAGGTTCATCATTCGCCGGGAAAGAGTTCTTGGTTGAAGTTGATGGTGTTGATCTTGTCACCGTTCTGCACCTTGATTTCAAAGGTGCGGGTTTCCTGCTGCTCCACCGGGTACTGGGCGATGTAGTAGATCGCGCCCTGTTCGGTGACCTGGCGGAAGTTCAGCGGCACGCTCTGGCTGGTCAGGTCTTTGACCGTGCCGGTGACGTTGGCGATCAGCGGTTTGCCGTCCTTGATCACCGAGACATTGATCACGCCCTGGTTCTTGCTGCGGATCAGCTCGGCTGCTTTGGCGATGTCGGGTGTCAGGAAGGTCGAGTTGAAAGTGTTGTAGTGCACGGTAACGTCGCCGAACACTTCCTTGCGTTCGCCCTTGATGGCATCGGCGGCCACCGCCGACAGACTCAGGCAGGCAGCCAATAGCACAGTAATCAAGCGACCCATGATCGTTCTCCTCGAAATGTCGTGGTTCAGACCGCGACCCGATGATCTGCAAGCACCGGGCTGCTGACGCGGTAGATACCAATCTCACCTAACAGATTAGGCCATAGCTTACTGGCCCACCCGTGGCGGTGCTGTTGATCCACGGCAAGCCGATCAATGACCTTCGCATCACGTTCGCGACAAAGTTCTTCAAAGTCTTCGAAGGTACAGAAGTGAATGTTCGGCGTGTTGTACCAGGTGTACGGCAGAAATTCCGACACCGGCATCCGGCCCTTGCTCGCCAGGTACCAGCGGCAGCGCCAGTGACCGAAGTTGGGGAAGGTGATGATGCACTGACGACCGACCCGCAGCATCTCGTCGAGGATCTTGTCCGGGTAGTGCACGGCTTGCAGGGCCTGGGTCATGACGACGATGTCGAAACTGTTGCTGGCGAAGTTGCCCAGCCCCTTGTCCAGGTCCTGCTCGATGACGTTGATGCCCTTGGCCACGCACTCGGCGATGTTGTCGGCGTCGTTTTCCAGGCCATAACCGGTGACGTTCTTGTGGTCGCGCAGCCAGGTCAGCAATTCGCCGTCGCCGCAACCGAGGTCGAGCACGCGGCTGCCGGCGGGGATCCATTCCTGGATGATTTCCAGATCAGCTCTCATGGCTTGTTCACACCGTAATTCGGTTCATGTAATTGCCGAACGCCTGCAAATAGCGCGGGATCGGAATCAGGAAGGCGTCGTGGCCCTGTGGCGCGTCGATTTCCAGATAGCTGACGTCTTTGCGTGCCGCCATCAGCGCGTCCACCAGCTCCCGCGAGCGGGCCGGGGAGAAGCGCCAGTCGGTAGTGAACGACATCACGCAGAACTTGGCGGTGGCGTTTTCGAAAGTTTTCGCCAGGTTATCGTCGAAGTTCGCCGCCGGATCGAAGTAATCCAGCGCCTTGGTCATCAACAGATAGGTATTGGCGTCGAAACGCCCGGAAAACTCTTCACCCTGATAGCGCAGGTAGCTTTCGACCTGGAACTCGACGCTGTGGAAGTCGTAGTTGAGCTTTTCGCTCTTCAGGCCGCGGCCGAATTTCTCGCCCATCGAGTCGTCGGACAGGTAGGTGATGTGCCCGACCATCCGCGCCAGCATCAGCCCGCGCTTGGGGATCACACCTTGTTCCTGGAACGAACCACCGTGGAACTCCGGGTCGGTGAGGATCGCCTGGCGCGCCACTTCGTTGAAGGCGATGTTCTGCGCCGACAGCTTGGGCGCCGAAGCGATGGCCAGGCAGTGGCGCACGCGATCCGGGTAAGTGATGGTCCATTGCAACGCCTGCATGCCGCCGAGGCTGCCGCCGATGACGGCGGCGAACTGACGAATGCCGAGCAGGTCAGCCAGACGCGCCTGACTGTGCACCCAGTCTTCGACGGTGAGCACCGGGAAATCGGCGCCGAACGGCTTGCCGGTCTCGGGGTTGATACTGCTCGGGCCGGTGGAGCCGTTGCAGCCGCCCAGATTGTTCAGGCTGACCACGAAGAACTTGTTGGTGTCGATCGGTTTGCCCGGGCCGATGCAACTGTCCCACCAACCGGGCTTGCGGTCGTCGGCGCTGTGATAGCCGGCGGCATGGTGATGCCCGGACAAGGCGTGGCAGATCAGCACAGCGTTGCTCGCTTGCGCGTTCAGCGTGCCGTAGGTTTCGTAGATCAGGTCGTAGGCGGGCAGCGAACGGCCACAGGCCAGGGCCAGAGGTTCACTGAAGTGCGCCGTTTGCGGCGTCACCAGACCAACAGAATCGGGGGGAAAGGCAGCTGGCATCGACCCTGCTCTCGTTGAAATGAGGCGTAAGTCTAAAGACCGGGGGGGTTAGCGGCAAGCAACGATAAGGCCTGATCGTTGATTGAGCGAAGTCCTTGTGGTGAGGGGATTTATCCCCGATGGGCTGCGTAGCGGCCCTGAAATCTTTGGTCGTGCCGAGAGAATGGGGTTGGCAGCAACAAGGGGGCCGCTTCGCGACCCATCGGGGATAAATCCCCTCACCACAGTGGATCAGACCGGACGCACCAGATCAGGCAACTCCGGCAGCTTCTTCGGCGAACAGATCTTCACCCGTTTCTGCCGGTTCAACTCGCCGCTGAGCAAACTGACCTGGCTTTTGGAAACCCCAAACGCCTTGGCCAGAAAGCCCATCAGATACGCATTGGCCTTGCCCTCGACCGGCGGCGCGGTGAGGCGGATCTTCAGGCGGTCACCGTGCAGCCCAGCGAAATCATCGCTGCGGGCTGCCGGTTGCAGATGACATTCGAGGATCAGATCGTCGCCGTCCCAGCGAAACCAGCTCACATCAGCAGGCGCAGGATGTCCGGCATCATGGTCATCGCCGCCAGATTGTTGATCACCAGCATGTCGATCAGCTTCAGCGCCAGGAAGGCGAAAATCGGCGACAGGTCCAGACCGCCGAGGTTCGGCAGAATCTTGCGGAACGGTGCCAGCGCCGGCTCGCAGATCTGGTTCACCAGTTCAGCGCCCGGGTTGTGGCTGCCCGGGGCGACCCACGACAGGATCACGCTGATGATCAGGGCGAAGAAGAAGATCTTCAGGAACAGCGCGGTCACGCCGATGATCGACCAGATGAACAGTTGCAGCGGGTTGCCGGTGGTGCCGTAGGTCAGCAGCAGGGTCAGGGCCATCAGGGCCAGTTGCACCAGAATCGCCAGCACCAGCGAAGACATGTCGAGGCCGAAGATGCTCGGGATGATCCGGCGCAGTGGTTTGAGCAGCGGCTGGGTAGCCTTGACCACGAATTGGCACAGCGGGTTGTAGAAGTTCGCGCGCACCAGTTGCAGGACGAAGCGCAGCAGCACGATCAGCAGGTACAGACTGCCGAGGGTTTGCAGCACGTAAACCGCTGCGGTGTTCAATCCAATCATGTAAGGCTCCTTATTTGCCCAGTTGTTCGGCCATTTCGGCCGAGCGGTGCGCGGCGGCGCCGAGTGCTTTTTCTACCAGGGCTTCGAAGCCGTTAGCCTGGAATGACTTGATCGCGGCCTCTGTGGTGCCGTTTGGCGAGGTCACGCGGCGGCGCAGTTCGGCAGCGTCGACATCGCTGGATACCGCCATGTGCGCGGCGCCCAGAGCCGTTTGCAGGGTCAGTTGCTCGGCGATTTCCTTTGGCAGGCCGAGTTTGACGCCAGCGGCGGTCATCGCTTCGATCAGCAGGAAGAAGTACGCCGGGCCGGAGCCGGAGACGGCGGTCACGGCATCGAGTTGCTGCTCTTCGTCCAGCCACAGCGCAATGCCCACGGCGGACAGCAGCTCTTCAGCCTGCTGACGCTGTTCGGCAGTCACTTCGCTGGTGGCGTACAAACCGCTGACGCCCTGACGCAGCAGCGCCGGGGTGTTGGGCATGCAGCGCACGATCGGCTGCTCGCCGAGCCATGCGGTCATGCTCGCGCAAGTGATGCCGGCGGCGATCGACACCACCAGTTGCTGCGGTTTCAGACTTGGGCGGATGGCTTCGCACACGGCTTTCATCGCCTGTGGCTTGACCGCCAGTACGATCACGTCGACGCCGTCGATGGCCTGGGCGTTGTCGGCGAAGGTTTCGATGCCGTGTTCGGCGCTGACGCGTTGGCGGGTCTCTTCGCCCGGATCGCTGGCGCGAATCTGGCTGGCTTGCAGACCCTTGGCCCGCAGGCCGCCGATCAGGCTGGCGGCCATGTTGCCGGCACCGATAAAGGCAATGCGTGTGTTGCTCATGTCAGGTCCTTTTTCAGATGGCTGTCGGTCATTGCTGACCGTAATCTCTGGCGCCAAACAGGGCGGTACCGATCCGCACCCAAGTGGCGCCTTGAGCGATGGCCGACTCGAGGTCGTGGCTCATACCCATGGAAAGTGTGTCGAGCGGCAGATTCAGGCTGGCCTGCAAACGTTGCACGGCAGCAAAAGCGGCATCTTGTTCGGCGCGATCTTCGGTCGGCTCGGGAATCGCCATCAGCCCGCGCAGTTTCAATCGGGGCAGGGCGCTGATGGCCTCGGCCAGCGCCGGCAGGTCGGCCGGGGTGCAGCCGGACTTGCTGGCCTCACCACTGACGTTGACCTGAATGCAGATGTTCAGCGGCGGCAGCTCGGCCGGGCGCTGTTCGGACAGGCGTTGGGCGATTTTCAGGCGATCCACGGAGTGCACCCAGTCGAAATGCTCGGCGATGGCGCGAGTCTTGTTCGATTGAATGGGGCCGATGAAGTGCCAGATCAAGGGCAGGTCGGCCAGTTCGAGCTGTTTGCCCAGGGCTTCCTGCAGATAGTTCTCGCCGAAATCACGCAGGCCGGCGGCATGGGCTTCACGCAGGGCCTGCGACGGTTTGGTCTTGCTGACGGCGAGCAATTGAACGCTGTTTTCGGCGCGCCCGGCAGCAGCGGTGGCAGCCTGGATACGCGAACTAACCTGAAGGATGTTGTCTGCTATCGTGGACATCAAGAGGCGCCGGCGGTCTGAAGGTTCGCGGCATTCTACTGGAATTGAGGGACGCTATGGATATCACTGAACTGCTGGCGTTCAGCGCCAAACAGGGCGCTTCCGACCTGCACCTGTCGGCCGGTCTGCCGCCGATGATCCGCGTCGATGGCGATGTGCGGCGGATCAATCTGCCGGCGCTGGATCACAAGCAAGTGCACGAATTGATCTACGACATCATGAATGACACCCAGCGGGTCGACTTCGAGAAACACCTGGAAACGGATTTCTCGTTCGAAGTCCCCGGCGTCGCGCGCTTTCGGGTCAATGCGTTCAACCAGAACCGGGGCGCCGGCGCGGTGTTCCGCACCATTCCCTCGAAAGTGCTGAGCATGGAAGACCTCGGCATGGGCGACGTCTTTCGCAAGATCACCGATGCGCCGCGCGGGCTGGTGCTGGTGACCGGGCCGACCGGGTCCGGCAAGTCGACCACGTTGGCGGCGATGATCGACTACCTCAACACCCATCGCCATCACCACATCCTCACCATCGAAGACCCGATCGAGTTCGTCCACGAATCGCGCAAATGCCTGATCAATCAGCGCGAAGTCCATCGCGATACCCGCAGCTTCGCCACGGCGTTGCGCTCGGCGCTGCGCGAAGACCCGGATGTGATTCTGGTGGGCGAGATGCGCGACCTGGAAACCATTCGCCTGGCCCTGACCGCTGCCGAGACCGGGCATCTGGTGTTCGGCACGCTGCACACGACGTCGGCCGCCAAGACCATCGACCGTGTTGTCGATGTGTTTCCCGGCGACGAGAAGTCTATGGTCCGTTCGATGCTGTCGGAGTCGCTGCTGGCCGTGGTGTCGCAGACGCTGATCAAGAAGATCGGCGGCGGGCGGGTCGCGGCGCACGAAATCATGCTGGGAACATCGGCGATCCGGAACCTGATCCGCGAGGACAAGGTGGCGCAAATGTATTCGGCGATTCAGACCGGAGGGTCGTTGGGGATGCAGACACTCGACATGTGCCTGAAGGAGCTGGTGACCAAGGGCTTGATCAGCCGCGAGCATGCGCGGGAAAAGGCGCGTACGCCGGATAATTTCTAAGAGAGGCTTGTGTTGCTTTCACTGGCCTTTTCGCGAGCAAGCCCGCTCCCACATTGGATCTGTGTCGTTCACAAATCAAATGTGGGAGCGGGCTTGCTCGCGAAGGGGTCAGTACTGCTTGAGCAGATTCCGGATCAGTCGACTCAGCGCTGAACCACACGCATCTGCTTGCCGGCCGGTTCTTTCGGCAGCACACGCTTGGCAACCACGTAATGCTGTTCCCAGTACGGCTTGTTCAGCGTATCGATGCTCACCGCTTTGCCACGACGCGGTGCGTGGATGAAGCGGTCGTTGCCCAGGTAGATGGCAACATGGTTGACCCGACGACTCTTGATGTTGAAAAAAATCAGGTCGCCCGGCTTCAGATCCTTGCGTTCGACTTTCTCGCCATGCCCGCTGGCCATCGCGTTGGAGGTGCGTGGCAGGTCGAATGTGGCGTCGTTGAACGCATATTTCACCAGACCACTGCAATCGAACCCTTTACTTGGGCTGCTGCCGCCCCAACGGTAGGGAGTACCGAGGACGTTCACCGCACGGCTCAGGACGTTGCTGCTTTCCTTGTTGGCCATCGGTGGCACCAGCTTGCCGTGATTCTTGCTGGCGAGCGTGGTGTGTTTCGTTTGTTTGCTGCTCTTGCTCGAAGGAGCCGAAGCATGGGATTTAGGGGTGAAACCGTTAACGTTGGGAAGACGTTGCTCACGATTGGTGGCGTGGGCGGCCAGTGGCATTAATAGGCAAATAGTTAGCCATGTCTTGAAAAATGGTCGCATTAGGCGTGGCTCTTATGTGTTAGCGCGCAACTTTATAACAGCTTTTTTGTCCCTTCCGAGGCCGTTGGTCGATTCCATCGGAGGGCAACGGAACCAAACAAGCGGCAAACGGACGCAATTGTCGGTCAGAAGTCCGGTGCTATAAGGCTTTGACGGACGACACGGTAACATTTGCCGTACGTCGGCTACATGTAAAAAAGTCACAAAGAATTAAAGAAAATTTATCTATCGAGTGAATCGAGGTCTTCATGAACCGCTATCAGCAGGTTGCTGCACCGCAGGATACGCACAGCAAAATCATCGGTTATCTGCTGTGGATTTTTGGTTTCACCGGCGCTCACCGCTTCTATTACGGCAAACCGGTGACCGGGACGATCTGGTTCTTCACCTTCGGTCTGCTGGGCATTGGCTGGCTGATCGACGTGTTCCTGATCCCGGCAATGGATCGCGAGGCGGATCTGCGTTTCACCGCAGGGCCGATCGAATACAACGTGGCGTGGATTCTGCTGACGTTCCTGGGCGTGTTCGGCGTGCACCGGATGTACCAGGGCAAGTGGATCAGCGGGTTGCTGTATCTGCTGACCGGCGGGTTGTTCTTTATTGGTGTGCTGTATGACTTCTGGACACTGAATGATCAGGTTTCGGTGCGTAACGCGCAGAATCGCGGCGCCTTTCAGTAACCTGTGGCGAGGGGATTTATCCCCGATGGGGCGCGTAGCGGCCCTAAAACATTCAACCGCGGAGGAATTGAATCACCGCGGTTGTAGATTGAGGGCTGCTGCGCAGCCCATCGGGGATAAATCCCCTCGCCACAATGTCCCTCAGCAGCCGGTTACGCCTGGTGACTGATCCGCCCATCCACCAAGGTGTAACGCACCACACCCGGCAGGGTGTGACCGAGGAACGGGCAGTTCTCGCCCTTCGACAGCCAGCCTTCACCAGCCACGGTGGATGCTTTCGGATCGAACAGCACGATATCCGCCGCACTGCCCACCGCCAGTTTGCCCGCCGGCAGACGCAGCGCGTCCGCAGGCCCGGCACTCAGGCGCGCCAGCAGGGTCGGCAGATCCAGTAAACCATCCTCAACCAGCGTCATCGCCAGCGGCAGCAGCAACTCCACACTGCTGATGCCCGGTTCGGTCGCACCGAACGGTGCCAGTTTGGCGTCGCGTTCATGCGGCTGGTGATGGCTGGAGATCGCCGAAATCACCCCGGACTTCACCGCTTCACGCAGGCCGTCGCGGTCGGCGCGGGTGCGCAGCGGTGGTTGCACGTGATACAGGCTGCTGAAGTCGATCAGCGCTTCATCGGTGAGAATCAACTGATACAGGGCGACATCCGCCGTGACCTTCAAGCCACGGGCCTGCGCCTGAGCGATCAGGGCCACGCCGCGCGCGCTGGTCAGTTGGCTGAAGTGCGCGCGCACGCCGGTCTGCTCGACCAGCAACAGATCGCGAGCCAGAGCCACGGTTTCAGCGGTTTCCGGAATCCCCGGCAGGCCGAGGAAACTGGCGACCGCGCCTTCATGGGCCAGACCGCCATCGGCCAGATCGTGATCCTGCGAATTGAAAATCACCGTCAGGTCGAAGGTCGCCGCGTATTCCAATGCCCGGCACAGGGTGCGGGTGTTGCGGAAACTCTCCAGACCATTGCCGAACGCCACACACCCGGCGTCGCGCAGCGCCACCAGCTCTGCAAGCTGTTCGCCGTCCAGCCCTTTGCTCAGCGCGCCAATCGGAAACACCTTGGTGTTGCCGGCTTCGCGGGCGCGGTCGAGGATCAGTTCGGCCACGGCCGAGGTGTCGAGCACCGGTTTGGTCTTCGGCGGGCAGCACAGACTGGTCACGCCGCCGGCCGCCGCTGCGCGGGTTTCACTGGCGATCGTGCCTTTGCGGCTGTAGCCCGGCTCGCGCAGGGCCACATTCAGGTCGACCAGGCCCGGTGCTGCAACCAGACCGTTGGCGTCGATGGTTTCCACAGCGGTGAAACCGGCCGGTGCGGCGCCGAGGGCGACGATCTTGCAGGCTTCAACGTGAATGTCGGTGATTTGATCCAGGCCGCTGCTTGGATCGATGACGCGGGCGCCGAGAATGCTGAGCTTCACTGGGCGTTCTCCTGCTCGAATTGACGTTGCGCTGTTTGCCCGCTCATGGCCATCGACAGCACGGCCATGCGGATGGCGATGCCGTAGGTGACTTGATTGAGGATCACCGAGTGCGGGCCGTCGGCCACCGCGGACTCAATCTCTACCCCACGGTTGATCGGCCCCGGGTGCATGACGATGCAATCGGGTTTGGCCCCGGCCAGACGCGCGGTGGTCAGGCCGAACAGGCGATAGAACTCGCCTTCACTCGGCAGCAGGCCGCCGGTCATGCGCTCACGCTGCAGGCGCAGCATGATCACCACGTCGACGTCCTTCAGGCCTTCGTTCATGTCGGTGTAGACCTTGACGCCGTACTGCTCGATGCCGATCGGCAGCAGAGTCTTCGGCGCGATCACGCGGATGTCCGGGCAGCCGAGGGTCTTCAGCGCGAGCATGTTCGAGCGCGCCACCCGCGAGTGCAGGATGTCGCCGACGATCGCCACCGAGAGGTTTTCGAAACCGCCCTTGTGCCGACGGATGGTGAGCATGTCGAGCATGCCCTGGGTCGGGTGCGCGTGACGGCCGTCGCCGCCGTTGATGATTGCCACCTGCGGGCAGACGTGTTCGGCGATGAAGTGTGCGGCGCCGGAATCACCGTGGCGCACGACGAACATGTCGGCGGCCATCGCTTCGAGGTTGCGCAGGGTGTCGAGCAGGGTTTCACCTTTGCTGGCCGACGAGGTCGATACGTTCAGGGTGATCACGTCCGCCGACAGCCGCTGGGCCGCCAGTTCGAAGGTGGTGCGGGTGCGGGTGGAGTTTTCGAAGAACACGTTGCACACGGTCTTGCCGCGCAGCAACGGGACCTTCTTCACCGCCCGGGCACCGACTTCGAGGAACGAGTCGGCAGTGTCGAGGATTTCCGTCAGCAACTCGCGGCGCAGGCCATCGAGCGAGAGGAAGTGGCGCAGCTGGCCCTGATCATTGAGCTGCAGCGGGCGCTTGGTATCTAGAGGCGTCATCGCGAGGGGGACTCTCAATAAGGGCGGGTTAGGAATTCAGGTCTTGCAGTTCGAGCGTCAGCGGCTCCGGGCCGGACAGCTTGACCCGCTCGTTGGCGGCCAGCGACAGGGTCGCACCCACCACGTTCGGACGGATCGGCAGCTCGCCGGCGTCCAGGTCGAGCAGGCAGACCAGGGTCACGCTGGCCGGGCGGCCGTAGTCGAACAGTTCGTTCATGGCGGCGCGGATGGTGCGGCCGCTCATCAATACGTCATCGATCAGCACCAGGTGCTGGCCTTCGATCTCGAAGGGCAGGGCCGACGGGCGCACTTGCGGGTGCAGGCCGTTCTGGCTGAAGTCGTCGCGGTAGAAGGAAACATCCAGCGTGCCCAGCGGCGCATCGCTGGCCAATTCCTTGAGCAAGGCCTGCGCGACCCAGATGCCGCCAGTGCGGATGCCGATGTAACGCGGTTCGCTGATATCACGCTGTGCAAGGTGCGCCTTGAGGCGGGTCGCCATCTGGCTGATCAGATCGGCGGGATTGGGCAGGCTCATGGTTGCTCCTTCGTGATTCCGAGCCGCGTCCTGCCGGACGTGGCTGGGTTTATAACCAAAAGAAAAGCGCCGAAGCGCTTGTCAGGATTCAAACAATGCAGTGTTTTCATCGAGCCAGCCCTGCAACAGCAGGGCGGCGGCGATGGCATCCACCGGGTTGTCGCGGTAACTGCCTTTCTGCCCGCCACGCACCAGTCGCTCACCCTTGGCTTCAAAGGTGGTCAGGCGTTCGTCGTGGGTATAGAAGGGCACATTGAAGCGGCCATTGAGGCGCCGGGCGAATTTCTCCGCGCGCAGGCACATCTCGCTGGGCGTACCGTCCATGTTCAGCGGCAGGCCGACCACCACGGCGTCGGGTTTCCATTCCTTGAACAGCGCTTCGACCTGATTCCAGTCGGGCACGCCGTTCTGCGCTTTCAGGGTGCACAGCTCGCGGGCCTGGCCGGTAATCACCTGGCCGACCGCAACGCCGATCTGTTTGGTGCCGTAGTCGAAGCCGAGAATCAGGCGCAGGGCCATCAGGCGTGCCCCGCCTGACTGGTCAGCAGGCTGAGGTTGATCCCCAGATGCCGTGCCGCCGCTTCCAGACGCAGCTCGCTGCTGGTATTGAACAGGATGTCGGCGTCATACGGGCAGGTCAGCCAGGCGTTGTCGGCCAGCTCAGCCTCCAGTTGCCCGGCTTCCCAACCGGCGTAACCGAGGGCGATCACGCTTTTCGCCGGGCCTACGCCGTCGGCGATGGCGAACAGCACGTCCTGCGAGGTGGACAGCGCCAGATCACCGTCCAGTTCGACGGTGGCCTGAAAGGTCTTGCCCGCCGGGTGCAGGACGAAACCGCGATCGGTCTGCACCGGGCCACCAATGAAGATCGGCACATGCTGGCACAGCGCTGGCGGATCGATGTCCGGGCGCAATTGCTCGAGAATGTCAGCCAGATTCAGCTCTTGCGGTCGATTGACCACCAGCCCCATGGCGCCATTGGCCGTGTGCTCGACGATGTAGGTCAAGGTGTGGGCAAAGTTCGGGTCGGCCATGTGCGGCATGGCGATCAGGAAGTGATGCTTGAGGTAGCTGGGGCTGACGTTTTTCATGAGCGATAGTGTGGCGTTCAAGGGGCGAACTGACAAGCTGAGGATCAGAGAACAACGCAGATCCATTGTTGAAGCTGAACCTTTGTGGTGAGGGGATTTACCCCCGATGGGGCGCGAAGCGGCCCTGAATCCATTGACGTGATATGCCTGACATACCGCGCATGCTGGTTTTGCGACTGCTTCGCAGCCGATCGGGGATAAATCCCCTCACCACAAAAAACCTGTATGCCGGCGGTCAGTTACTGGAGAGCTTGTCGCCCCGGGCGAATTTCCAGGTGCGGATGATTTCCAGTCGGTCGATATCCGACAGATCGCCGGTAAACGGTGCAAACGGTGCCGCCAGCCGGACGATGCGCTGCGCCGCCTGATCCAGCAGCGGCTGGCCGGAGGACTCGAGCACCAGCACTTCATACAGCGAGCCATCGCGGTTGATCGAGACCATCAGCCGCAGGTTGCCGTAAATCTGCTTGCGCCGCGCTTCTTCCGGGTAATTGAGGTTGCCGATGCGCTCGACCTTCTTGCGCCAGTCATCCTTGTACCAGGCGCCCTTGTCGCGCATGGTCGAGGCCGCGCTCAAGCGGTGAATCCGCGGGCGCTTGGCGTACAACTGTTGTTCGTTGGCCAGTTCCGCTTCGAGGCTGGCGATGTCGCTGGACAGCTGTGAACTGTCGAACGTCGGCGCGTTGACCGCAGGTTTGGTCTCGGTTTTGGTTTCTTCTTTCTTGGTCGGCGCCTTTTGCTGTTTCGGCGCCACCGTGGTCACCGCAGCCTTGGGCGCCGCTTCGCGTACTTCCGGTTTGGCGGCCGGGGGCGGGGTGACCTTCTTGACCTGATTGTCCTGGAACGGCGCGACCTCGGTGGTCTTGGGAATCGCCTTCTTGTCGAGGGTGCCGCTGCCTTCCTGGTTTTCCTGAGCGAGGAAATCAGCCTTTTTCGGCTTGGTTTCGCTCTTGAAGGTGGCGAGGGTGATTTCCAGGGTTTTGCTGATCTGCTTGGGTTCGACCATGGTAAAGCCGACCCCGAGCAGCAGCGCCAAATGAATCAGCGCCGCGAGAAACAGGGTAAATCCGAGGCGATCGGCCGGGCGCACGCCACGGTGGGCGAGTTCTGCGGGCAGATCGGACGGGAGGGTCATGACAAGAAAACCAACATCGCGTTTTTCAGAGGCTGCGCATGATAACGCAATGTTGGTTTCGCGCCTTGGGCTTCACGCTTCAAGCGACAGGCTGCATGTGACACACGTCAAGCTTGCGGCTTTTTGCCGGCGGCTTGCAGCTTCTTGTCGATGGCATCCATCAGCATGCCGCCGATGTCGGTACCGAAAGCGTTGTCGATTTCGCGGATGCAGGTCGGGCTGGTGACGTTGATTTCGGTGAGGTTTTCACCGATCACGTCCAGACCGACGAACAGCAGGCCTTTCTCGCGCAAAGTCGGGCCGACCTGGGCGGCAATCCAGCGATCCTTGTCGGTCAGCGGCCGCGCTTCGCCACGACCACCGGCCGCGAGGTTGCCACGGGTTTCGCCTTGCGCCGGAATTCGCGCCAGGCAGTAATCCACCGGCTCGCCGTCGATCATCAGGATGCGTTTGTCGCCGTCCTTGATCGCCGGCAGGTAGGCCTGGCCCATGATCTGCTGATTGCCGAGGGCGGTCAGGGTTTCCAGAATCACCGACAGGTTCGGATCGCCCACGCGGTGACGGAAAATCGAAGTGCCGCCCATGCCGTCCAGCGGCTTGAGGATCACATCGCCATGCTTGGCGGCGAATTCACGCAGCACATCGGCGCGGCGGCTGACCACGGTCGGCGGGGTGCACTGCGGGAACAGCGTGGCGAACAGTTTTTCGTTGCAGTCGCGCAGGCTCTGCGGCTTGTTGACCACCAGCACACCGGCGGTTTCGGCCTGTTCCAGCAAGTAGGTGGAGTAGACGAACTCCATGTCGAACGGCGGATCCTTGCGCATCAGGATCACATCCAGGTCGCTCAGCAGGTTGTCCTGCTCGGCGTCCAGTTCGAACCATTTTTCCGGGTTGGCGAAGACTTTCAGTGGCTTCATGCGTGCCCGCGCCTGACCTTCGGCCTGATACAGGTCGCGCTGCTCCATGTAGAACAGTTCCCAGCCACGTTTCTGCGCGGCCAGCAGCATGGCCAGCGAGCTATCCTTTTTATAGGAAATGCTGGCGATAGGGTCCATGACAATCCCGACGCGAACGCTCATTGGGTTTTCCTCGAAAATTGGCTACCGGATCGGTATTGAAAAAGTGCCGCCAGAGTGGCGCTGGCAGGGTTTTCGGTCAAGGAAAAACCCGTCGATAGATTGCATCTGGAGACTGTGCTAAAAAGGCTGGCATAGCGTGCTGGCCCTTGAGCATCAAGGGTTTCCAGCCATTACTCATCGCAAAACGGACAATTTGATTCGCAAAGGCGACGGTAGAGCCCTCTTATGGAACAGCAGTCCAGCGCCTTGAAGGTCATGGTGATCGATGACTCGAAAACGATTCGTCGCACCGCCGAAACGCTGTTGAAAAATGTGGGCTGCGAAGTCATCACGGCCATCGACGGTTTCGACGCGTTGGCCAAGATCGCCGACCACCACCCCGGGATCATTTTTGTCGACATCATGATGCCGCGTCTGGATGGTTATCAGACCTGCGCTTTAATCAAGAACAACAGTGCGTTCAAGGCCACGCCGGTGATCATGCTGTCGTCGCGTGACGGGCTGTTCGACAAGGCCAAGGGGCGGATTGTCGGTTCTGATCAATTTTTGACCAAGCCTTTCAGCAAGGAAGAACTGCTCGACGCGATTCAGGCCCATGTTCCGGGCTTCGCCGCCGTTTTGCCGCAGTAAGACACGTACAGTGACGCTCGGCCAGCGGGCCGGGGGTCGACAAGAAAAATGGGGAAGACCATGGCACGTATCCTGATCGTCGATGATTCGCCGACTGAAATGTACAAACTCACCGGCATGCTGGAAAAGCACGGCCATGAAGTGCTCAAGGCCGAGAACGGCGCCGACGGCGTGGCCCTGGCCCGTCAGGAAAAACCCGACGCCGTGCTGATGGACATCGTCATGCCCGGCCTCAACGGCTTCCAGGCTACCCGGCAACTGACCAAGGATGCCGAGACCAGCCACATCCCGGTGATCATCATCACCACCAAGGATCAGGAAACCGACAAGGTCTGGGGCACGCGCCAGGGCGCGAAGGATTACCTGACCAAACCGGTCGAAGAAGACATGCTGATCAAGACCCTGAACAACGTGCTGGCCGGTTGATCGCGCGGCCATGAACCAGTCGCTGACCGCGTTCGAGCTGCTGTGGCAGATCGACCAGCGCTGCCGTCTGCTGGCGGCGGATCTGCCGTCGCAGCCCGGCCGTCAGGATTGCTGGAGCGGCATCGGCTTTCGCCTCGGTGAGCATTGGTACGTGACGCCGATGGGCGAGGTCAGCGAAGTGCTGCACGAACCGCGCTGCACTCAGTTGCCCGGGGTCAAGCCGTGGGTCAAAGGGGTGGCTAACCTGCGTGGGCGCTTGCTGCCGATCATGGACCTGTGCGGCTTTTTCGGTCACGAGCTGTCGCCGTTGCGCAAACAGCGGCGTGTGTTGGTGGTGGAGCACAATGATGTGTTCGCCGGGTTGCTGGTGGATGAGGTATTCGGCCTGCAGCACTTCGAGCAGGACAGCTTCGAACCGATTTCGATCAGCAAGCGCCAGGGCTCCAAGGCCGAGTTCGTCAAAGGCTATTTCCGGCGTGAGCAGAACTGGCGGGTGTTCAGCCTGTTTGCGCTGGCCAAATCGCCGGTGTTCATGAGCGTCGCGATATAACAGATTCAACACTGTCCCCTGTGGGAGCGAGCCTGCTCGCGAAGAGGGCGTGTCAGGCAAGATAAATATTGGCTGACCCGACGCTTTCGCGAGCAGGCTCGCTCCCACAGGGATTGCAGCAGGCCTCAAAGATGTGGGTTAAGGGCGAGGACCGATGACAAAGGCAAAAACAGGCAAATCGGCGGAAGGGTCGCGCAGTCGCTCGCAGATCATCGTGCTGTTCATCGCACTGATCGTGTTCATCATGCTGCTGTTCGCCAACTTCGCCTACCTCAACACCCAGGCCAACTACGACAAGCAGTACATCGGCCACGCCGGTGAGCTGCGCGTGCTGTCGCAACGCATCGCCAAGAACGCCACCGAAGCGGCTGCCGGGAAGTCGGCAGCGTTCAAGCTGCTGAGCGATGCGCGCAACGATTTTGCCCAGCGCTGGGGTTACCTGAAGAAGGGCGATCCGGCCACCGGCCTGCCGCCCGCGCCGGCCACCGTGCGCCCGGAAATGCGCGCGGTGCAGCTGGATTGGGAACGCCTGCTGAAAAACACCGATGCGATTCTCTCAAGTGAGCAGACCGTGCTCTCGCTGCATCAGGTCGCCGCGACCCTGGCTGAAACCGTGCCGCAGTTGCAGATCGAATACGAAAAAGTCGTCGAGATCCTCCTGCAGCGCGGTGCGCCAGCTGCGCAGGTGGCGATGGCCCAGCGCCAATCGCTGCTGGCTGAACGCATTCTCGGCGCGGTTAACACCGTGCTCGCTGGCGACGAGAATTCGCAGCAGGCTGCCGATGCGTTTGGCCGCGACGCCACCCGTTTCGGCCAAGTCCTCAACGGCATGTTGCAGGGCAACCCGACCCTGAAAATCAGCCAGGTCGAAGACCGTGATGCCCGTGCGCGGCTGAGTGAAATTTCCGAGCTGTTCCAGTTCGTCTCCGGCTCCGTGGATGAAATCCTCGAAACCTCGCCGGAGCTGTTCAAGGTCCGGGAGTCGGCGAGCAATATCTTCAGCCTGTCGCAGACCCTGCTCGACGAAGCCTCACACCTCGCCAGCGGTTTCGAAAACCTTGCCGGCGGGCGCAACACCGACACCATCGGCGGCTACGTCCTTGGTTTGCTGGCGCTGGCCTCGATCATCCTGATCGGCATGGTCATGGTTCGTGAAACCAACCGCCAGTTGCGCGAGACCGCCGAGAAGAACGAGCGCAACCAGAACGCGATCATGCGCCTGCTCGACGAGATCGAAGACCTCGCCGACGGTGACCTGACGGTGACCGCCTCGGTGACCGAAGACTTCACCGGGACCATCGCCGATTCGATCAACTACTCGGTTGACCAACTGCGCGATCTGGTCGCGACCATCAACCTCACCGCCGGCCAGGTCGCCGCCGCCGTGCAGGAAACCCAGGCCACCGCCATGCACCTGGCCCAGGCCTCGGAGCATCAGGCGCAGCAGATTTCCGAAGCCTCGACCGCGATCAGCGACATGGCTCAGTCGATCGATCAGGTCTCGGCCAACGCCGCTGAATCCTCGGCGGTGGCCGAGCGCTCGGTGGAGATCGCCAACAAGGGCAACGAGGTGGTGCACAACACCATCCACGGCATGGACAACATTCGTGAACAGATTCAGGACACCGCCAAGCGCATCAAGCGTCTGGGCGAGTCGTCGCAGGAAATTGGCGACATCGTCAGCCTGATCGACGACATTGCCGACCAGACCAACATCCTCGCGCTCAACGCGGCGATTCAGGCCTCGATGGCCGGGGATGCCGGGCGCGGCTTTGCCGTGGTCGCCGACGAAGTGCAGCGGTTGGCCGAACGTTCGTCCGCCGCCACCCGGCAGATCGAAACCCTGGTGCGGGCGATTCAGACCGACACCAACGAAGCGGTGATTTCCATGGAGCAGACCACCACCGAAGTGGTGCGCGGCGCCCGACTGGCGCAGGATGCCGGAGTGGCACTGGAAGAAATCGAAGGCGTTTCGAAAACCCTCGCCGCGTTGATTCAAAGCATCTCCAACGCGGCGCAGCAGCAGACCTCGTCGGCCGGGCAGATCTCGCTGACGATGAACGTGATTCAGCAGATCACCACGCAGACCTCGTCCGGCTCCACCGCCACCGCCGAGAGCATCGGCAATCTGGCGAAAATGGCCAGTCAGCTGCGCCGTTCGGTATCCGGTTTCACCTTGCCGTCGGCGTCCGCGACGGATAAGGCGTGAGTGGAGTGGTTATGGGTGACCGGCACGACTACGTGGCCCTCGAATGGGTCAAGGGTGAAATTGCCGAAACGCTGAAACAGGCGCATCAGGCGATTGAAACCGTGCTCGATGACCCGCAGGCCGCGCCGGGGCTGGATGAGTGTCTGGCGTATATCCATCAGGTGCATGGCAGTTTGCAGATGGTCGAGTTCTACGGCGCCGCGTTGCTCGCCGAAGAGATGGAGCATCTGGTCGAAGCCTTGCAGCACGGGCGCGTCGCCCATCGCGATGAAGCCCTGCACTTGCTGCTGCAAGCCCTCGGGCAATTGCCGATCTACCTCGATCGGGTGCAGAGCGCCCGCCGCGACTTGCCGCTGGTGGTGCTGCCGCTGATCAACGACCTGCGCAGCGCGCGCGGCGACAGCCTGCTCTCGGAAACCAGCCTGTTCAGCCCGCCCTTGCCGGACTTGCCGGCGTTGAGCGCAGAAGCGCTGGCCGCGCTGGAGCCGGTCGAGTGGCCCAACGTGCTGCGCAAGTTGCGTCAGATGCTGCAAATGGCGCTGGTCGGGTTGCTGCGCGAGCAGGATGACCAGACCCACCTCGAATACCTGGCGAAAGTTTTCCAGCGCCTCGAAGCGCTCAGCGCCGATGCGCCCCTGAGCCCGCTGTGGCAGGTCGCTTCCGCGCTGGTCGAAGGCATGCGCGAAGGCGCCATCGCCAACAGCCCGGCGTTGCGCAGCCTGTTCAAGGACGCCGACAAGGAACTCAAACGCCTGCTCGAACAAGGCCCGCGCGGCCTCAATCAGCCGCCCCCGCCGGAGCTGCTGAAAAGCCTGCTGTTCTATATTGCCAAAGCCGAACATCCCACCGGGCAGATGCTGACCATGAAAGATCGCTACTCCCTGGACGACGCGTTGCCCGACAGCGCGATGGTCGACGAAGAACGTGCGCGTCTGGCCGGCCCCGACCGCGATGCGATGCGCTCGGTGCTGGCGGCGCTGTGCGAAGAGCTGGTGCGGGTCAAGGAGCGTCTCGACCTGTTCGTGCGCAGCGACCGTCAGCACACCTCCGACCTAGAGAGCCTGCTGGCGCCGCTGCGGCAGATCGCCGACACCCTCGCGGTGCTCGGTTTCGGCCAGCCGCGCAAAGTCATCATCGATCAACTGGCGGTGGTCCTCAGCCTCGCTCAGGGCCAGCGCGAACCGAATGACGCGACCCTGATGGACGTTGCCGGCGCGCTGCTTTACGTCGAAGCCAACCTCGCCGGGATGGTCGGCACCGTCGAGCCGGAAAGCCCCGAAGACGCGCGCCTGCCGACCACCGACCTGACGCAGATTCATCAGATCGTGATCAAGGAAGCACGCATCTGCCTGCAACAGGCCAAGGACATGATCGTCGATTACATCGACGCCGACTGGGATCGCCAGCAACTGCAACCGTTGCCGGAACTGCTGACCCAGGTGCGCGGCGCGCTGGCGATGATTCCGCTGAGCCGGGCGGCGAGTCTGGTCGAAGCCTGCAACAGCTTCATTCGCGAGCATTTGCTGCTCGATCCGCACGAGCCGGGCTGGCAGCAACTGGATCATCTCGCCGACGTCATCACCAGCCTCGAGTATTACCTCGAACGCCTGAGCGACGACCCGCAAGCGCCGAATGAGCAACTGCTGGATGTCGCACAGAAGAGCCTCGCCAGCCTGGGTTTCTTTCCACATGAGCAGCACGTGCCGCTGCTCGACGATGTACTCAGCCCCAGCGAAGCGCTGGTGATGCAAGACCTGCAGGCGCTGGATGATCCGCAGATCGTGCAGTCCTTGGCCGAGGTGCTGGCCAGCCCGGTGTCGGCGGTCAACCCGCCGGCCTTGATCACCCCCGGCAACCTGATGCCGCCGCCCGCCGACGAAGAACCGGTGGACGATGAACTGCGCGAAGTATTCCTCGAAGAGACCGACGAGGTGCTCGAGGTTCTGCACGAATACCTGCCGCGCTGGTCGGCCGACACTCATGACCGCACCGCCCTGACCGAACTGCGCCGCGCTTTTCATACCTTGAAGGGCAGCGGGCGCATGGTTCGCGCTTTGATCCTTGGCGAGCTGGCCTGGGCGGTGGAAAACCTGCTCAACCGCGTGCTGGAACACAGCGTCGAACCTGGCGCGCAGGTGCAGCAGTTGCTCACCGACACCGTGTTGCTGCTGCCGGAACTGATCAGCGAATTCGCCACGCACCGCCAGCGTCAGCGCAGCGATGTCGATCAACTGGCGGCCCGCGCGCATGCGCTGGCCAAAGGCGTCGAGCCGCTGGCAGCCGAAGACGTCGCCGACGTGGCGGCCCTCGATCCGCTGTTGCTGGAAATCTTCCGCAACGAAGCCGAGACCCACCTCGCCAGCCTCAACCGCTTCCTCGATCAGGCTGCCGAGCATGTGCCGCTGCCGGCCAGCGACGAATTGCAGCGCGCCTTGCACACGCTCAAGGGCAGTGCGTCGATGGCCGGCGTGTTGCCGATTGCCGAACTGGCCACGCCGCTGGATAAACTGGCGCGCGAGTTCAAGGCGCATCAGTTGCCGCTGGATCTCGATGAAGTGGAATTGCTCCTTGAAGCCGAAGGCCTGTTCCGCGTCGGTCTGCGCCAGCTCAAGCACGATCCGCTGGCACCGATTGTCGGTGCGCAGTCGCTGATCAAACGCACCGAAACGCTGCTGGCCGAACGCCTGGAGGCGATCCTCAACGCGCCGAACACCGGCCTGCGGATCAAGCGCGATCCGCAACTGATCAACAACTTCCTCGCTCAAGGCATGGACATCCTGCTCGACGCCGAAAGCCTGTTGCAACGCTGGCAGCAACACCCCGGCGAGCGCCAGGAACTCAGCGCGCTGCTGGACGAACTCACAACTCTGGGCGAAGGCGCACACCTCGCCGATCTGCTGCCGGTGGACGTGCTCTGCGAAGCCTTGCTCGACCTGTATGGCGCCGTCGAAGAAAGCAGCCTGGCGGTCAGCGACAGGTTCTTCCACGAAGCGCAGAACGCCCATGAAGCGCTGATCAACATGCTCGACGAACTGGCCGCCGGTCAGGAAATCACCCCACAGCCGCAGCGCATTCGCGCCCTGCACGAACTGCTCGATGAAAGCCTCGATCCGACCGCCATGGGGCTGATTCGCAGCGACGGCAGCAGGACCTTGAGCATCAGCGAACTGGGCGCCGCGACTGCCGAACTCGCCCACGCCAATGCCGAGACCGCACCGGACGACGAGATCGTCGAGATCTTTCTCGAAGAAGCGGTGGACATTCTCGACAGTGCCGGACAAGCCTTGCAGCGCTGGTTGAGCGACCCGGACAACGCTGCGCCGCTGTCGTCGTTGCAGCGCGATCTGC
This sequence comes from Pseudomonas sp. FW305-3-2-15-E-TSA4, assembly GCF_058787295.1. Lineage (NCBI taxonomy): Bacteria > Pseudomonadati > Pseudomonadota > Gammaproteobacteria > Pseudomonadales > Pseudomonadaceae > Pseudomonas > Pseudomonas sp. FW305-3-2-15-E-TSA4. The sequence continues at coordinate 17,560 of NZ_JBYSZP010000030.1, read as the reverse complement.
ACACCCTCAAGGGTGGCGCGCGGATGGCCGAGGTCGATGCCATCGGCGATCTGGCCCATGAGCTGGAAAGTCTCTACGAAGGTCTGGTAGATCGTCGCCACAGCTACAGTGAGCTGCTCGGACGCTTGCTGCACAAGAGCCACGACCGCTTGGCCCAGTTGCTTGAACAGTTGCACAACCATCAGCCACTGACCCCGGCGCAAGACTTGATCGAAGCGATCCGCCAATTCCGTCAGGGCCAGTCCGGCAGTGCCGAAACAGCGCAGCCGACGGCTGCACCCGACAGCACAGCGCATGATCCGGAGCTGTTGGAAATCTTCCTCGAAGAAGGTTTCGACATCATCGAAAGCTCCGGCGCGGCGTTGCTTCGCTGGCAGGCCGAGCCGGGCAATCGGCAGGAAGTGGAAACCCTGCTGCGCGATCTGCACACCCTTAAGGGCGGCGCGCGGATGGTCGAGATCGGCCCGATCGGCGACCTCGCCCATGAGCTCGAATACCTTTACGAAAGCCTCGCCACCGGCGTGCTGCAACCGTCCGCCGAACTGTTCGCGCTGGTGCAGCGCGGGCATGACCGGTTGGCGCAGATGCTCGACGGCGTGCGCGCCGGGCAGCCATGCCCACCAGCGGATCGGCTGATCAATGCGATCCAGAATTTCAGCCACCCGGTGACTCCGGACATACCGCCGCCGTTGCCGCTTGCGGCCAAGACCGAACCTGCGGCACCCGCCGCTGATGCCGGCGCAGACATGGTCAAGGTCTCTGCCGAACTGCTCGATGACTTGGTCAATCTGGCCGGGGAAACCTCGATTTTCCGTGGGCGTATCGAGCAGCAAGTCAGCGATGCACAAACCGCGCTGAACGAGATGGAAACCACCATCGAACGCATGCGCGATCAGTTGCGCCGACTCGACACCGAAACCCAGGGACGGATCCTCAGCCGTCAGCAAGTTGATGCCGAACGCCTCGGTTACGAAGAGTTCGACCCGCTGGAAATGGACCGCCATTCGCAGTTGCAGCAACTGTCGCGGGCGCTGTTCGAATCCGCCTCCGACTTGCTCGATCTCAAGGAAACCCTCGAGCGCCGCAACCACGACGCCGAGAACCTGTTGCAGCAACAGGGGCGGATCAACACCGAGTTGCAGGAAGGCCTGATGCGTACGCGCATGGTGCCGTTCGAACGCATGCTGCCGCGCCTGAAACGTATCGTGCGGCAGGTCGCCGAAGAGCTGAACAAAGACGTCGCGTTCATCATCGGCAACGCCGAAGGCGAGATGGATCGCAACGTGCTGGAGCGCATGGCCGCGCCGCTGGAGCACATGCTGCGCAACGCCGTCGACCATGGTCTGGAGTCGGCCGAAGTGCGGCTGGCGGCGGGCAAACCGGCGCAGGGCACGATCACCCTGGACCTGACCCGCGAGGGTGGCGACATCGTTTTCGATATTCGCGACGACGGCGCCGGGGTGCCGCTGGAAGCGGTGCGGCGCAAGGCGATCAAGCGCGGCCTGCTGGCACCGGACGCCGAACTCAGCGACCGCGACGTGCTGCAATTCATCCTGCAGCCGGGGTTCTCCACGGCGGAAAAGATCACCCAGATTTCCGGGCGCGGCGTCGGCATGGACGTGGTTCATGAGGAAGTCCGGCAGCTCGGCGGCACCATGAGCATCGACTCGGTGCCGGGGCAGGGCGTGCACTTCCGCATTCGTCTGCCGTTCACCGTGTCGGTCAACCGCGCGCTGATGGTGCAATGCGGCGAGGATCAATACGCGATTCCGCTGAACACCATCGAAGGCATCGTCCGCGTGTTGCCGAATGATCTGGAAGCGCACTACCGCAACGATCCGCCGAGCTACCACTACGCCGGTCAGCGCTACGAACTGTGCTATCTGGGCGAGCTGCTGAAAACCGCGCCGCGCCCGAAACTGCTCGGCCAGAGCCTGCCGTTGCCGGTGCTTCTGGTGCAGTGCAATGACCGGCACATCGCGGTGCAGGTCGATGCGATGGCCGGCACTCGCGAGATCGTGGTCAAGAGCCTCGGCCCGCAGTTTGCGGCGGTGCAGGGCGTGTCCGGGGCGACGATTCTCGGCGATGGCCGGGTGGTGCTGATTCTTGATCTGCTCGCACCGATTCGCGCGATGCAGGCGCGGGTTGCGCAGCGTCCGGCGCAGACGGAAATCGACAGCGAACCGCAGAAGCCACTGCTGGTGCTGGTGGTCGATGACTCGGTGACCGTGCGCAAGGTCACCAGCCGTTTGCTCGAACGTCACGGCATGAACGTGCTGACCGCCAAGGACGGTGTCGACGCGATGCTGCTGCTCGAAGAACACATGCCCGACCTGATGCTGCTCGACATCGAAATGCCGCGCATGGACGGTTTCGAAGTCGCCACCCAAGTGCGCAACGATGAGCGCCTGCAACACCTGCCGATCATCATGATCACCTCGCGCACCGGGCAGAAACACCGCGACCGCGCGATGGCCATCGGCGTCAACGACTACCTCGGCAAGCCGTATCAGGAATCGGTGCTGCTCGAAAGCATTGCCCACTGGAGCAAGAAACATGCATGAGCGCCGCCACAACGCGCGCACCAGCCAACTCACCGGCCTGCTGCTGCCGCTGGCCGACCGCAACCTGATCCTGCCCAACGTCGCCGTGGCCGAGCTGATCGACTACCAGGCCAGCGCCTTCGACCTCGACACACCGCCGTGGTACCTGGGGCGGGTGAGCTGGCGCGAACGGCAGATTCCGCTGCTGAGTTTCGAGTCGGCCTGCGGGCAGAAAGTCGTCATCGGCGAACGCGCGCGGATCGTCATCCTCAATGCCCTTGGTGGGCTGCCGCAGCTGAAATTCATTGCGCTGCTGGTGCAGGGGATCCCGCGTTCGTACAAGCTCGACAGCCAGTTGAGTTATGTCGATGTGCCGTTGTGTGCGCTGGAGCAGGCGGCGGTGCAGGTCGGGGAGCAGGTGGCGAAAGTCCCGGATTTGTTGGGGTTGGAGCAGTTGTTGGTGGAGGCAGGGCTGGTTCACTGATCCAGCCTTTGTGGTGCTTTGACTGGCCTCATCGCTGGCAAGCCAGCTCCCACAGTGTCCGCGTCGTATTCGGATTTTGTGAATCACACAAAACCCTGTGGGAGCTGGCTTGCCAGCGATAGGGCCAATTGAATCAGCAAATTCTCACAGGCAAATCCTCAATTCCTGCAGTGCAATAAACACCTTCAGCACAGCTGTTTAAAGACACTCAGTGTTACGCCTAATCCGCCTACAAATCCTTGCGCCGCTGCCTACGCATGCACCAGAATCCGCCGGCTTGTGCGCCCTCGGCAGGCTGCGTAACTTGATCCCGTCACTGATTCCCAGTGATCGGGTTTAGCAGCCCGGCTTTGTCCTTTCCCCCGTGCACGAGATTCATCCAGTCAGGCATTCGCCTGCGCTTGATGGTGGCTGTGCGCATGGCACCTTCGGGTGCGCCGGGTTGGGGATTGACCGGTCTGCTAACTTGCGCATAGCCGCCACCCTATCGTTTAGCAGCGGGATGGTGCGGCCTAATAGAGGTTTATCCCCATGTTCAAAGTAACGCCTAACCCGCCGGTCACCGACACGGCATCCCCTTACGAAGCCCCCGAATCAAAGAAATTCCACGAAGCCGCCGAGCGCGCCCTCGACCATTACCTCGGCCCGCCAAAACCCGACCTCATGGCCACGCCCTACACCCCCAACACGCTGTACATGGCCAACCCCGACGCCGACAGCGAATCCCTGCTGGCCGACGCCAGCGAATCCCTTGGCTCCGCTACGGTCATGCTCAACAACCATGCGGCGCTGGTGCAAAGCGCGCACCGCAAGACCCTGCAGGGTATTGCTCAAGTAGTGATGGTGGCGGAGATGGCGGTCAACCGTGTGTTGGACAGGTTGGTGCCGACTGACTGATAAATGCGTCGAGTCAGGCGACGCCATCGCGAGCAGGCTCTCTCTTACAGTGGATCTATGGCGCACAAAAATTGTGCGTTCACTAAGAATCCCATGTGGGAGCGAGCCTGCTCGCGAAGAGGCCGTCATGTGCGCTGCACATTTTGCAGCTGTCACATCGAGTGTCTTGATGCATAAAGCTCTGGTTGGGGGTGCCGATAAGATGGAGCCAGTAGGGGAAGGAGTGATATTTAAGTGATGCTTTTGGTCAGTAATGCAATGGATTGGTTTTTGGCGGTATACAACGAGACGCCGTTTGGCGGCGTACTTCTGTGCTGGGCGGCAGTAGCAATTATCACCGCAGTGGTGCTCTCTATGAATCGCTCGGTCATCGGGCAAGTAATAGGTTTCGGCGTTTCGATGATAGGAGCGGTTTGGATTCTGACGTATATGGACCTTTCGACATTTTACGGATTGGAGCGCCGGTCGAAGGAGATCATCAAAAACCTCGTCATCATGAGTCTTGGAGGGGTAAGTTCAGCGCTTTTGGTGTCCGCAATGCTCACTAAACCCAAACGAAAGGTTGAGCTAAGGCAGCGTGCGTTTGTTCGGCATCACCTGATGAAGGCATTTCAAATCTTATTTTGGTTCGGTGTTATCGAGAGCCTTTTGATGTTGGTTCTGAGTTCAGGATTAGCACTCTTCGCACAGCCCGTGGCGACCAAGGGACAGTTCACTGGTTTTCTGGTGAGTATCGTGTTGGCAGGTATGGGGCTTGGGGCTGCAGAGCTAGGAAAGGGCTGGAACAAATGGGAGGGCATGTCGCTGCTGATAGTCTTGGGCTTACTGTCATTGCTGACTGCGGTGTTCTTTCAATCCCTCGCGGGCGTCTGGCATTTTTCGCCGTCTTTAGTCGCAGTAACTTTCGCAGTGTTGTTAGTGCCTCAGCTAATCATCAGCTTATGGGAGTGGAAGTTGAATCGGAGTCGGAGTCGAACTCCGCCGTTATAGTGTCCGTTACGCTCAGCGTAATGATTCACCACCGCGCTTGATTGATGCCCCCAATCCACACGCCTAACGTAGCTCCACGACAGCGAACCCCGTGGAGTGAGCATGACAACAACAATTTCCGCCGACTCGCGCTGGACGCGGCGGCGTGACGAGAAGCAGCGGCGTCTCGACAAGGTGCGCGGGCTGGCCGACGGTGTGGTGTTGCCCAGCGACAAGATCGTCGCCGCACTCGAAGCGTTGATCCATCCCGGCGACCGGGTGGTGCTGGAGGGCAACAACCAGAAGCAGGCGGATTTCCTTTCCCGTTCGCTGGCCAAAGCCGATCCGGAAAAGCTGCATGATCTGCACATGATCATGCCTAGCGTCGGTCGCTCCGAGCATCTGGATCTGTTCGAGCGCGGCATCGCCCGCAAGCTCGATTTTTCCTTCGCCGGCACCCAAAGCCTGCGCATCAGCCAGTTGCTCGAAGACGGTCTGCTGGAAATCGGCGCGATTCATACCTACATCGAACTCTACGCCCGGCTGGTGGTGGACTTGATCCCCAACGTCGTGCTCTCGGCCGGGTTCATGGCCGACCGCGCCGGCAACATCTACACCGGCCCCAGCACCGAAGACACCCCGGCACTGATCGAACCGGCGGCGTTCAGCGATGGCATCGTCATCGTTCAGGTCAACCAGTTGGTGGATGACGTCAGCGAACTGCCGCGCGTCGACATCCCGGCCTCGTGGGTGGATTTCGTGGTGGTGGCCGACAAGCCGTTCTATATCGAACCGCTGTTCACCCGCGACCCACGGCACATCAAACCGGTGCACGTGTTGATGGCGATGATGGCGATTCGCGGGATCTACGAAAAACACAACGTGCAGTCGCTCAACCACGGCATCGGTTTCAACACCGCCGCGATCGAATTGATCCTGCCAACCTACGGTGAATCCCTCGGCCTCAAAGGCAAGATCTGCCGCAACTGGACGCTCAACCCGCACCCGACGTTGATCCCGGCGATCGAAAGCGGCTGGGTCGAAAGCGTGCATTGCTTCGGCACCGAACTCGGTATGGAAAACTACATCGCCGCGCGCCCGGACGTGTTCTTCACTGGGCGCGACGGCTCGCTGCGTTCCAACCGGATGTTCTGCCAACTCGCCGGGCAATACGCGGTGGATCTGTTCATCGGCGCGACCCTGCAGGTCGATGGCGACGGCCATTCCTCGACCGTCACCCGTGGTCGCCTCGCCGGTTTCGGCGGTGCACCGAACATGGGCCACGACCCGCGCGGTCGCCGTCACGGCACCCCGGCTTGGCTCGACATGCGCCACGACGATTCACAGCAACCGATGCTCGAACGCGGCAAGAAACTTGTGGTGCAAATGGTCGAGACCTTTCAGGAGGGCGGCAAACCGACCTTCGTCGAAACCCTCGACGCGGTGGAAGTGGCGAAGAAAAGCGGTATGCCGCTGGCACCGATCATGATCTACGGCGACGACGTTACCCACCTGCTCACCGAAGAGGGCATCGCCTACCTGTACAAAGCGCGCTCGCTGGAAGAACGCCAAGCGATGATCGCTGCGGTTGCGGGCGTGACTGCCATCGGCCTGCGCCACAACCCGAAAGACACCGAACGCATGCGCCGCGAAGGCCTGATCGCCTTGCCCGAAGACCTCGGCATCCGCCGCACCGACGCCACCCGCGAACTGCTGGCGGCGAAAAGCGTGGCCGATCTGGTCGAGTGGTCCGGCGGCCTGTACAACCCGCCCGCCAAGTTCAGGAGCTGGTAATGCACGCACTCAACCTGCAAGCGAAACCCCTGAGCCTCAGCGAACACCTGGCCGATCTGGCGGTGGATGCGCTGATCGACGAAGCCGATCTGTCGCCGAAACCGGCGCTGGTCGACCGACGTGGCAATGGCGCGCACACCGATCTGCACTTGGGCCTGATGCACGCTTCGGCGTTGTCGTTGTGGCCGGCGTTCAAGGAAATGGCCGAGGCCGCCAGCGCGATGGGCGAAGTCGGTTTGCCGTTACGCGAAGCGATTGGTCGCATCGGTCGCGAAGGCGAGCAAGCGATGCTCGCGACCACCAACGGGGTGAATACCCATCGCGGGGCAATTTGGGCACTGGGATTACTGGTGACCGCCGCTGCGCTGGTACCGAAATCCTCAAGTGCCAACGCTGTCTCTGTTCGCGCCGCACGTCTGGCATTAGTCGATGACCGCTACGCACCTAAACCGCTGAGCCACGGCGCGCAAGTCGCCCTGCGTTACGGCGCACGCGGTGCCCGTGAGGAAGCGCAACTCGGCTTTCCGTCCGTGCTGCAACGCGGCCTGCCGCAACTCAAACGCAGCCGCGCCAGCGGCCACGGCGAACAGAACGCCCGGCTCGATGCGCTGCTGGCGATCATGACCGATCTGGCCGACACATGCGTGCTCTACCGCGCCGGTGAACAAGGCCTGCACGCCATGCAACACGGCGCGCAAGCGGTGCTCGACGCCGGCGGCAGCGCCAGCCTCGGCGGGCGTCGGCGCCTGCACGAACTGGATCAACAACTCATCGCATTGAATGCCTCGCCCGGTGGCGCCGCCGACTTGCTCGCCGCCACGCTGCTGCTCGATCGAATCGAGCGCGACGGCATCCTTCAGGGAGCGTTTTGATGGAAACCTTATCCTTTGAATTCCCCGCCGGGCAGCCGCCACGCGGGCGGGCGCTGGTCGGTTGTGTCGGCTCGGGCGATCTGGAAGTGCTGATCGAACCGGGTCTGGCTGGCAAGCTGACGATCAATGTGCAGACCTCGGTCAACGGCGCGCAACAGCGCTGGCAGCATCTGTTTGCGCGGATGTTCGACGGCACCACGCCACCGGCGATGGCCATCGATATCCACGATTTCGGCGCCACGCCGGGGGTGGTGCGTTTGCGCCTGGAACAAGGTTTCGAGGAGATCGGCCATGACTGACAGCGCAGCGCTGTTGCACAAGCACAGCTTCGTCGAACTCGGGGCTCGGCAACGGGCGAAAGCCTTGCTCGATGCCGGGACCTTCCGCGAATTGCTCGACCCGTTTCAACGGGTCATGTCGCCATGGCTCGAACGCCAGGGCGTGGTGCCGCAAGCCGATGACGGCGTGGTGATCGCCAAGGGCAGCCTTGGCGGTTTGCCGCTGGTGATCGCCGCCATCGAGGGCGCGTTTCAGGGCGGCAGCCTCGGCGAAGTCGGCGGAGCGAAGATTGCCGGCGCGTTGGAACTGGCCGCCGAAGACAACCGCAAAGGCATCCCGACCCGCGCCGTGTTGCTGCTGGAAACCGGTGGCGTGCGTTTGCAGGAAGCCAACCTCGGGCTGGCGGCGATTGCCGATATTCATGCGGCGATTGTCGATTTGCAGCAGTACCAACCGGTGGTTGGTGTGGTCGCGGGCAGTGTCGGCTGTTTCGGCGGTATGTCGATTGCCGCTGCGTTGTGCAGCTATTTGCTGGTGACCCAGGAAGCGCGCCTCGGCCTCAACGGCCCCCAAGTGATCGAGCAGGAAGCCGGGATCGAAGAGTACGACTCCCGCGACCGGCCCTTCATCTGGAGCCTGACTGGTGGCGAGCAGCGTTTTGCCAGCGGGCTGGTGGATCGTTATGTCGCCGATGATGTGGCACAGATTCGCCAGCAGGTGGGCGAGTTGTTGCAACAAGGCTTGCCTGCTCAGCCGCGCAGTCAGCGCGCCGAATGGTTCCTGGAACGTCTGGCGAGCCTGGACACCGACAAGCAAATCGAACCGTCGGTGGTTCGCGATCTGTATCAAGGAGAGCGCTCATGAGTGGTTATTCCGTGCGCGGTTTGAACTGGTTCAACGCCCTGACTGGTGGGGCGAAAGCGGTCGGAGGTTTGCCGCCATCGTTGAAGGTTGCTGACGGTGAGCTGGGGCGGTTTATCGCTGTGGTTGCTGACCCCGACAACCGTTTCCCACGGGCTCGCAACGGCGAAGTCGGTTTGCTCGAAGGCTGGGGGCTGGCCAAGACTGTGGATGACGCGATCACGGCGGATCGCGATAAAGCGCAGAAACGCCCGATCATCGCCATCGTCGACGTCCCGAGCCAGGCTTACGGTCGTCGCGAAGAAGCCCTCGGCATTCACCAGGCACTGGCCGGTGCGGCGGACAGTTATGCCCGCGCCCGTCTGGCCGGGCATCCGGTGATTGCGCTGCTGGTGGGCAAGGCCATGTCCGGGGCGTTTCTCGCTCACGGTTATCAGGCCAACCGCTTGATTGCCCTGCGTGATCCCGGGGTGATGGTGCATGCGATGGGCAAGGCCTCGGCGGCGCGGGTGACCTTGCGCAGTGTCGAGGAACTGGAAGCACTGGCTGCCAGCGTGCCGCCGATGGCCTATGACATCGACAGCTATGCCAGCCTCGGATTGCTCTGGGAAACCTTGTCGGTGCAGCAGATCGAGCAGCCGACTGTGGAAGATCTGGCGCGGGTGACCGAGTGCCTGAAACAGGCCATCGACGATATCTCCAGCACTGACTTGCGCAAGCGTCTCGGCGCGAAAAACCGTGAGGCATCCAGTCGCGTGCGTGAACTGCTGAGGGCGCAGTGGTGAACCTGCCACTGGCCCACGACCTGCTGTGGGGCATGACCCCGGCGCAGCTGCCGGCGGATGCGCCGCAGTGGGCGATCGAGTCGCTGGCTGCCAGGCAACCGGTGGTGGTGCGGCGGGCGGTGAGCGCTGAAGGTTTGGTCGCGGTGGGCGTGCGCGGTGTGGTGCGTGAGCAGCGGCTGGCGGCGTTCATGCCGGTCGATTCGATTGCCTGTCGCGTTAGTCCTGAGGCGCTGTGTCATGTTGAGTGCGAGCGTGATTTACCGGTGATGCAGGCACTCAAACAACTGCGGCCGATGCTCGATGATTGCGGTTGGGTCTGGGGTATCAGCGGTAGTGTCGGGTTTGAATTGGCCAGTGGTTTTAGGGCGATGCACGCGGCCAGCGATCTCGATCTGATTCTGCGTACACCGCAGCTGATCCCCCGCAATCAGGCACGCAAACTGGTCGAGCTCTTTGATCAAGCTGTGTGCCGGGTCGATATGCAGTTGCAGACGCCGTTCGGTGCAGTGGCTTTGCGCGAATGGGCCGGCGGGTCTGCACGGGTGCTGCTGAAAAACGCCCATCAAGCCTGTCTGGTGGCTGACCCGTGGAACCCGCAGGAGCAGGCAGCGTGAGCAGTCTGTTGGTGTTCCCCGGTCAGGGCGCGCAGCAACCGGGCATGCTCCAGCATTTGTCTCGGGCAACCTTGACCGAGGCCAGCGATGTGCTCGGTGAAGATGTCGCGCTGCTCGATTCTGCCGATGCGTTACGCAGCACCCGGGCGGTTCAGCTGTGCCTGTTGATCGCCGGGGTCGCTGCTTCACGACAATTGCTGCAGGACGGAATCACGGCGGATTACGTCGCCGGCCTGTCCATCGGCGCATACCCGGCAGCGGTGGTCGCCGGGGCCTTGAGCTTCAGCGATGCGCTGCATCTGGTCAGCCTGCGTGGCGAGTTGATGCAGCAGGCTTATCCACAGGGCTATGGCATGACCGCGATCATCGGTCTGCAATTATCCACCGTCGAAACGCTGCTGGCGCAGGTGCACAGCGCGGAGTCGCCGGTGTATCTGGCCAACATCAATGCCGATAACCAGGTGGTGATTGCCGGCAGCGACAAGGCCATGCAAGCGGTGGCGGAACTGGCGCGCAGTCGTGGCGCCGGTCTGGCGAAACGCCTGGCGGTGAGCGTGCCGTCGCACTGTCCGTTGCTGGATCAGCCTGCGCGAATCCTCGCCGAGGCCTTCGCCAAAGTGGAACTGCAAATCCCGAAAATCGCTTATCTGAGTGGCAGTCGCGCGCGTCCGCTGATCAAGCCTGATGCGTTGCGTGATGACCTCGCTTTCAACATGTGCCGCGTGGTGGACTGGCGCGGCACCGTGCAAAGCGCTTACGAGCGCGGCGTACGTTTACAAATCGAACTGCCGCCCGGTGCGGTGCTGACCGGGCTGGCGCGCCGGGTGTTTGAATCGGGCACGGTCACTGCCTTTGACAGTGCGCGTCTGGACACCTTGCAGGCGCTGTTGCGAGAGGAGGGTGGCCGCCGACCATAAACCGCCGCGACTCAGGCTTCGAACAACAAAAACAACATTCGACGATGCACTTTGAGGACTACAACAATGATTATTTACGGTGTGGCGCTGTTGGCGATCTGTACGCTGGCAGGGGTGATCATGGGCGACATGCTCGGCGTGTTGCTGGGCGTCAAATCCAACGTCGGCGGGGTCGGCATCGCCATGATCCTGTTGATCTGCGCGCGGTTGTGGATGCAAAAACGCGGCGGCATGACCAGGGATTGCGAAATGGGCGTCGGCTTCTGGGGCGCGATGTACATTCCGGTGGTGGTAGCGATGGCCGCGCAACAGAACGTCGTCACCGCCCTGCACGGCGGCCCGGTGGCGGTGCTGGCGGCCATCGGTTCGGTGCTGGTCTGTGGCTGCACGATTGCCTTGATCAGCCGCACCCATAAGGGTGAACCATTGCCCGACGAACCGGTGGAAGTCACTCCGGTCGGCACCCCGGTAGGAGGTCGCTGACATGTGGGCACTCATTGAAAACGGTCTGGAACACAATGGCCTGATCACCGCGTTCGCTTTCGTCGGCGTGATCATGTGGGTCTCGGTGATTCTCTCGAAACGCCTGACCTTCGGGCGCATTCACGGCTCGGCGATTGCCATCGTCATCGGTCTGGTGCTGGCCTGGGTCGGCGGCACCATGACCGGTGGCCAGAAAGGCCTGGCGGATCTGACGCTGTTCTCCGGCATCGGCCTGATGGGTGGGGCGATGCTGCGGGATTTCGCGATTGTCGCCACGGCGTTCGAAGTGCAGGCGACCGAGGCGAAGAAGGCCGGGATGATTGGTGTGATTGCGCTGCTGCTCGGAACCATCCTGCCGTTCATTGTTGGCGCGTGCATGGCCTGGGCCTTCGGCTATCGCGATGCGGTGAGCATGACCACCATCGGCGCGGGCGCGGTGACCTACATCGTCGGCCCGGTGACCGGTGCAGCGATTGGCGCGACCTCGGATGTGATGGCGCTGTCGATTGCCACCGGGTTGATCAAGGCGATTCTGGTGATGGTCGGCACGCCGGTCGCGGCGCGGTGGATGGGCCTGGATAACCCGCGTTCGGCGATGGTGTTCGGTGGTCTGGCCGGAACGGTGAGCGGGGTGACCGCAGGGCTGGCGGCGACGGATCGGCGCTTGGTGCCTTATGGGGCGTTGACGGCGACGTTTCACACCGGGCTTGGGTGCTTGCTGGGGCCTTCGCTGTTGTTCTTCATTGTTCGCGGGATTGTGGGCTGAAAATCAAAAGCCCCTCACCCTAACCCTCTCCCGGGGGGAGAGGGGACTGACCGAGTTGGATGCTGGAGGTATGCCGACTTGAAAGTCCTGAGTCGAACTCAGGTCTTGAAACCCATGAAGATCTGCTCCCTTTCCCCCTCTACCCCTTGGGGGAGAGGGCTGGGGTGAGGGGGTAGCTCTTGATCTTGATTTTGCTCTAAATCCCAACCTGTCGATTGGCATACATCCGACACTCCGCCAGCAACGCCAGCAGATTCGGATCACGCTCCTTGGCCTTCAAGAACACCACGCCAATGTGCTGCTGCAACCGGTACTTCTCCTGCAACGGAATCAGCTTCACCCGGTTCTCGTACACCGCCGCAATCCTTCCTGGCAGCAACGCATAACCCACCCCCGAGCTGACCATGCTCAGCAGGGTGAAGATGTCGTTGACCTGCATCGCCACCTTCGGCTCGACCCCCGCCTGTTTGAACACCCGGATGCCGTCCTGATGGGTGGCGAAGCCCTGGGTCAGGGTGATGAAGGTTTCATCGCGCACCTCGGCCAGATCGACTTCACTGCGTTGAGCGAATCTTGAATCTGCCGGCGTGGCGAGGAAAATGTCGTCGGAAAACAGCGGGATCTGCTCGCAGTCCGGGTCGCTGACCGTGTCGTCCAGCGACACCAGGATCGCGTCGACTTCCATGTTCTTCAGCTTGTAGAGCAGGTCGATATTCGAGCCGAGGATCAGGTCGATGTTGAGTTCGCTGCGACGGATCTTCAGGCCCATGATCAGTTGCGGTACGGTTTTCACCGTCAGCGAATACAGCGAGCCGAGTTTGAAGCGTTCAGCGGAGAACCCGGCGGCCTCGCGGGTCAGGCGCACGCTTTCGACCACGTCCTGAATCAGCTTCTGCGCGCGTTCTTCGAGCACGTAGGCGCTTTCCAGTGGCGTCAGGTTGCGCCCTTCGTGCTTGAACAGCGGGCAGCGCAGGGCGCTTTCCAGCGAATGGATCGCCCGGTGCACGCTGACATTGCTGGTCTGCAACTCGACAGCGGCGCGCGCCAGGTTGCCGGTGCGCATGAAGGCGAGGAACACCTCGAGTTTTTTCAGGGTCAATTCTTCGTCGATCAGCATGGCGCGGACTCTTTTTGGTATCGACCGATTGTGCCCAATTACCGTGGCGTGCGCAGGTCCGCGTTGAACAGAAACATTGCGCTTTTACGCTCAAGGCCCGAGCCTTGCGCGCTGCGGTAACGAATAACGAGGTGAGCGACACATGTATCACGGGGAAAAACTCAACGCATGGACGCATCTGGTCGGGGCAGTGGCCGCATTTATCGGCGGCGTGTGGATGCTTGTGATTGCCAGCCTCGACGGCAGTCCGTGGAAAATTGTCAGCGTGGCGATCTACGCCTTTACCTTGCTGGTGCTCTACAGCGCCTCGACCGTGTACCACAGCGTGCGCGGGCGCAAGAAAGCGATCATGAAGAAGGTTGATCATTTCTCGATCTACCTGCTGATCGCCGGCAGCTACACGCCGTTCTGTCTGGTGACGCTGCGCGGGCCGTGGGGCTGGACGCTGTTCGGAATTGTCTGGGGGCTGGCGCTGATCGGCATCCTGCAGGAGATCAAACCACGCTCCGAAGCGCGAATCCTGTCGATCGTGATCTATGCGGTGATGGGCTGGATCGTGCTGGTGGCGGTCAAACCGTTGATTGCGGCGTTGGGCAGGGCAGGCTTTGCCTGGCTGGCGTCGGGCGGGGTGTTGTATACCGTGGGCATCATCTTTTTTGCCCTGGATCACCGGTTACGGCATGCGCACGGGATCTGGCATCTGTTCGTGATCGCCGGGAGTCTGCTGCACTTTGTGGCGATTCTGTTTTATGTCCTCTAACTGGAATTGTCCCCAATCTCCCACATTAGATTGTGTTCCCACATCAGACTTGTGCCGAGTGCAGGTTATTGAGTTGTTGTTCAGCTCGCTGACTGAAAATCTGCAGCAGATCGTTGAGCGTATGCGGTGGTGGCTCGCTGGCGCGGGTCACGGCGTACAAAGTGATCGGCAGTGGCGGGGCGAGGGGGCGGAGGGTGGTGGTTGCCACAGAGGCGCCCAGTGCGGTGAACGGATCGATCACCGCGACGCCGGCACCGGACTCGACCATCGCCCGTGCCAGCGAATAGGTCTGCACGGCAATCCGCACCCGTGGCGGTGGCTCCACCGCTTCCAGATAGCTGTCGAGCCTTGCCGCCAATGGATCGGCGCTGGATAAACCAATCAGCGGCACATCCGCAAGCTCCATCAGTGGCAGCGGTTTGCCGACGTCTGCCGGCGGCCAGAAGTCCTTTGGCGCCAACGCCACCAGCACCCCCGCCGCCAGCGGCTGCGCTTTCAGCCCCGGGTGATCCGGCAACTGCAACGTCAGGGCCACGTCCACTTCGCGCATCAGCAGGTTCTGCATCAACTCGCGGCTGTGGGCACTGGACAGTTCGCAGGCGATGTCCGGGAACTGCGCCGTCCATTGCCGGATCGCCGGTGGCAGCAACGACAGCGCCAGCGCAGGAGTCGCGCCGATCCGCAGGCTGTGGCCGGGTTCGCGGCGCAGGCTCTGTGCCAGGCGCCGCACGCCCTGCAGACTTTCCGTGACCTTGTCGACTTCGCGCTCCAGCTCCAGCGCTTCCGGGGTCGCCTGCAATTTACCGCGCACCCGCAGAAACAACGGAAAGCCCAACTGCTGCTCGGCGTGCTGCAGCACTTTGGTCACCGCCGGTTGCGAGACGTGCAGCAATTGCGCAGCGGCGCTGACCGAGCCGGTCTGGCGGATGGCCTGGAAAATCTCGATGTGGCGAAGGCGCATGGCGAGTCCATAACCTTTGTTTATAGGTCTGGCATCTTTATTCATTGTTCGGCGCCTGTCACCTCACCCTAACCTCAGCCTCGTCTTCACATAGAAATAGGGACGGACATGGCTCAGCGTGTGTGCATCATCGGCGGCGGCGTGATCGGGTTGGCAACGGCCTATGCGCTGGTGCGCGACGGTTTCGAAGTGACAGTGGTCGAGGCGCGGCGGTCGCTGGGCAGCGAAACCAGCTTCGCCAACGGCGGCCAGTTGTCCTACCGCTATGTGGCGCCGCTGGCCGATGCCGGCGTGCCGATGCAGGCGATCGGCTGGATGCTGCGCGGCGACTCACCCCTCAAGCTGCGCCCGCGTTTGGACCCGGCGCAGTGGCGCTGGATGGCGTCGTTTCTCGCCGCCTGCCGAACCTCGGTCAACCGCGAAAACGCGGCGCATCTGTTGCGTCTGGCGCTGTTCAGCCAGAGCACGCTGAAACGCTGGCGCGAGGATGACGGACTCACCGGTTTCAACTGGCGGCGCAACGGCAAACTGGTGACCTTCCGCAATGCCGTCAGCTTCGACCATGCGCGCAAGGGCCTGGCCGATCCGCAGCAACAACAGGTGTTGTCCGCCACCGAATGTGCGCAACTGGAACCGGCCTTGGCCAAGGCGCCGTTTGTGGGCGCGATCTACACGCCGGATGAAGAAGTCGGCGACTGTCACGCCTTTTGCCAGCAGTTGGCGGTGCGATTGAAGGCGTCGGGCCGCTGCGAGTTTCGTTTCGGTCAGGCAGTCAGCGGCATTCGTCACAGCCACGGCGCCGTCACCGCCATTGAGCTTGGCGACGAAACCCTGCCGGTCGACCAACTGGTGATCGCCGCCGGGCACCGAAGCCCTTTGCTGGCGCTGCCCGGCCTGCACGTGCCGCTGTATCCGCTGAAGGGTTACAGCCTGACCGTGCCGATCGGCAACGGGCATCGGGCGCCGGACGTGAGCATCACCGACTACGACCGCAAGATCGTCTACGCGCGCATCGGCGAACAGTTACGCGTGGCGGCGATGGTCGACATCGTCGGTTTCGACCCGGCGGTAGATCCCGAGCGGTTGGCACTGATCAAGCGCCAGGCCCGCGACACCTTTCCCGATGCCGGCAATTACGACGCGGCTGTGGAGTGGGCGGGCATGCGCCCGGCCACCCCAACCGGCGTACCGTTGTTGGGCGCCACGGCGTATCGCAATCTGTGGCTCAACCTCGGCCACGGCGCGCTCGGTTTCACCCTGGCCTGCGGCAGCGGGCAGTTGCTCAGCGAACTGATCGGCCAGCAGCGTACATCCATTGATCTGCACGGCTTCAATCCCCGTGCGGCGTGACGGCTTCTGCTCAAACACCCCAACCACAACGGAGAATAACAATGCAAAAAATCACGTTGCTCGGCTGCACACTGGCGCTGTTCATCGGCGCCCAGGCACAGGCCAATGAAGTGCCGCTGACCGGCGCGCTTGGCAAGATCGCCAGCGCCAACAGCATCACCCTGGGCTATCGCGATGCGTCGGTGCCGTTCTCGTATGTGGGCGATCACACCGGACAGCCTATGGGGTATTCGGTGGAGCTGGCGGGCAAGATTGTCGAGCGGATCAAGCAGCAACTGGCGTTGCCGGAGCTGAAGGTGAAGTACAACCTGGTGACGTCGCAGACGCGGATTCCGCTGGTGCAGAACGGCACGGTTGATCTTGAGTGCGGCTCCACCGGGGTGACGGCCGAGCGGCAGAAACAGGTCGCGTTCTCCTACGGTTTCATCTACGTAAAAGGGCAGTTGCTGACCGCAAAGGACAGCGGCATTCACAGCTTCGATGACCTGCGCGGCAAGAACGTGGTGACCACCGCCGGCACCACCAACGAGCGCTATCTGAAGAGCTACAACCTCGACCACAAACTGAACATGTTCGTGATCAGCGCCAAGGATCACGGCGAGGCGTTCCAGATGCTGCAGTCGGGACGGGCAGCGGCCTTCTACATGGACGACGCATTGCTCTACGGCGAGCGGGCCAAGGCGCGGGACCCGCACAACTGGGTCGTGGTGGGGGAGGAACAATCGCGGGAAATCTACAGCTGCATGGTGCGCAAGGATGATCCGCCATTCCTCGCGCTGGTGAACGACGCGCTGGCCGATCTGTACAGCTCGGGGGAGATCAACGGGATCTACCGTAAGTGGTTCGAACAGCCGATCCCGCCAAAGGGGTTGAACCTGGAGTTTCCGATGACCAGCGAGTTGAAGGCGATCATTGCCAGGCCAGTCAGTGATCCGGTGGAGTGACAGTCAGACCGAGGGGAAGCTTTTCGCGAGCAAGCCCGCTCCCACAGTAGTTCTCGGGTGTACACAAAATTTGTGCTCACTGGAAATCCAATGTGGGAGCAACTGTCTTACTGCCACCATTCGTCACCGCCACTCTGTGCCGTCTCGCAGCATGGCATTCAATC
>NZ_JBYSZP010000029.1:45030-46361 GCF_058787295.1 Pseudomonas sp. FW305-3-2-15-E-TSA4 | reverse complement strand
ATGTTCCTCGTCAATCCACAAACCGACACCGAATCCCTGCTGGCCAACGCCTGCGAATCCCTGGCCTCGGCCACGGTCATGCTCGGCGATTTCGCCGGAACGCTGGAGGGGCCAAGTCGTAATACAGCGTTGGGCATTGCGCAGGTGGTGATGCTGGGGGAGTTGGCGGTGAATCAGGCGCTGGATAATGTGGTGCCAAAGGAATAGGCACCAGCAGTCATGGCCTCTTCACGAGCAGGCGAAGACCTAGATGGGATCCGCGTTGGTCACAGGTTATGTACCCGGCAAAGATTTCTTGTAGGCGTAAACTTACTCACTACTGCCATTAAATAAATCAGTTCGACTATATTGCCTTTACAGGTCTGCTTCATGCCATAAGTGCGAAACATAGACAGGGACGGATAATTGAACCTGTCCCTGTCTTCTTAATGCCTGTAATTTTTTATAAAATTATTGGCTAAATATAAAGTTATCAAAGACAACAGCCGACCGGGCAGTGGTGACAATCATTTTTCTTATGCCAGACCCATGGAATCGAGCAGATTTCGGCTTGGTAAGGCTATCTGTTAGAAGTGTTATTTCGCCGAGCAGTCTATTCGTGGAGTCATAAAATTTAGCTGTCGCTGGGTCGATTGTGTGTGCGTAATCGAACGATATAGATGAGTAATTATTCCTGAATGTAAATGTAGTCGTGGAGTTGTCACCATTTATCCCTAAATATTTTCCGGCGAAAGGTGGCTCGTAATTGCTATTAGTCAAAATTGCTATATGTTGTCCTGCCACTGGGTTGCGCTCTATTGTCATAGTAGGAAGAACCAATACTACTGGCTCAATAACATTGCTCCTGTCGTTAAAGTTTTCACTCAAGGGTGGCGATATGATGACCACCCGCGGATTCGACACCTGCTCACTGCCATATTGGGCGGTGGCGGTGAAACTATGGGAGTCCACGCTCAAGTTCCTTGCAGTGATTTCCCAGTCACCACCTTGTGGATTGATGTCGGCAATGTCTATCTCGATGTTGCCGTCCTTGATCTGGACTTTCTGACCTTTAGCCCCTTTCCCTTTAAGCTTGACCGTGGTATCGACGGTCGATTGGCCATGGGGAATGTCTCTACCTTGGGAGTCTAGTGCATGGGTAATGGTCGGTGCGGTATTGGCCGTCACTGTCAACGTCCACGCCGTGGATACCTGCCCACTGCCATACTTAGCGATGGCGGTGAAGCTGTGAGCGGCCAAGCTCAAGCCTGTCAAGGTCAGTTCCCACAGGCCGGTCGTCAGGTTAACCGTCGCTTCACCTTTGACGGTGGTGCCGTCCTTGATCTGGACTT
>NZ_JBYSZP010000029.1:0-44930 GCF_058787295.1 Pseudomonas sp. FW305-3-2-15-E-TSA4 | reverse complement strand
CCGGTCGTCAGGTTAACCGTCGCTTCACCTTTGACGGTGGTGCCGTCCTTGATCTGGACTTTCTGACCTTTGGCCCCACCCCCTGACAACGTGATCTGGGTATCAACGGTGAATCCGCCTTTGGCAATCTCATTCCCTTTGGAGTCTTCCACTAGGGTAATTTCTGGGCGCACATCCTCAATCGCTTTGATCGTATAAGTGCGCACCGGAAACTCCACCGCCTCACTCTCCACAGTGCTCTGACCAAGCGCCGCTTTAAACACCAATTCCAGATCGCTGCCATCCTGCAGAGCGTTGAGCTCATCGGCTGGAAGCGGAGCAGTGAAGAACCGGTCAGCAATCCAGTCGGGGTTGGTGAAGGCCGTCGGCGCGCTCCAGATCTCGCGTGTGTAGGCGCTGCCGTCGGCATTGGTCCCGCACAGGCGCAACCAGACGTATTGGTTGAGGGCGATCAGCGGCCAGTCGCCCATGCGTACGGAAGCTTGGGTCAGGTTGCCGGTATGCAGTTCCGGGCCGGCGCCATCGTTGTCGGCCTGCTCGATGGTGGGGCTGGTCAGCGCGCTCTGCGGCATTGCTTGCACCGTCAGGTCAAATACCCGGGACGGTGTTGGATGACCATCAATGATGACGACGTAGGAGACTTTTACCCGCTTACCCAGATTGAACGCCACCACGCTGTTGGGGATCGCAAACTCAAGCCCTTCGCTTACCGCACGCGGCGCTGAGGTGTGCGACCCGCCGGCCGGCGTGCCGTCAGCGCCAGTCCAGGTGACGCTGATTGCATGGTTTGGCAGCAACGCGCTGTTGTCCGGCACCACGATGGTCAAGGTGTCCCTGACCAGCAGCGGGTTGAGTGCGCTGTCGCCGTTGTTCTCCTTGATCCAGGGGGCGAGCAGTTCCAGCGCGACGCCCACGGTGAACACCAATGGATTCGAAAGGCTGGTCTCATCTGTGGCATGCCGCCAGAGCTGGTAGCGGACGGTGATCTTGCTGCCGCGGTTCGGTTCGATGTGTTGGGCGACGAAGGCGGCGTCCAGGTTGATGACCCAGTCTTGTTGGGCGGTGACGGCATTGAATGTGCGGGACCCGGGTTCCTCGCCGGAGATGTCGCCCACCCACTTCCAGGTGGCCTCGTCGTTGGCTACCCATGGCTTCACCACAGGCCTGGGGATGGTCAGTCTACTGGTACCGCCGGGCAGTGTGGCCGGGTCGAGGAAGCCGTTCTGCACCCCGAGGACAATGGGTGCGTCCAGCTCGAATTTCGGTTCACCCACATTGAGCAATTTCGTGTGCAGCGATTCCCGTCTGAGGATCTCGTCGCCCTCGGCTATCAGCAGGTCGTACCACCCCTTCAGGGTTCCGCCGTCAAGGAGCTTGAGGTTGTAGTCATCGACGGTGATGACAAAACCTTCGGGATTTTCGACTTCATCCTCCTCCGGAATGTGCCACTTCAACTCAGGCAGGAAGGTGCTGCCGTCCGGACGTTTACCCAACAGGAACAGCTCAATGCCCATGCCGTACTCGATGGCCGGATCGAACGGAATGCGGACGTTGATTTGAGTTTCGGAGGGATCGATGAATTCTCCCTCGGCTTCTTCGATGATCGGTGCGGCCAGGCGGTGGGCTGCGCCGGTGACTTGTACAAACTGCCTTTTTGAGCGTAACGGGTCACTGCTGCCGCTGCGTTCCAGCCGATAGAAGAAACTGACCTGGGTATTGACCAGTTTGCGCACGTCGGCAATGGGCAGCTTGAACTCGTAGTTATGCGGGATGTTGTCGACGGTCTGGGGCAGGGCGGTGACTTCGACTTTTTCGCCCTCCAGGGTGGTGCCGAGCATGGTCAAGTGAATGATGTCATTCATCTCGAAGTCTGGTCGGTCGGCCGTGACATGCACCGTGATGTCGTTGTCGCCCTGTTTATCGACGTCGAGCTTGTTGTTGACGGCCTCCTGAACAATCGGTGCGGCCAGCAGGTCGATGCCGGTGGTGACGACGATGCGGGTTTCCTTGCACCAGTCTTCCGATTCATTGCCGACGATGTCGCGCACCTTGAAGGTGACCGCCAGACCGGAGAGGTCGGTGTCACCAGCCCGTTCAATAGTGGCTTTGGAGACCGTGATCAATATCGGGTTTGCCGCTGGATCGTCGATCTGCGCCTGGGTCACCGGTGTGGAATACTCAAAAAAGCCACCCCAACTGAGATGAATGACGTCGTCCTTCGCGATGTCAGGGTAAGGCAAGCCGCTGCCGGACTCGGACCTGATGACAATCGGCACTCCCGCTTCGGCAACGTCTTTGTCCACCCCGCCGTTGACGATTTCCGGGGGAATGTACATGTACAGGTTGGAGTGACCAGGGCCCGGGTCGATGTCCTGGCCACCGGGGAGTTCCAGTTTGACGAAGAGGTTGAGGGGCTTGTCCGGACGCTCTTCTTTTTGATTGGGCTGTTTGATTTCGTAGGTGAGTTCGTAAGAACCGGTCTGCAGATGACGGGGAGCCACCCACAAGAGGGTCGGTTGCTTGAGCTCGGCCTCGTCAATGATGGGACGTCCGTCGACCTCACGGCCATTGAGCAGCAGCTTGACGGAATCTCCGACATCCTTGCTGGCCCAGACGGGGATGACGACCAGCAGTCCGAGGTCGGGAAAAGTGAACACCGCCGCCCGGTTGATCCCCCACTGACCGGAAGGCAGGAGGCGCCCGGGGACTAGCGGGTCCAGCAGTGAATGGGGGGCAGAGATTTTCATCCTGGGCTGAACGAGCATGGTCGGAACTCCAAGCGAACTGTCGGGAGACAAAGGGCATGGAGTTATTCAGCGCTGAAGATGACGGCTCTGGCTACTGTCAGAAATTACAGGTACGAGGCCTTTTCGGATGAGCGGTAAGGCGCGGCGCGACGGATAAAAAGACGTTTCCCGGCATCCCTTGGCACCTTCTGTGCCCGTCGCGGACAGTACCTGCTGGACTTGAATGAGAGGGTTGCCAGCCGTACCGGCCTCTTCGCGAGCAAGCCCGCTCCCACAGTTTTAACCGGGTGTTGCTGTAACCATCGGCTCAGCGCATTTCGATGTGGGCGCGGGCTTGCTCGCAGCGGCAGTTCCTGCAGATCGGGCACTATCAAGCGGCGTGGGGTGAGCCGGGCAGGGTGGCGGTATGTTCAGGCGAATACATCCAGCGCATCAACGAATGCCGGCCGCTGATCCCCAGCTTGATCGCGGCGCGCTTGAGGTAGCTTTCCACCGTGTTGACCTTCAGTTGCAACTGTTCGGCCAGTTCCGGCGCGGTACGCCCGGCGAGCAGGCCGATGCACACTTCGGTTTCGCGATTGGACAGCCTCAGGCCCAGTTGCTGCAAACGCTCGTTGAAGCGCAGCCGCAGGTTTTCCAGGCCCTGTTGCGCGCCGTCAGCGCCGGGCGACGGATCTTCTGTGTTGGTCTGCTGGGGTTGCAGGGCGTGAATGTGTTTTTCCACCATCGGCAACAGCACCGGAGATATGTCCTGCAACAAACTCTGCTCCTGAGCCGAGAATCGTTGCGACTGGTCGTTGCGATACACCGAAATCACGTAGCGGTAGCCGTCCTTGCGCCGGGTCAGGTGTAGCTGCGAGGCGTCGGCGCTGGCCGCGTCTGGCGTGTCTATCGGCTCGCTCGAGCGTGCGGCAATCTGTTCGCAGAATACCGTTTCAGCCTGCTGGGCCGAGTCTTGGCCGGTTTCCGGTAGGTTGCGATGGGCGGGGCGGCCCACCGGCTCGACGCGCATCTGGCGAATGTGTGTGGCGTCGACCGCCAGTTGTGTCTGGATCAGGTCATGCAGCATCCGCGGAAAGTGCCGGCTGCCGGTGCTCGCAATGACTTTACCGATGTGGGGAAACAGGTGTGAATTCATAAACATCATCCATGAGTTGCAGGTGAAACAGTCCCATTTCTGACCTGCGTCGAGCATGTTCCCTGGTCGGCGCAAATGTCAGGATGTGGATCCTATCCTAGTACAACGTTTGAAAGACGGTTTAATGAAGGTGTTATTAGCTCATAACTTCATCCACAGGATTGTGAGGTGAACCCAGGAATGGCGGCCTGTCGAGATCATTGTGGGAGCGGGCTTGCTCGCGAAAGCGGTGCGTCAGTCATTTGAGATGTTGCCTGGAATGAACCCTTCGCGGGCAAGCCCGCTCCCACAGGGTTATGGGGCACCGCCTACCCGCAAGGCCTCAACTTGATTGGCGCAACGGTGGAGAGGGTCCTGAACCGGGCACCGTACAGTTTGATGATCGCCAAACCAATTCTCCAGCCGCATTGAGTCGGAGGCTGGCAAGCCTGTGTTGTGTCGCCAGGATTGTCCGTTATGAGTTGACAGTGAAACGCTTTTCAACCGATTTATCGGTTTCGGTTGTGTCAGTAATCTGTGCCCATGTTCAACGCAACGCCCACTACCTCAACCAAGAAAAGGGATTCAAACATGAGCACTGCAACCTACAACCGCCTGAACAAAGACGACGCCGTAGTCCTGCTGGTCGACCACCAGACCGGTCTGATTTCTCTGGTTCAGGACTTCTCGCCGAACGAGTTCAAGAACAACGTCCTGGCGCTGGCCGACCTGGCAAAATTCTTCAACCTGCCGACCATCCTCACCACCAGTTTCGAACAAGGCCCCAACGGCCCACTGGTTCCGGAACTGAAAGAAATGTTCCCCGATGCGCCGTACATCGCCCGCCCAGGCCAGATCAACGCCTGGGACAACGAAGACTTCGTCAAGGCGATCAAGGCCACCGGCCGCAAGCAGATCATCATCGCCGGTGTCGTGACCGACGTCTGCGTCGCATTCCCGACTCTGTCGGCACTGGCCGAAGGCTTCGATGTGTTCGTCGTCACCGACGCCTCCGGCACCTTCAACACCACCGTCCAGCAAGCCGCCTGGAGCCGCATGACCCAGGCCGGCGCACAAATGATGAACTGGTTCTCGGTCGCCTGTGAGCTGCACCGCGACTGGCGCAACGACATCGAAGGGCTGGGCAATCTGCTGTCGCAGCGGATTCCGAACTACCGGAACCTGATGAACAGTTACTCGGCATTGACCGCGCAGCAAAAGTGACTGCAGCGTTGTGAACGTGAAAGCCTGCCCTGAAAAGCAGGCTTTCTTTGTTTGCGCCGCGGCATCAACGTTACTACCCGGCGCGATGAACCGAGCGCTGGCTTCTGCGGTTTTTTTGATCAGACTCAGCTGGGTTTTCCCTGACGTTTACGGCTAATCTGCGCACTCGCTGACGACAACAAGACAAAAACAGGAGTCACTGATGCAACCGATCCGTCTCGGTCTGGTGGGCTACGGCAAGATTGCCCAGGATCAACATGTTCCGGCGATCAACGCCAATCCCGGATTTCGTCTGGTGGCGGTCGCCACGCAAGGTGCACCCTGTGCCGGGGTGGAGAACTTTCACTCGTTGAGCGAGTTGCTGGAGAACGGCCCCGAGGTGGATGCGATCGCGTTTTGTACGCCGCCGCAAGGTCGATTCGCTCTGGTACAGCAGGCGCTGGCCGCCGGCAAACATGTGTTGGTGGAAAAACCGCCGTGCGCCACGCTGGGCGAGGCGATGACCCTGGTCAGTCAAGCGCAGCAGCAGGGTGTCAGTGCGTTGTTCGCCTGGCATTCGCGCTACGCCCCCGGTATCGAAGCCGCCCGCGACTGGCTCGCCGGCCGCACGCTGCAAAGCGTGCAGATCGACTGGAAGGAAGACGTGCGCAAGTGGCATCCCGGGCAGACGTGGATCTGGCAACCCGGTGGTCTGGGCGTTTTCGATCCGGGCATCAATGCCCTATCGATAGTCACCCGTTTGCTGGCGCAGCCATTGTTTGTCGAAGCCGCCGAACTGCGCGTACCGGAAAACTGCCAGTCGCCGATTGCCGCGTCGATCAAGATGTCCGACGCGAACCGACTCGACGTGCAGGCCGAGTTCGATTTCGACCACGGTCACGACGAACTCTGGAGCATCGAGATGCGCTGCGCCGAAGGGGTGCTGCGTCTGGACAACGGCGGGGCGCTGCTGAGCATCGACGGCGTGCGCCAAGTGGTGTCGGAAGAGGGCGAGTACACCGCGGTGTATCGACACTTCCGGCAACTGATTGGCGATCGGGCCAGCGACGTCGATCTGCAGCCACTGCGGCTGGTGGCTGACAGTTTCTTTGTCGGCAGTCGGGTGGCGGTCGAACCGTTTTATGACCCGGCACGTTGATCAGTTGAAGCGGGAGAGCTGTCGCGTGATGACAGCGAACTTGAGCGTCAGGCCTAAGCTAATGCAAAAAGGGTATTTGTTCGTGGTTTTTAAGATCGTTTAGTTTTGTCTCACGACGAATCAAACGCATCAAACCGATAGACCCCCGATTGCCATGACGGCACACGCTGAATCGATCAAAGGCTCTTCAGGTTTGGTTCACACGGGAGTGAATCATGCCGCATACCCTCGATATCACCACGCTGCCGACGCTGGACCTTTCGTTGTTCGAAGGCACCGCGCAGCAGCGTTATGAATTTCTTGAAAACCTGCGTCACGCCGCGCGTGACGTCGGCTTTTTCTATCTCACCGGCCATGGCATCGACAGCCACCTGCTCAAGCAGGTGCAGGATCACGCCCGGCAGTTCTTCGCTTTGTCCGAGCACGAAAAAAACGCCGTCGGCATGATCAATTCGCCGCATTTTCGCGGGTACAACCGTGCCGCTTCCGAGATCACCCGTGGTCAACCCGACTGGCGTGAGCAGTTCGATCTCGGCGCCGAGCGCGAAGCGTTGCCGCTGGACGCGGACAGTCCGTTGTGGGCTCGGTTGCAGGGACCCAACCAATGGCCGGCGGCGCTGCCAGAACTGAAACCGCTGCTGCTCGAATGGCAACAGGCGATGACGCGCATGGCGTTGCGTCTGCTGCGTGCCTTTGCCCAGGCGCTGTCGCTGCGGGCGGACGCGTTCGATCAGTTGTACGGCGACAAGCCCAACGAACACATCAAGTTGATGCGCTATCCAGGCCAGGCCGCCAGCGCGAGCCAGCAGGGCGTCGGCGCGCACAAGGATTCCGGGTTCCTGAGCTTTCTCCTGCAAGATCAGCAGGCCGGTCTGCAAGTGGAGGTCGAGGAAGGGCGCTGGATCGATGCGCTGCCCCGCGACAACACGCTGGTGGTGAACATCGGTGAACTGCTGGAGCTGGCCACCAACGGTTATCTGCGCGCCACGGTGCATCGGGTGGTGTCGCCGCCCGCAGGCAGCGAACGCTTGTCCATCGCCTTCTTCCTCGGCGCGCAACTCGATGCCGTGGTGCCGCTGTATCCGTTGCCCACCGCGCTGTTGCGCGAAGCGCGTGGCCCGGCGAGTGATCCGCTCAATCCGTTGTTTCGCGATGTCGGCTGGAACTACCTCAAGGGTCGGTTGCGTTCGCACCCCGACGTCGCCCGGCGCTTCTATGCCGACGCGCTGATGCCCGCCGCACCGGCTCGTAAAACCGCCAACGCCTGATTCATCACTCGCTCAAGGACTCCGCTCATGTTGAAAAAAGCAGGTTTGACCCTGGCCGTGCTCGGCGCGCTGGTGACTTCGTTCGGCGCGCACGCACTGGAGCCGTTGCGCGTGGCCGCCGACCCGGTGCCCCACGCGCAGATTCTCGCGTACATCCAGACAATCGATCCGCAACTCAAGCTCAAGGTCATCGAGATTCCCAACGGCGTGAACTCCAACGAGCTGTTGGTGCATGGCGATGTCGATGCCAATTACTTCCAGCATCTGCCGTACCTGAAATCCCAGGAACAAGCGCTGGGGCAGAAACTCGCGGTGGCCGCCACGGTGCATATCGAGCCGCTGGGCATCTATTCGCGCCGACACAAAAGCTTCGCCGAGGTGCCGGAAAAAGGCACCGTCGCCGTGCCCAACAACGTCACCAACCTGAGCCGTGCGCTGTACCTGTTGCAGGACAACGGCCTGATCAAACTCAAGCCCGGCTTCAAGGATCCGGCAGCCGATCAGGCCACACCCAAGGACATCGCCGAGAACCCGAAACAGCTGAAGATCCTTGAGATCGAATCGCCGCAAATTCCTCGGGCGCTGGACGACGTCGACCTTGCGGTGATCAACGGCAACTACGCGCTGGAAGCCGGACTGGTGCCGGCCCAGGATGCGCTGGGGCTGGAGAAGGCCGAGCACAATCCGTACGCCAACATTCTGGTGACCACGCCGACACTGCAGAACGATCCGCGCATTGCGCAACTGGCCAAGGACCTGACCTCGTCGCAAGTGGCGAAATACATCACCGATAACTTCAAGGGGTCGGTGATTCCGGTGGAGGATGGCAAGCCATGATCGTCGTCGAGCAGTTGAGCAAGACCTACCCGTCGGCGCCGGCACCAGCACTGGATCAGGTGTCGCTGAGTATTCCCGACGGCGCGATCTACGGCATTCTCGGGCGCAGCGGGGCGGGCAAGTCGACCCTGTTGCGATGTCTCAATCTGCTTGAACGCCCGGACAGCGGGCGGATCCTGATCGACGGCGTGGACCTGCTGACGCTGTCTGCCAGCGACCTACGCCGCCAGCGTCAGCGCATCGGCATGATCTTCCAGGGCTTCAATCTGCTGCACTCGCGCACCGTGTTCGACAACATCGCCGTGCCGCTGGAAATCGCCAACGTCGGCAAACCGTGGCGCCATGTGCGGGTGCGCGAACTGCTGGAACTGGTCGGTTTGACGGACAAGGCGCAAGCCTTTCCCTCGCAGTTGTCCGGTGGGCAAAAACAACGGGTGGGGATCGCCCGCGCGCTGGCTGCCGAGCCTGCGTATCTGCTGTCGGACGAAGCCACCAGTGCGCTGGACCCGGAAACCACCACGTCGATTCTTGACTTGCTGCGCGACATCAACCGGCAATTGGGCGTGACCATTGTGCTGATCACCCATGAGCTGGACGTGGTCAAGTCGATCTGCGATCACGCGGCGTACATGGCGGACGGTCGCCTGGTCGAGTCCGGCCCGGTGCCGCGATTGCTCGCCGATGCGCAATCGAGTCTCGGCACTTCGTTGCGGCCGACCTGCGGCCTGCCGCTGGGCCACGACATCCCCGGGCTCAGCTTCCTCAAGCAATACGGCGTGCGGGCGGCTCAGTCATGAACCGCACGATCAACTGGGATGAAATCCTGCAACTGCTATTCAACGCCACTGGCGAAACCCTATACATGGTCTTGCTCGCGGGGCTGTTCACGCTGCTGATCGGTTTGCCGCTCGGGGTGTTGCTGTTTGTCAGTCGCCGCGACGGCCTGTGGCCGCTGCCACGCCTCAATGCCGCGCTGGGTTCGCTGGTCAATCTGGGGCGTTCGCTGCCGTTTGTGGTGATGTTGATTGCACTGATTCCGCTGACCCGTCTGCTGGTTGGTACGACGCTGGGCAGCACCGCTGCGGTAGTGCCGATCACCATCGGCGCGTTTCCGTTTTTTGCGCGGATCGTCGAGAACGCGCTGGACGAAGTCGACAAGGGCCGCATCGAAGCGATCCTCGCCATGGGCGGCGACATCCGTCATGTGATTTTCAAAGTGCTGTTGCCCGAAGCGCTGCCCGCGCTGCTGGCGGGGATCACTCTGACGCTGGTGATGCTGATCGGTTTTTCTTCCATGGCCGGGGTGATTGGCGGTGGCGGCCTCGGTGATCTGGCGATCCGTTATGGCTATCAGCGTTTCAACAATGAAGTGATGGTCGCCACCGTGGTGGTGCTGGTCATTCTGGTGCAGGGCGTGCAGAGCCTGGGCGACCGGCTGGTACGTTCGCTGGCCCATCGGCGTTAAGGAATCTTATGAGTGTCGTCGTGGCCCGCGCGCCGCTGATTCAGGTGCGTGAACTAAGCAAAACCTTCGGCTCGAACCGCGCACTGGATCGCGTCAGCCTGCAGATTCATCCCGCCGAAGTGGTGGCGTTGCTCGGTGCCAACGGTGCCGGCAAATCGACGCTGGTGAAAATTCTCGCCGGCAGCCAGCGCGCCGATGGCGGCGAGATTTACATCGACGGTCAGCCCCGGCAATTCAGCTCGCCGCCGTCGGCACGTCGGGTCGGGATTGTCGCGGTGCATCAGCAGATCAACGAGGGCATTGCGCCCGGTTTGAGCGTGGCGGAGAACCTGCTGCTCGATGAACTGTGCAAACCCGACGCGGACTTCTGGCTCAATCGCCAACGCTTGCTGGAACGCGCCGCGAGTATCGCCGCCGGGCTGGGTCTGGTGTTGCCGCTGCAGCAGCCGATTGAACACCTGGGCCAGGCCGAACGGCAGTTGGTGTTGCTGGCGCGGGCCTTTGCCTTGCAGCCGCGTCTGCTGATTCTCGATGAGCCGACCGCAGCCTTGTCGGAGACCGAGGCGCAACGGCTGTTCGGCCTGATCGACACCCTGCGCAGCCGTGGCGTGGCGATTGTTTACATCTCTCATCGCTTGTCCGATCTGCAACGGGTGGCGGACCGCGCCATTGTCCTGCGCGATGGTCGACCGGCCGGGGAATTCAGCGCACGGCAGTTGCCGGAAGCGGTGCACTCCATGCTCGGACAGGCGCTGGACGGGCATGTCTACACGCCCGGCAGCGTGGGCCGAAAAGTCCTTGGTGTGCGCGGTTTGCAGATTTTGCCACGCTCCAGGCGTTTCGATTTCGACCTGCACCAAGGCGAAGTGGTGGTACTGACCGGGCTGCTCGGCGCTGGCAAAAGCGAAATCGCCGAAGTGTTGTTCGGCTTGCGCAAAGCGGTGGCCGGCAGCCTGCAACTGGACGGCATGGACTGGCTGCCGGGTTCGCCAAGGGCGGCGATTCACAGCGGTGTGTTTCTCGCGGCGGAGGATCGTGCCAGTCAGTCGCTGGTGCCGGATTTCTCCCTGCGCCGCACCCTGACGCTGCCGTTTCTGGAGCGCTTCACCCGTGCCGGGTTCATTCGCAACCGCGCCGAAGCTGCAGCGGTCGAGGCGCAAGTCGCGGCGCTGGGGATCAAGACCGCCGGCATCGAGGTGCCGATGAGCGCGCTGTCCGGCGGCAATCAACAGAAGGTCGTGCTTGGCCGCTGGCTGCTCGGAGAAGGGCGGGTGTTGATCCTCGACGAGCCGTTTCAGGGCGTCGACGTGCGCGCCCGCCGCGAGATCGGCCAACTGTTGCGCGACAGTGCCGGCGGCCGCGCGACCCTGGTGATTTGCGCCGATGTCGACGAAGCCCTGGAAATCGCCGACCGCATTCTGTTGGTGCTCGATCACGCCGTGGTCGCCGAATACCCGCGTGCCGGTCTTGAGCGCGCGACCCTGGTCGCTGCGCTGGCCGGCAGCGACGCTAGCGAAAATCCCTTTCATGCCACGCCAAGGAGCAGAGCGAGTGCCTGATTCGAGTTCACTGTTGTCGTCCGCTACGGCACCCACCGAGCGCCTGCTGCAAGCGCTGATCCGCTACGGCCTGTTGTGGCTGCTGGCGCTGATCGTGGTGTTTTTCAGTGTCGCGGAGCCGGCGTTTTTGCGCGTCGGCAATCTGTTCAGCATCTTGCAGTCGGTGTCGATCGTCGCGCTGCTGGCCCTTGGCGTGACGCTGACCATGGCCGTCGGCGGACTTGATCTGTCGATTGGTGCGGTGGCGGCGATGAGCCTGATGATCGCCAGTTACGTGATGGTGGTGCTCGGTTGGGGCGCGGTGCCGGCGGTGCTGATCAGTCTGGCCGGTGGCGCACTGGTCGGGCTGCTCAATGGCTGGCTGATCGTCAAGCTGCGGGTGCCGGACATTCTCGCGACGCTGGGCAGCATGTTTCTGGTGATCGGCGTGCAACTGATTCCCACGGGCGGACGCTCGATTGCGGTGGGCATGACCTTGCCCAGTGGCGTGGAAACCGAAGGCACGTTCAGTACGGCGTTTCTCGCCCTCGGCCGCGGACGCTTGTGGGACATGGTGCCGGTGCCGGTGTTGATCACGGCGCTGGTGGCGCTGGCGGTGTGGCTGTTTCTCGAGCGTACGCGCATCGGCCGGTTGTTTTATGCGATTGGCGGTAACGAACAGGCAGCGCGATTGGCAGGCGCGCCAGTGCAGCGCTTCAAGTTGCTTGCGTACGTGCTCTCGGCATTGCTCGCCTCGCTCGGCGGGTTGCTGTTGGCGGCGCGCCTGGGTCGGGGTGATGTCAGCTCCGGCAACGGTCTGGTGCTCGACGCCCTCGGCGCGGCGCTGATCGGTTTTGCCGTGCTCGGAGCGAAGAAGCCCAATGCGTTCGGCACGTTGGTCGGCGCACTGTTGGTGGCGTCGCTGCTCAATGGCCTGACCATGCTCAACGCGCCGTACTACGCGCAGGATTTCGTCAAGGGACTGGTGCTGGTGCTGGCCCTGATGTTCACCTTCGGCCTCGCGCATCGGGCGCGCTGAGCCGGTTCATTTGTCGCTGCAAGGAAGATGTATGCACGGTTCAATCAAGCAGTTCGCACGCCATTGCCTCGCCGGCGCGGTGCTCTCGGCATTGGCTTTGAGTGCTCAGGCCAAGGCATTGCCAGGTGCTCCGGCGCCGTCCGATAAAGGTCAGGTGCAGATCGCGCTGGTCGGCTATCTGTTTTCCGGGGACTTTCCCGAGGCGTACCTGCGCGGCGTGGAGAAACAGACCGAGGCGCTGGGGGCCAATCTGCGGGTGTTCGATGCGCGCCAGCAAGCGGCGAGTCAGGGCGAGATGATCGATCAGGCAATCGACCTCGGCGTCGACGGGATCATCGTGCAACTGGGCCTGGCGGAAACCCTCAAGGGACCGATTGACCGGGCGATCGCCAAAGGCATCAAGGTGGTGGCGTTCGACGTCGATCTGAACAGCCCGCAAGTGACTCAGGTAGAGCAGGATCACCATGCACTGGCGCGACTGGCGCTGGATCAGGCGGTGAAGGACAACGGCACGCGGTTCGATGCCGGTTACGTGTACATCAGCGGCTTCACCCCGATGGAGCGCCGCGACGAGATCTGGAGTCAGGTGAAAAAGGCCAATCCGGGCATCATCGAGAAGGCGCGTTTCGGCACGCTCAACCCGCCGATTGCCAACTCGGTGGCGGATCAGGCCAGCGCGGTGTTGCGCGCCAATCCGGATATCAGCGTGATCTTCGCGCCGTTCGACGAGTTTGCCAAAGGCGCGAAGATCGCCGTCGACGAGGCCGGGCTGGGGCGCAAGGTGAAGATCTACAGCGCCGACATCTCCACCGCCGACATTCAGATCATGAAAGAACCTGACAGCGCCTGGGCGGCGACCGCCGCGGTCAATCCGCAAGTGGCGGGGGCGATCAGCGTGCGCAGTCTGGCGATGTTGATTGCCGGCGAAAATCCTGGGCATCAAGTGCTGGTGCCACCGACCCTGATCACACGCCAACAGTTGCTCGATCTGGACGTGAAAAACGTCCGCGACCTGGCGCAGAAACTCCCGGCGTTCGGCGATACCGCCAATGTGGCGCGGGCCGAGTGGATTCCTGTGGCGAACTGAATGCAGCCGTTATCACCGGGTGATGCGCTGTATGCGCGGTAGGCATCCTGACGCGCTTGGGAGTGAACATGCACAACAAAGCCATGCGTTTGCGCAACAGCCGCGCACCTAAGGCTGATCCGGCGCTCGGTCAACGTTTGCCGCCGGGGCAGGTGTTGACCGAGCGGTTCCCGATTCTCCACGAAGGCACGGTGCCGGAGTATGAGTTGGCAACCTGGTCACTGCGCCTGTTCGGCAAGGTCGGGCGTGGCGTCGAGTTGAGTTTTGCCGACCTCCAGGGTTTGCCGCAACGCCAGTTGCAATGTGACATTCATTGCGTCACACGCTGGTCGAAGTTCGACACGCAGTGGAGCGGGGTACATCTGCAGGATCTGCTGAGCGCATTCGGGATCCAGCCCGCTTCACGTTTCGTCATGGCCCACGCCGATCACGACTACCAGACTAACCTGTCACTCGACGACCTGCTGCACCCGGACAGCCTGCTCGCCACCCATTACGCCGGCCAACCCTTGACCGCCCAGCACGGCTGGCCGCTGCGGCTGGTGGTCGCCGGGCGCTACTTCTGGAAGAGCGCCAAATGGTTGCGCAGTCTGGAGTTTGTCGACGAAGAACAACCCGGTTTCTGGGAGCGCAACGGCTTTCACCTGCACGCCGATCCGTTTGCGGAACAACGCTTCAGTGCTGACGCTTTGGACATTGCCGAAGATGCCTGGCTGGAAAAGGAATTCGACTAAGGTTTTGCGCCTGTTTTGCAGTCAACCTCCCGGGTGACTGGACTGGCCCCTTCGCGAGCAAGCCCGCTCCCACATTGGATTTCAGTCGGGAGTAAAAAGTCAGCTCGCTCCAATAACAACTGTGGGAGCGAGCTTGCTCGCGAAGAGGCCATTCCAGCCAACATCTGCATTGACTGATACACCGCTTTCGCGAGCAGGCTCGCTCCCACACTGGATTTCAGCCGGGAGTAAAATGTCAGTTCACTCCAATAACAACTGTGGGAGCGAGCCTGCTCGCGAAGGGGCCATTCCAGCCAACATCTGCATTGGCTGATACACCGCTTTCGCGAGCAGGCTCGCTCCCACACTGGATTTCAGTCGGGAGTAAAAAGTCAGTTCACTCCAATAACAACTGTAGGAGTGAGCCTGCTCGCGATGAGGGTAAAACATTCAACTTCTTCAGTGGCTGATACACCGCTATCGCGAGCAGGCTCACTCCTACAAAAGATCTTTGGCTGATCTTGAATTAGTGGGTGTTAGTTAGGGTTTAAGTGTTTGCCCAGCAACACTTGTGTTGCTCTAAAAACAAATAATCCGCCCGATCTAACCTAAGTGTTATTGGTTCTTTTACGGCAAGCCTCCACCCGTCTAGCATCGGTGTTCAAGGGGAAATAACTAACTTTGGGGATTCTGCGCTTCACTGACTAATCACGCTAAAAAGCCTTCACCACCTTCCTGCTTTCTAAAACTACAGCAGACATTGCCGTGCATTGATTGCCGAACCTTTATTGTCGGCAACGGCCGGGTATTAGCTGCGATAAAGGAGCTGTCCCATGTATCAGCGTTCCCGTTCATTACTGGCCATCGCGGTGGTCGGTGCGATCTGGCAACTTCCGGCGCAAGCCGAAGACACTTCCACGCGCGTTAACGACGACACACGGCTGGGTACCGTGCTGGTCACTGGCACTCGTGGCACTGCTCGCACGGTTCTGGATTCTCCAGTGCCGGTGGACGTGTTGACTGCCGCTGATCTCAAGTCCACCGGTGCGGCCGACGGTGAACTGGGCCAGGCGCTGCAGACGTTACTGCCATCGTTCAGCATGCCGCGTCAGTCCAACTCCGGTGGCGCCGACCACGTGCGCGCCGCACAGTTGCGCGGCATGAGCCCGGATCAGGTGCTGGTGCTGGTCAACGGCAAGCGCCGTCACACCTCGGCGGTGGTCAACGACTCGTCGAAAATCGGCCGCGGCACGGCGCCGGTGGACTTCAACTCGATCCCCATCAGCGCGATCAAACGCATCGAAGTGCTGCGCGACGGCGCCGGGGCGCAGTACGGTTCCGACGCGATTGCCGGGGTGATCAACATCATCCTCGACGACGCCCCCGAAGGCGGTGAAGTGTCCACCAGCTACGGCGCGTTTCACACCCATCAGGACGCCATCGGCAGAACCACCACCGACGGCCAGAACAGCGTGACCACGGCCAAGATCGGCACGCGCCTGGGCGAAGAGGGCGGGTTCATTCGCGGCGGCACCGAGTACAAAAATCGCAACCCGACCAACCGCGCCGGTTTCGACGGTTTTGCCGATACCCCGGACCAGCGCAACTACGTAATGGGCGACGGCCTGGCGCGGGACGTCAACCTGTGGTTCAACAGCGAGCTGCCACTGGCCGGCGGCAAGGCCTACAGCTTCGGCACCTACAACCAGCGCCACACTACTGGCGCCGAGTTCTATCGCTACCCCTACGAGCAGCCGCAGTTCTACCCCAACGGCTACTTGCCACAGTCGCTGGGCGACAACAAGGATGTCTCCGCCACCGCCGGTTTCAAAGGCATGATCGGCGAAGACTGGGACTTCGACAGTAGCGTCACCCATGGCCGCAACCGCTTCGACGGCTCCACCCGTCGCACGCTCAACGTCAGTCTTGGCGCGGACTCGCCGACGAAATTCGACACCGGCGATTACGAGCTGCGCCAGACCACCACCAACCTCGATTTCAGCCGCGAGCTGCGCTTGGGCGGACGCTCGTTCGTACTGGCGCTGGGCGGCGAATACCGCTACGAAAACTACCTGACCTACGCCGGTGACGAGGCCTCCTACATCGGCTCCGGCGCTGACGGTGCCAACGGTCTGCGCCCCAGCGAAGAGTCGGACCTGGACCGCAACGTGTTTGCGACCTACGCCGAATTGTCGGGCGATCTCACCGAGCGCTTCTTCGTCGACGCCGCCACGCGTTGGGAACATTATGACGATGCCGGCAGCAAACTCACCGGCAAGCTCAGTGGTCGCTACAAACTGACCGAGCAGTGGGCGCTGCGCGGTGCGGTGTCGAACAACTTCCGCGCGCCGTCGCTGGCGCAGAGCGGGTTCCAGAACACCACCAGCAACTTTGGTGAAGGCGGCACACTCACCGACATCCGTGTGCTTTCGGTCAACGATCCGATCGCCCGCGCGCTGGGGGCCGAGAAGCTCGATCCGGAGACTTCGAAGAACTTCAGCCTCGGCGTGACCTTCCAGCTCAACGAACGCTTCGACGCTTCGCTCGATGTGTTCCGCATCGACGTCAAGGACCGCATCACCCTGTCGCAGCGCATTGGCAGCGACGCCATGGAGCAATACATCAACGACAACTTCGGCGTGGCCGGGGTGCATGACGTCAACTTTTTCACCAACGCCGCCGACACCAGCACCCACGGTGCCGAACTGGTGCTCAACTACCATCAGCCGCTATACGAAGGGCAACTGGGCCTGACCACCGCGTACACCTACAACCACACCAAAGTCACCAGCACCAAAGGCACGCCGTCGCAACTGACGGCGCTGGGGATCGGCAACGATGCACTGGTCGGCGTTGAAGAAACCAATACTCTGACCGACGCTGCGCCCAAGGATCGCTTCGTGTTTTCCGCCAACTGGGCCAGCGAACACTGGGGCCTGCTCGGGCGTCTGACCCGTCAGGGCGAGACCACTCGCGTGTTCGATTTCGGCGACTCGCAACCGGAGCAGACCTATGGCGCGGTGTGGCAACTGGACGCCGAGGTGACCTACAAATTCACCCCGAAATTCAGCGTGGCCCTGGGCGGCAACAACCTCACCGACAACTACCCGGAGCGCTCCGGCTCGGCGATCAATTACGGCGGCAACTTGCCGTATGACGTGTTGTCGCCGATCGGCACCAACGGCGCTTACTACTACGCCAGCGCCACTTACGGCTTCTGAGCCGAACCGCCATGGATGGCGGCCCACCTGCGGAAAAATTCATGAGTCACACCAAAGGCCCCACGCGTCACCTGCCGGTAATGCAGGCGTTGCTGATCACGCTGGGCATGGTGATCACCACCGACATCCTCAAGACCGCGCCGACCGTGGCGCTGAACGTCGGGCCTGCCTGGTTCTACTGGGTCTGGGTGCTCGGCGGCCTGGCGTCGATGGCCGGGGCGTTGTGCTTTGCCGAAATGGCCACGGCATTTCCACATCCTGGCGGCGACTATCACTTTCTGCGCACGGCCTATGGCGAGCGCATGGGTTTCCTGTTCGCCTGGTCGCGTTTTTCGGTGATGCACACCGGCTGGATCGCCTTGTCGGCGTTCATGTTTGCCGATTACGTCAATGCCGTGGTGCCGCTCGGTCGGTACGGCTCGGGCCTGTTTGCTGGCGGAGTCATCGCTGCGCTGGTGTTGCTCAATCTCACTGGCAAGCACATCGGTTTCATCACCCAGACCTTGCTGGTTGGCTTGTTGGCGCTGGGCTTTCTGAGCATCGCCAGCGCCGGGGTGTGGCTGGCGTGGCAGGGGATTGAAGCACCGCCACCGAGCGTTTCGGTCACGCCGGAAAACACCGGTATGGCCGGGTTTTCGGCGGCGATGATTTTTGTGTTTCTGGCGTTTGGCGGCTGGAGCGATGCGGCCACATTATCGGCGGAAGTGCGCGATGGGCGGCGAGGGATTTTCATCGCCATGCTCGGTGCGCTGACGCTGCTGATGGCGATTTATCTGGCGCTGAACTGGGCGTTTGTGCGAGGCCTGGGTTTCGCCGGGCTGGCGGCGAGCAACGCACCGGCGGTGGAACTGTTGAACCGTGCATTCGGTGCGCCGGGAGTGCTGCTGATTCTGCTGATGGTGGGCATCGCGGCCATCGCCAGCATCAACTCGACCTTGCTGGTCGGCGCCCGCACCACCTATGCCGCGGCCCGCGATGTGCCGCAGTTGCGTCGCTTCGGCGAGTGGCACGAACGCGACGGCGTGCCGCGCAAAGCCTTGCTGGCGGAGGGCGCGGTGGGATTGTTGCTGGTGCTGTTCGGCAGTTTCACCCAGAGCGGCTTCAACACCATGGTCGAGTACCTGACCCCGGTGTACTGGCTGTTTCTGAGCTTCAGCAGCCTGGCGTTGATCATTCTGCGGCGGCGCTTTCCCGAGGTGCCGAGGCCGGTCAGGGTGCCGTTGTATCCGCTGGTGCCGCTGCTGTTTTTCGGTCTGTGCCTGTACATGCTCTATTCGAGCGTGACGGTGGTGGGGTGGGGCGCGTTTCTGGGGATTGGCGTGTTGCTGGTGGGCGCGCTGCTGCTAGCGGGATTGAGCCGCCTGGCGTCGACGCCTCGGCAAGCTCTGGGGCAGATCAGCGATTAGAACGATATGTCGGCCGGTTGCGACAGACGCAGTACCGACAAGTCACCGGTAATGCGTTTGTACGCCAAACGAATCGCTTCGATGTTGCCGGCGTTCTGCGGATTGTTCTCGTGCAGGATCACGATGACCTTGGTGCTCAGCCGCTCCGGCTCCTTCGCCCCATGATCACGCCACTGCCCATAGGCATCGAACACGGTGAAACCGTCGGGAAACCGCGACGTCACTTCCTTGTCGAGAAACTCGCGCCAGCGCGCCGGGCTGACCGCGCCTTCCTTGCCATCCACCGTGCCTACCGAGAAGTACAGCTCGGTGCGGATCCACTGTGCCTGCGCCGGACGCGTGGCGTCGCCTTGCAGGGTTGAACTGGTGGGGTCGTGGGTGTGAACGGCGGCAGGCGGCGGGCTGGCGCAACCGGCGACAGTGACGAACAGTGCGGCCAGTAACAGGCGTCTTTGCATGAAGCATCCCTTTTTATGAGTTGAGTACAGGGGCGCAATTATAGAGGGCGAGGTTAATAGCGATAAAAGATTAAAAAATGGTTTTGTGGTTGATTAGTGGAATAAGGAACGAACCAAGCCAGGATGCCAAACGTACCGCCGCCTTCGCGGGCAAGCCCGGCTCCCACAGGTCTCGTGGCGTGCATAAATCCCTTGATCCACACATCTCCCCTGTGGGAGCCGGGCTTGCCCGCGAAAGCGCTGGTTCAGTCAATAAAAGATGTTGGATGCACCAACGCCATCGCTGGCAAGCCAGCTCCCACAAGTTTTTGCGGTGTACACAGATCCGCTGATCGACACCATCCACTGTGGGAGCGGGCTTGCC
Source organism: Pseudomonas sp. FW305-3-2-15-E-TSA4 (assembly GCF_058787295.1). NCBI lineage: Bacteria > Pseudomonadati > Pseudomonadota > Gammaproteobacteria > Pseudomonadales > Pseudomonadaceae > Pseudomonas > Pseudomonas sp. FW305-3-2-15-E-TSA4. The sequence goes on along the minus strand of NZ_JBYSZP010000029.1, from coordinate 25,308 downwards.
CGCGAAAGCGGTGTATCAGTCGCTGGAGATTTTGCCTGTGCCGGCGCTTTCGCGAGCAAGCTCGCTCCCACAGTTTCTCTCGGTGCTTTCCAGCAGCGACGGCGTACTAACGCGTCGCTCAGCGCCCCTCATGCTGCTTGCGATACGCCCCCGGTTGCACTCCCACCGACTTGGCGAACGCCCGGGTAAACGCAGCAATCGACTGATAGCCCACGGCCGCGCACACCTGTTCCACCGTGTGATTGGCCCGCAGCAACTGGCAGGCATGCCGAATGCGCAACGCCAGCAATACCTGCCCCGGCGATTGCCCGGCCAGTTCGTTGAAGCGTTTGAAAAACGCCGAGCGCGACAGGCCGATACTCGCCGCCATGCTCTCCAGCGACCACGGTAATTGCGGCTGTTCGATCAACTGGTCCAGCAACGGCGCGAACTGCGGATTGCGCGCCAAAGCCACCAAGCCGCCGAGGCGCTGGTTATCGGCCATTTGTTGGCGCAACACGTACAGGAACAGCAGGTGACTCAAGCGTTCCAGCAAAGTCGAGGAGGGCGCCGGCAAGCGTTCGCACTCTTGCAGGATCAACTCGAACAAGGCTCGCGCCGCGCTCGAAGAAGGATCGCCCGCGCGCAGGATGATCCAGTCCGGCAGGCCTTCGATGATCAGCGACGACAGCCCGGACTTGAAATGAAAGAACCCGCAGACCAGCCCGACACCGTCTCGCGCTTGGCTGTCGAGCGCGGTCATGGCTATGCGCGGCAGCGTTTGGGCGAGGGCCGGCTCTTCGGCGCTGGAGATGCGGTAATTCAGATCCCGCAGCAGGAACACTGCATCCGCGGTGTTCAGCGGAATTGGCTGCTCCTGCCCGTCAATGTGCAGCCAGCAGCGGCCCTGCACGATCAAGTGAAAACTGGCGCGCGCCAGTCCGTGCGTACTTGCATGCCAGCCACCGCAATAGCGCCCGACGTGAAACAGGCTGGCATCGAGTTCGAGGCTTTCTAATAACCAATCAACCAGGGGGCTGGACGAAATCATCTAATGGAAACACTCAGGAGCAAGTAATCGCTACTTTAGAATATGGATCGAAATTTTTATAACCAACAGACTGGCCGGACACTCAACAACAGGAGTCCACTCCATGTCGCGCGTCACTCTTCACACCGTGCAAAGCGCTCCCGAAGCCGCCAGACCGTTTCTGGAAAACGCTCAGAAGAACTCCGGATTCATTCCGAACCTGCTGGCCGTGCTGGCTAATGCCCCGGCCGCGCTGGAAACCTACGTTACGGTATCGGCGCTCAATGGCAAGTCCGAACTCAGCCTTGCTGAGCGCGAAGTGGTGCAACTGATTGCGGCCACCAACCATGGTTGCGATTTCTGTGTCGCAGGTCATACCGCCGTGGCGCTGAATAAGGCCAAACTGCCGCCGGAAGTGGTCAGTGCGCTGCGTGAGAAAGCCACCGTGCCCGTGGAAAAACTGGAAACCCTGGCCGCGTTTGCCCGCGAAGTGATTGCCACCCGGGGCAAGGTCAGCGACCAGACCTTCAACCAGTTCAAGGCTGCCGGCTACACCGAAGGCAATGCGCTGGAAGTGATCCTCGGCATCAGCCTGGCGACCCTGTGCAACTTCGCCAACGTGTTCGCCGACACGCCGCTCAACCCCGAGCTGGCGCCGTATCGCGCGTAATCGGCCAGCGCTTCAGGCCGCATCGTCTATGGTTGATGCGGCTGCGTACAAGGAGAGAAACGACATGCTCAATCAGGCATTGACGCAATGGCTGGAACACAACGCCCAGGCCCTGGATGCGGGCGACGGCGATCCACAACAGGTGCTGACGCAACTGGCGCAGGCCGGCGTGCTACGGGTCGGCATCAGCCCGGCGCTGGGCGGCAGCGGTGGTCACGTAAGTGATGCCGTGGAAACCCTGGCTGCCGTCGCCAGCCATTCATTGGCGGCGGCGTTTGTGTTCTGGGGCCAACGGGCCTTCATCGAATATCTGTTGCACAGCCCCAACGCGGCGCTGAGGGAAAAACTGCTGCCGGCGTTGCTCCGCGGAGAGCTGGCCGGGGCTACCGGTTTGTCCAACGCGATGAAATACCTGTCGGGCATCGAGGCACTGCAAGTGCGTGCCGCCCACACCGCAGACGGCTGGACCCTGAACGGGCGCCTGCATTGGGTGACCAATCTGCGCAAAAGCGGTTTCGTGGTGGCGGCGGCGATCGAGCACGAGGAGGGTGGTTCGCCGTTCGTGCTGGCGATCGCCGATGACGCTGCCGGCGTACAACGTTCCGCCGATCTGCAACTGATGGGGCTGCAATCGAGCAACACCGCAGCGATCGATTTCGCGCAAGTGGCGGTCGGACGCGAATGGCTGCTGCATGACGATGCGCGCAAGTTTCTGCCAGCGGTGCGCCCGGCGTTTCTCGGCTTGCAATGCGGCATGGCGATTGGTCTGGCGCGACGGGCGCTGGCCGAGGTCGAAGGGCATTTGCAGGACGGCCGTTCGATTCTGCTGGAGCCGTTGCAGGAACAACGCGAGCAACTGGCGCAGAGCGTCGATGCGCTCAAGCAGGGTCTGCACGACGGACGTTTCCTGACCCAGCCGGGCGCCTTGTTCCAGATCCGCATCGCGCTGGCCGAATCCGCTGCCAATGCGGTGCAACTGGAACTGCAATCCAGCGGCGGCAAGGCCTATCTGACGGAGCACGGCAGCGGTTTCGCCCGGCGCTGGCGCGAGTCGGCGTTCGTGCCGATTGTCACCCCGAGCCTGGTGCAATTGCGCGCTGAATTGCAGCGGCAGAAACGGGAAGCGACGGCATGATTGCGCCGGTGCTGGAAGCGCAGGGCATCAGCCTCGGCTACCCACGGGAGCAGGGCTGGCACACCGTGCTGGAACACTTCGACCTGCAATTGCAGCCCGGTGAAGTGGTGACCATTCTCGGCCCCAGCGGTGTCGGCAAATCCAGTCTGCTGCGAGTGCTGGCGGGTCTGCAGGCGCCACAACAGGGTCGGGTGAGCCTGCTTGGCGAGCCACTGACCGGCGCACATCCACGGGTGGCGGTGGCGTTTCAGGACCCGAGCCTGTTGCCATGGCTGACTTTGGAAAAGAACGTCGCCTTCGGTCTCGATTTCGCTCGCCAGCCGCACCTCACGGCCGAGCAGCGCAAGGCGCGGATCGACCACGCCATCGCGGCGGTCGGCCTCGAACATGCGCGTCAGCAGCACCCGGCGCAGCTGTCCGGCGGCATGGCCCAGCGCACCGCGTTGGCGCGGTGTCTGGCGCGGCAGCCGCAGGTGCTGTTGCTTGATGAACCGTTCGGCGCGCTGGATGAAATCACCCGCGCCGACATGCAGCAGTTGCTCCTGCAACTGATTGCCGAGCACCACACCGCCGCCGTGTTGATCACCCACGACATCGACGAAGCCCTGCTGCTTTCCGAGCGGATTCTGCTACTGGGTAACAGCCCGGCGCACATCCTCGGCGAGTGGCGCATCGACCTGCCTCAGCCGCGTGCCGAGCTGGTCGAGGAACTGGGCGCGCTGCGCATCGACATCCTCAAAACCCTTCGGCGGGCGAGCCGCAACCCCCTCATTCAACCTGTGCCCGCTACGTCGGAGATTGACCATGTGCCTGGACGACTTCACTCACACACGTCGTGACTTCCTCAAACTCAGCGCGCTGCTGACCGCTGGCGGCGCGTTGCCGTTGCTCAACAGCCTGAACGCGCGCGCCGCTGCCGAGCCGAACGCGCCAGTGCGCATCGGTTATCTGCCGATCACCGACGCCACGCCGTTGCTGGTGGCGCACAACAACGGCCTGTTCGAAGCCGAAGGGATTCAGGCCGAACGCCCGGTGCTGCTGCGCAGTTGGGCACAGGTGATCGAGGCGTTCATTTCCGGGCAGGTCAACGTGATCCACCTGTTGTCGCCGATGACCGTGTGGGCGCGTTACGGCAGCAAGGTGCCGGCCAAGGTCGTGGCGTGGAACCACGTCGGCGGCTCGGGCCTGACCGTGGCGCCGGGCATCACCGAGGTCAAGCAACTTGGCGGGCAGTCGGTGGCGATTCCGTTCTGGTATTCGATTCATAACGTGGTGGTGCAGCAGTTGTTCCGCGACCATGGACTGGTGCCGGTGAGCAAATCCGCGAGTGCTGCGCTGGCACCGAACGAGGTCAATCTGCTGGTGCTGCCGCCGTCGGACATGCCGCCGGCCCTGGCGAGCAAACGCATTGCCGGCTACATCGTCGCCGAGCCGTTCAACGCCCTGGCCGAGGAACTCAAGGTCGGCCGAGTACAGCGCTTTACCGGCGACGTCTGGCGCAATCACGCCTGCTGCGTGGTGTTCATGCACGAGCAGGATCTGAACAACCGCCCCGAGTGGTCGCAGAAAGTGGTCAACGCCATCGTCAAGGCGCAGGTCTGGACCCGCGACAACCGCGCCGAGGCGGCGAAACTGCTGTCCAAGGACGGCGAAAATCGCTACACGCCGCACGCGCAACCGGTGCTCGACCGGGTGCTGTCGCCGGCCACCAGCGACCGCGAGCAGTATCTGGCCAGCGGCGCGATCCAGCACAGCCATTGGGACGAGCAGCGCATCGACTTTCAGCCGTACCCGTTCCCCAGCTACACCGAAGAACTGGTCAAACGTCTGAAGGACACGCTGATCGAGGGCGACAAGGGTTTCCTCGCCGGCCTTGATCCGCAGCAGACCGCCAAGGATCTGGTGGATGATCGCTTCGTGCGCAATGCCATCGCGGCCGTTGGCGGCATGCAGACCTTTGGCCTGCCGGAAAGCTTCGAACGCAGCGAGGAGTTCAGCCTCTGATGCGTCAGCGATCTTCTTCGACCGTACACGGTTTGTTGGGTGTGGCGGGGCTGTTGTGCCTGTTGCTGCTGTGGTGGCTGGGCGTACACGTGTTCGGCGGCAACGACAGCCTGGCGCTGCGCTTTTCACCCGAGGCAACCCTGGCCAGCCTTGGCGAACTGTTGCTGCGCCCGGAGCTGTACGAGCATGTGCTGGTCAGCCTGAAGCGGATTCTGGTCGGTCTGCTGCTGGCGCTGCTGATCGGCGTGCCGCTGGGCTTGATGATTGGCAGTCACCGGCATCTGGAAGCGGCGACCACGCCGGCATTTCAGTTTCTGCGGATGATCTCGCCGCTGTCGTGGATGCCGGTGGTGGTGATGCTGATGGGCGTTGGCGATCAGCCGATCTACTTTCTGCTGACCTTTGCCGCCGTGTGGCCGATCCTGCTCAACACCGTGGCCGGTATGCGCCAGCTCGACCCGCGCTGGCTGCAACTCAGCCGCAGCCTCAGCGCCACCCGCTGGGAAACCCTGCGCAAGGTGATCCTGCCCGGCGTGCTCGGCCATGTGCTGACCGGGGTGCGGCTGTCGATCGGCATCTTGTGGATCGTGCTGGTGCCGTGCGAGATGCTCGGCGTCAGCGCCGGGTTGGGCTACTTCATTCTCGATACGCGTGATCGACTGGCGTATTCGGAACTGATGGCGATGGTGCTGCTGATCGGCGTACTGGGCTTTGCGCTGGATGCGTTCGCGCGCTGGCTGCATCGGCGTTGGGCGCCGGCATGAGCCTCTTCCCGCCACCATCACGTTGACTGACACACCGCCATCGCTGGCAAGCCAGCTCCCACAATGATCTCGGCCAGTCGCCAACTCCGCGCCCACCGCAGAACCCTGTAGGAGTGAGCCTGCTCGCGAAGGGGGCGTGTCAGTCACCCCCGCTGTGACTGAACCACCGCCATCGCGAGCAGGCTCACTCCTACAATGCTTTAGGCCAGCCGGCACATTTGCGTTAACCGCAAACCCCTGTGGGAGCTGGCTTGCCAGCGATGGGGCCGTGTCAGCCGCCATCACTTCAGACTGACCCACCGCCGTCGCTGGCAAGTCACCTTCCACAGGGGGTGGTCTGCTACGGCGTGGCGGCGGGTTTCGCCAAAGCAATCCCCGCATCCCCCAACCGCTTGAGTATCTCGAACAGCAGATCACTCTTGGTCCCGCCCACAATCCGCGGGCTGCCGACGTAGCCGGTCACCGTCAAGGTGATGCCATCCGGCGACAGCTTGCTGAAGCGCACGTACGACGCCGGTTTGTCGAGGATGTTTTCGTTTTCGTGGTAGGTGTTCAGCAGCAGTTCCTTGACCTGTTCCGGGTCGATGTCCAGCGGAAACATCAGCTCCAGGCTCGCCACCCCCTGGGCGCTGCCGCCGAGGGTGACGTTGCGCAGGTTCTGCGAGATCAGTTGCGAGTTGGGCACGATCACGATGGAGCGGTCGCTGAGCTGGATTTCCGTGGCGCGCACGTTGATCCGGCGGATGTCGCCCTCGACGCCGCTGATGCTGATCAGGTCGCCGACCTTCACCGGGCGTTCGGTGAGCAGGATCAGCCCGGAGACGAAGTTCTTGACGATCTCCTGCAAACCGAAACCGATCCCCACCGAGAGCGCACTGACGATCCACGCCAGATTGGTCCAGCGCACGCCCAGCGACGACAGCGTCAGGAGGATGACCGTGGCATAACCGATGTTGGAAAACAGCGTGCTCAGCGACGCGCACATGCCCGGATCCATGTCGGTCTTGGGCAGGAATTCATTGTCGAGCCAACGGCGCAAAGCGCGGATCAGGTAGATGCCGATCAGCAACGCCAGCACGGCATTGATCAGATGCGCGGGAACGATGTTCAGCTTGCGCAATCCGGCGCCGCCGAGAATGCCCATGACATTGCTGGTCAGTTGCCCGAACGTGGTGCCGATGCCACCGACGAACAGGGTGATCACCGCCAGCAACAGCAGCCCGGCGCGGCTGGCACCGGACAGCACAATCGAAATCTGCTCCAGCCGCCGGTCGCCCATGCCCAGGGTCTGCTTGATGGTCTTACCGGCCGAGTAGCGCGGCGAGAACAGGTATTCGCAGGCATCCTTGACCACCTGCACTAGCAAATAGAACCCGGCCAGCACGATATAGGCCCACACCAATTCATAGGTGACGAAGCGGGCCAGCGACACGTAGCCGGTGAGCAAGGCCAGCGCCGATATGCACATGCACACCGTGGCAATGCTGTAGATCGCCCCGGCAAACGTGCTGCCGGCTTCCGGTTCATTGGCGGTGAGCAACGCCTTGCGCACTCTGCCGACGCGCAACAGCAGCGGCACCAGAATCACGATCACCACGATGGCAATTACGCCGCGCTGGGCGATCACGATCTGGCTGCTCATGCCGGTGGCGTTGCTGACCTGCACCAGCGTCACCAGCACCAGCAGAGTGGCAGCGAGAATCCTTGGATAGGGCCGCAACGCCAGCGCCACCGAGTCGGCAATCGCCGGCAGCCGCCACGAGGGATGCTGGGTCGACAGCAGCGCGCGGCTCAGCGCGGTGATCAGGACGCAGGCGTAAACGGCTTTTTCGAACTCCTCGGAAAAAGTCTGCAGCATGGGCGTCAAAGGTTCGTGGCGGGTGCAGGCGTAGAACAGCAGATGCAGGGCGATGGCCGTGGTGCCAAGGGTCGCCAGCGCCGAAGCGAACGCCAGCGCGCTGCGGCGCAGGCGCCCCTCCGGCATGCGGTGGATGCAAACCCAGGTCAGGCCGCGCTCGGCGAGTCGGCGGCCGACCGTCCAGAAAGCCAGCGCCAGCAACACCAGCACACAGGTGAAAAAGCGCTGCCCGGGCGCCCAGACCGTGGCCCAGGTGAGGTTCACCTGATCAATGAAAAACTTCAGGCGCTGACGATCATCCGGTTCCGGCACCACCAACGGCGACCAGAAGGCCGGGCTCAGAATGCTGTCGGTGCGCAGCGTCAGTTCGCTTTCGAGCAGTGTGCGGCGAATGCCGGCGATTTGCGTGATCAGCTCGGCGGCGCTTTGTTTGAGCGCGGCAAGGCTTTTGAGCGTGGCATCGACCTTGTTTTTCTGCTCGTTGAGCTGCGCCCGTTGCGCGGCGATTTCCGCCTGTTCGGCGGCAATCTGCGTATCCGGCGCCGCGCCGAGCACCCCCAGTTGCACCGCCAGTTGTGCCTGCTGCGGCAACAACGACGCCGACAACCGATCGACATCCAGAATGAACGTCTGCACCCGGTCTTGCGGGCCTTCGAGCTGGTTGTAGTTGTTGGCGGCGGAAATCTGCTGCTTCAGCCCGTCGAGGCGCAGTTGCAGGGCTTGCAGATCACTTTGCGAGACCTCCACCAGCGGCGCCGCAGCGGTCGCCGAGGGCGCCGGCAAATCCGCCGCCCACGACGCCGAACCGCTCGGAGCGAGCAGGAGCAGCGCGACAAAAAACAATGACTTCAATGTGTTGCGCATGAGAGGGGCCGGTTCTCGTTGATCACACAAGCTATGAGGTTAGGTGATCGAACCGGGCGCGGCGGAAAATTTCGGGGGGAGCAGGGCATGCGTTTCAAAAAAACTCGGCGACAGGCATGCTATGGCTCACGCCAATGTTCGGACGTCAGGGATAGTCAGCTCCATGTGGAAAGTTTTGTTGCAAAGACTCACCGGAAAAACATCCACCACTGCAAAAACCGAACACTCAGTAGATCCAGTAGATCCAGTAGATCCAGTGGATCCACCAGAAGTATTGCCAGTGCGTGACTGGAAGTGGCTGGTCACGTCCTGGGATGGATTCGACCGGGAGGCCGGTCTACGGCAAATCCGCTCATCGCAGTCGATCGAGCGGCTGGCGTCCATTATCGTGCGGCTCAACGACTGGGTGCCGCAGGTACGCGCGGCGGCCAGAGACGCTTTCGCAGACTATCTGACACCCGAGTATGGCCCTTGGCTGATCGCCAAGACTCCCGCCATCCTTGCCCTTGAGCAGCGCCGACGCGAAGACCATGGCGTTACCATCCAAAAGCTTGAAGCGCTGCTGGCAACACCTGAGTGCCTCGCGCAAACCACGGCGGCCTTCGAAACCAGCCGTGGCGCCTGTACGCGGTTGTTTTTCAGGGTACTCGCTCAGACAAAGCGCGCAGATGAGCTGGAGGCGTTTCTTGTCGCGAGCCTTCATCATGCAGATTTCAGTGTGCGGCGGGCTGCGCTCGGCAGGGCAATGGCGCTGCCTCTGGAATCGGCGCAGAAGGCCATTGCCTATGGACTCGCCAGCAACAGCAGCATTCTCAGGCGCCTGTCGTTTCTGCAAGCTATTGAGTTGCAAACGGATCGCACACGACTGATCGAAGACTTTCTGACCGACCCATCGTCTGCAGCAAGATCGACTGCACTCTGGGCCGCCAGAAAGTATGGCGTCGACCCGTTGCAGGTACTTCAAGCGCAACTGGCAGGCGAGATTCCCGCCACCAAAGCCCGTTGGCTTGGCGTACTCGGGTTGGCGCAGTCGCTTGGCATGGCAATCCCGCAAGGGTGGATGAACGCGGCCCTCAGCCAAAACAGTGGCGAGGTTCGGTCACTGGTCCTGAGCCTCGAAGGAGAGGGCAGGCCTGATTTACTGATCGCGGCGATCGCGGATCCGTCACGCCCGGTGTTCGAGGCCGGAGTACGCGGCCTGCGCCCGCAGCCATGGAAAATCATCGAGTCAGCATTCAGCGCTCAGCTCGAAACACTCTGGCCAACGTTATCCGCCTCTCGACGTCAGGCACTGCTTGAGCTGATGCCCAAATGGACACAGGCCGGGTATCTGTTGCAGCAGCTGTCTCGCACACCTGCTGAACCTTCCGTGCTTGAGCAGTTGCGTGCATGGGTCTATGGCCAGACTTACTCGATTACTGACCGAGAAACATCGGAAAGCGAGCGTGCCCGAGTTGTCGCGAAACTGACTGCGCTTGAGAAGGGCGGGGTATTGCCGAAAGGGTCGGTTGCCAGGCTGACGTGAAGGTGATGTCAGGCAGGCATGAGTGCTCGAACCCGAATAGGTTGAATCGGGGAAGGTCTGTTTTGCGGTTGGATTAGGATCACGTCTGCTTGCTGTCAGGGCCTGTCCACGACATTTCAATATGCGTGTCTGTCGTGCCAGTCTGGCGAAAGCCCAGCCGTTCATAGAGCTTCTGCGCCAGAGTGTTCGTGCGAAAAGCGCCCAACTGCAACGGCACCTTGCGGGCAGCGGCTTGCAGCTGGAGGTTCTTCAGAATGCGCGAGCCAATGCCCTTGCCTTGGTACTCGGGCGAAATAGCGATGTTCTGAATATGGATTCGATCTTCCTTGTCCAGAATCTGCACATAGCCAACAATCCGGCCGTCTTGTTCAATAACCGAAGTGGCCGCGCAGGCGAATTCCGTTGCGAAATTTGCGCGTTGCCAACTCTCATCCCAGCCCCATATTTTCTCGATGTGTTCGCGGAAGACTGCTCGATGCAAGTCGAAGAGGGCTGGCTGGTCGCTATCGGTGGCGGGGCGTAGCGTCATGCGGGTCTCTGATTTGTGCTTTTGACTTTTGCTGAGGCTAGCGGCTGCAACAATAAACGGCAATTCGGATAGATCATGGCCCGCAGCATCTGACTGACCCAAAATCACTCAAAGCGCCACCCGCTGCAGAAACCTGCTGACCTCCAGCGAATAAGCCCCCGGATGCGAGAACCTGAACATATGCCCGGTTCTCGGCATGACGACTTCTTGCGCGGTCTTTATCCCCTTCAGCAGAATCCCTGCAGCCTCTTTGCCGATCAGCTTGTCTTCCTCGGGCGTAAGGATCAGCGTCGGCACGTCGATCTTTGCCAGCAGGGCGGTGTAGTCGACGGTCTCGATCGAGCGCACGCGGTTGACGTAGGCCTTGTGTGGGGTTTGCTCGATGAAGAAGGCGCGGCTCCTGGCGGTTGACCAAGGGATTTCGCCTTCCTTGTCGAACGACGAAGCCAGTTGCGCGGCGTGGAAGCGCAGGGTGGTCTGTCGATAAAACGGCCCGGGGAAGAACGGCGCCAGAGCGGCCAGCGTTTTCAGCAGGGGCGAGGTGATCGGGCTTTTGGCGAAACCGCCGGACAGCACCAGGCCCTTGAGGCCTTTGGGCTGGCGCGTTGCAACCGCGATCGAGGCGACCGCGCCGTAGGAGTCGCCCACCAGCACGTAGCATTCGAGATCTTTCACTTGATCAACGATGAAGTTGGCGAGCGTTTCCAGATCAGCGACGTCGTCCGGTAAGCGCAACGTACGCATGGCGCGGTGCTGCAAGTGGCTGAGTTGGTTGAGCTGCCACGGCGCACCGGCGAAGCAAGGGACCATGACCAGCGTGGGCTCGGTTTGCATGAGAATTCCAGGGATGTTGAACGGATGTCCGCACTCTAGGAGTACCGAGGCGCGCTATCCAATGGCATTGGTGCAGCCTCTCGATGCACGAGATCGATCATCAGTCGTCGATCAGCATTCTGGTGATCCATTCAACCGCAGGCTCGTTGGCGCGCCCGCGTGCGCGGACGACGAAGACCTCCCAGGTCGGTAGCGGCAAAGGCAATTCGAACAGGCTCAGTTGTGCGGTTTCCTGCATCTGCAAGGCGACACGTTCGGCGACCACGGCAATCGATTCCGATGCGCCAACCATGAATGGCACTGCGAGAAAACTCGGGCAGGTGACGCTGACCTTGCGGCTGCGACCGAGCTGTTCCAGCGCGTCATCGACAGCGCCCCGCGCGTCGCCCCGGGGCGAAATCAGAACGTGCGGCAGACGCGTGAAGTCATCCAGTTCCATATGCAAATGTTTGCCGCGCTTGACCAATGCCGGGTGCCCTTTGCGGGCGATGCCGACGAATCGCTCCTTGTGCGCGAGCTGGCAATCAAAGCGTTGCGGCACTTGCGCAAACGAACCCGAACCCAACACCAGGTCGATCTCGCCGGCGTCCAGTTGGCGCATCGCCGACTCGCCATCCACCGGCCCGAGTTTCAGCACCACCTCCGGCGCCGCAACCTGAATTTTCGCCAGCGCCGGGGCGATGACGGTCAGCACGGCGTGATCGGTGGCCGCTATCCGCAGTGTCGCCTGCAGACGCGCTGGATCGAACGGCCCCCGTGGGCTGGCGACCAGCCGCACCGATTCGAGCACCGCCGCCACTCTGGGCATCAGCTCGATGGCCAGCGGCGTCGGTGCCATGCCGCGAGGGTTGCGAATGAACAACTGATCATCAAACGCCGTGCGCAAACGCGACAGGGCATGGCTGGTGGCCGACTGCGACAGATGCAGATGCTGCGCCGCACGACCGACGTGCCTTTGCGCCCAAAGCGCCTCTAGAACCACCAGAAGATTGAGGTCGAAACGCGTCAGATCCAGCGGCTTCATGGGGTGTTGGCCTTTTCATCATTCGATGTTCGCCACTTTCCTACAGCCACTGGCTGAAAGCTACAGCCCGATCTGTCCTGGCAGGCATGCAGGCGTGGTCGCCTGAGAAGGTATGGGGCGAGACGACGCGGTTGTTCAGCCGACCTTTCCGTGGCGCGTAGCCGGTGTATCAAATGCCCGTCGATGTCGCCTGCAATGTACTCATGACAATTTTTTGATTGTGATGAGCGGCAGATTTTACGATGAGTCATCGCCCATTTAGAGACTCACCATGCACATCGCCATCCTGACCTTTGAAGGCTTCAACGAACTGGATTCGCTTATCGCGTTCAGCATTCTCAACCGGGTCAAACAGCCCGATTGGCGCGTGTCGATCGCCAGCCCGACGGAAAAAGTGCGTTCGATGAATGGCCTGGTGATCGAGGCTCAGGTGTCATTGGAGGAGGCGAGCGACGCGGACGCGGTGTTGGTGGGCAGCGGAAGTCTGACCCGGGATATCGTGGCGGATACCGAGCTGATGGCGCGGCTACGGTTCGATCCGCAGCGCCAGCTCTTGGGCGCCCAGTGCTCGGGCACGCTGATCCTGGCAAAGCTCGGCCTGCTCAATGACGTCCCAGCCTGTACCGATCTGATCACCAAGCCCTGGGTGGAGGAGGCCGGTGTGGCGGTGCTCAATCAGCCGTTCATGGCCAAGGGCAATGTCGCCACCGCTGGCGGTTGCCTGTCCTCACAATATATGGCGGCCTGGTTCATCGCCCGTCTGGCCGGTGTGGAGGCCACCCGCAACGCGTTTCATTATGTGACGCCCGTTGGCGAGAAAGAGCTCTACATCGATCGGGCGATCGCGAACATCGAGGCGTATCTGTAAAGCACGTTTAATCGACGCCTGAAGCAGCGAATCAGCTCTCGCGGGTTTCAACCGGTTCGGCCGCCGCTTCGGCAGCCAGTTTCGCGCGGTCGGCCTTGCTGATGTACTTGGGCTTTTTCGGCGCCAGTTTGGCGCTGGCCTTTTTGGCCTTTTCCTTGAACAACTGCTGCAGTTTCTTTTGGCGGTTCATGTTTCTACTCAATTTGAAAGTACGGTGATGAGGATGGCAGCCTGAGCACTAAGCCCGAGGCTCGAGATAAGGCTTCACGGCGTCCTCAAGAATGTCCACCAGCTCGGGATCCATGAAGCGATAGTCATCTGGAATATCCAGCGTGTGGATCGGCTTGTGTTCAAGTAATCGGGCGTATTCGGCTTGCAGGCGATTGAGGTGCTTGCGTTCCATGACAAAGATGACATCGGCCCAGCGGATATCCGCCGGGCCGATCGGTTTGCGGGCGTTGGGGCTGGTGCCTGCCGAGCGGGCTTCGAAACCGGGCCGACGGCGCCAGATCGCCTCCGCCGTCGGACTGCGCCATTGGTTGCGGCTGCACACGAACAGGAGATTGGTCACACTTGATCCAGCAATTGGCGGGTGGTGCGGATGGGATAGCTCATGCCCAGTTGGCGCGCCCTGGCGAGTTTGTCAGCAGCCGCGGTAATACGAGTTGTGGGTATGGTAAGCGTGAATCGACGCAGTGGCTAGGTGGTTGAGCCGTTGAAGCCTTGCCTCTGCAGCCACTGGTCACACCAACGCAGTAAGGTGCTTGCCCGGATTTGAAATACCCATCATTGCCCGCTAGAGTCGCGCCCCTTGTCCGGCCAGCAGCGCCGGCGATGGCTGGTGAAGAGGGCGGCAGTTGAACGAACACACATTGTCCATGCGACTGGAGCGGGTGGCGGCGCATGTACCGGCCGGCGCGCGTTTGGCGGATATCGGCTCGGATCACGGCTATCTGCCGGTGGCCCTGATGCGCCGTGGCGCCATCGTTGCGGCGGTGGCCGGCGAGGTGGCGCTGACGCCGTTCCATGCCGCGGTGCGCACGGTGCGCGACAACGATCTGCAGCAGCACATCAGCGTGCGTCTGGCCAGTGGTCTGGCGGCGATCGAGCCTGATGACGGAATCACCGCGATCAGCCTCTGCGGCATGGGCGGCGAGACGATTCGCGACATCCTCGACAGCGGCAAGGCGCACCTGCGCGGGCACGAACGACTGATCCTGCAACCCAACGGCGGCGAGCAACCCCTGCGCCAATGGCTGATGGACAACGGCTACCGCATCCTCGATGAGGAAGTGCTGCAGGAAAACCGTTTCTTCTACGAAATCATCGTCGCCGAGCGCGGCGCACCGCTGAGCTACAGCGCCGAACAGTTGTACTTCGGCCCGTTGCTGATGCAGACGCGCAGCCCGGCATTCATCGCCAAATGGCAGCGCTTGTTAAGGCAGAAACAGAAAACCCTTAACAGTCTCAAACAGGCGCGCCAGGCTGTGCCCGAGGAGAAGCTGCAAGACATTGCGCGGCAGGTTCAGTGGATTACCGAGTTGCTGGCGTGATCTGGCATGTTGGCGCTGGCGGCTTTCAGGTTTAAAGTCAGCTTCAAGGTTAACGGGCTTGCGGAGTCGGACATGAGAATTGGTGAACTGGCGAAAATCAGCGGACTGGCGCCATCGCGTATCCGCTTCTACGAAGCGAGCGGGTTGATCACTTCGGTCGCGCGCAAAGCCAATGGCTATCGCGATTACGCCCCCGACACACAGTGGGTGTTGCATATCATCACCGGCGCGCAGGCGGCAGGTTTCTCCCTGGAGGAAATCCGTCAGTTGATGCCGATGAACGCGAGTGGCTGGCAGCATGACCAGTTGCTCAGTGGCTTGAAGCAAAAGGTCGAAGAAATCGAAGTCCTGCAGCAACGGCTGGCGCAGAACAAGGAACAACTGCTGCTGGTCATCAAAGGGATCGAGGGCAAACCTGCGGGGATGGCGTGTGCGGACAATGCGCAGAGGCTGATCCAACGGCTGTGCGAAGAAGGCGTGGCTTCTGCGCCCGACAAGCAGCCAGCAGCTGCGGCAAGAAAAGCAAACGCCCGTCAGACATCCAGAGCCTGACGGGCGTTACCGCTTTCAGCGATTGCCAACCAGCGTGGCAAGCGGTTTTGGCGCATAGAGTGCACTCTGGAACTCAGGGACATATTCGTACTTGAGCATTTTCCCCAGCTTCAAGTCGCGCAAGTAGTTCGACAGGCTGCCATCGGCCAACGCATGGTTGACCATTGAGCTGAACAGCAATCCTGTCAATACGGTGCTTGCGAGTTTCAATCGGTCTTTCTCCGGGTAGGAGCTACTTGAAGGTTCAGCGAGCTGTGTGGTCGCCAGCGAGCACCGCCATCACGGCTTCAGCCACGGCCTTGGGCGATTGAGGGTTCTGGCCGGTCACCAGCCTTCCATCGGTAATGGCAAACGAAGTGAACGGCAGCCAGCCCTTGCGGTAGTGCGCGCCCTGGCTCACCAAGCGGTCCTCAAGAAAGAATGGCACCTGATTTTTCATGCCCGAGAGCAGCTCTTCGCGGTCGGAGAAACCGGTGATGTTTCGGTTCTTGATGATCAATTGGCCTTGGCTGTCCTTCAGATCCAGCAGACCCGCTACGCCATGGCACACGGCCGACACGATGCCGCCCTGGTTGTAGATGGTTTCGGCGACACGGCGCAGGTCAGGGTTGTCGGGAAAGTCCCACATGACGCCATGGCCCCCGGTGAAGTAGATGACGCCGAAGCGGGACGGATCGACCTCGGCGATCGGCAGCGTATTGGCCAGGCGCGCGCGGAACGCAGGGGACTGCAAGTGCTCCCGCGCAGCCTTGTCCATGTACAACCACCCCAGACTGCGTTCGTCCAGAGGCACCGCGCCACCCTTGGGGCTGGCAAACACGGTGGTGTAGCCGGCGGCTTCCACCACATCGGTGAAGTGGGTCAGTTCGGTCAGCCACAACCCGGTGGTATCGGTTCGAGAGGGATAGCTGGCGTGATTGGTCATGATCACCAGGATCTGGCGATCCTTGATAGCCGCCGACTCAGCATTTGCAAACGTCATGAAAGCACCACCTATCAATAACAGGGCAGAGGAAACAAGGGTCTTGAGCATCATCCGGGCTCCATCGAGCAAGCAGGTCGGCGCATGCTCACCTTAAACCTCACTTTAAGGTCAACCCCCGCTGCTGCGAATAATTTGCGTCGATGCCATTGCTTGACCCTCAACCTGACTTTAACGCTAGCGTCTGAAGCTGATTGGGCAAGGCAATAACGCTGCTTGGCAATCTCCTCAGGAGCAACGCATCAGTCAGCGAAATCAACATTGAATGACCTTGAAAAAAGTCATTGACCTTAAAGTTGACTTCAATCTTATGGTGGCCTCATCTCCAGTTGAGGACCGCCCCATGAGCTTGTTCGACCCCCTGACCTTACCCAACGGTTCGACCATCAAGAACCGCATCGCCAAAGCCGCCATGGAGGAAAACATGGCCGACGCCGAGCAGGCGCCCTCTGCAGAACTGATGCGTCTGTATCAGGCATGGGCCGACGGTGGTGCCGGGCTGATTATCACCGGCAACGTGATGGTCGACGGCCGCGCCATGACCGGGCCGGGCGGCGTGGTGCTGCAGGATGATCAGCAACTCGAGAAGTTCAAGCGCTGGGCGCGGATCGGCCGTTCTGCCGGTGCGCAGTTCTGGTTGCAGATCAATCATCCGGGGCGCCAGATGCAGTCCAACCTCGGGCAGAAAACCTGGGCGCCGTCAGCGGTGCCGCTGGAGCTGGGCAAACTGTCCAAGCGTTTCGCCACGCCGCACGCCATGACCGCCAGTGTGATTGAGGACGTCATTCAGCGTTTTGCGCACACCGCACGCCTCGGTGAACAGGCCGGCTTCACTGGGGTGGAAATCCACGCCGCTCATGGCTATCTGTTGAGCCAGTTTCTCTCGCCACTGACCAATCAAAGGACGGACGAGTGGGGCGGCTCTCTGCAGAACCGTGCGCGGTTGTTGGTCGAGATCGTCAAGGCAGTCAGAGCCGTGGTTTCCGCGCAATTTGCGGTGGCGGTCAAACTCAATTCCGCCGATTTCCAGCGCGGCGGATTCACCGCTGACGATGCGAAAAAGGTCGTTGAACTGCTCAACGATCTGGGCGTGGATCTGGTGGAACTGTCCGGTGGCAGCTACGAAGTTCCGGCCATGCAAGGTGAGGCGCGCGATGGTCGAACTCTGGCTCGCGAGGCCTATTTCGTCGAATTTGCCCGGGACCTTCAGACCGTTGCCAAAATGCCAGTGATGGTCACCGGCGGCATCCGCCGTCGTCCGGTTGCCGAAAGCGTCGTGCACAGTGGTGTGGACATGGTCGGCATCGGTACCGCGTTGGCCATCGATCCGTACCTGCCGCGTGACTGGCTGCAGGGCAAGGACAACGCCCCGCAATTGCCGCCGATCACCTGGAAAAACAAGGCCATTGCGGCCTTGGCGAACATGGCGGTGGTGAAGTTTCAGCTGGGTAAACTCAGTCGGGCGAAAAAGCCTGATCCGGGGGTGTCACCGTTACGCGCGCTGATTTTGCAGCAGATCGCCATGGCGTTTCGCACCCGGCAATATCGGCGCTGGGTGGAAAAGCGTTCGGCGTGAGTCGCAAGGCATTTCAATCTTGACGTTGGCGGACGTTCTGACGAGAGCCCGCCAACGTCAGCCAGTCAATTCGGCATCAGCACCGTATCGACCACATGAATCACGCCATTGGATTGCATGACGTCCGCGATGGTGACGGCAGCTTTTCCACCTTTGGCGTCCTGCACCCACAGCTTGCCGTCGTGCAACATCACGGTCAGCGATTCGCCCTGGACGGTTTTCAGCATCACTTTGCCGCCGTGCATTTTGGCGTCGTCCATCAACTGTTTAGCCGTGTGAGTGCCGGCGATGACGTGGTAAGTCAGGATCTTGGTCAGGTCCGCCTTGTGTTCAGGCTTGACCAATGTATCGACCGTGCCGGCGGGCAGTTTTGCGAAGGCTTCGTTGGTGGGGGCGAAGACGGTGAACGGGCCCTTGCTGTTGAGCGTATCCACCAGCCCGGCGGCCTTGACCGCAGCGACCAGGGTCGTGTGATCCTTGGAGTTGACTGCGTTTTCGACGATGGTCTTGGTCGGATACATGGCCGCGCCGCCAACCATCACGGTATCGGCAGCAAAGCTGGATCCGGCTCCGAGGCAGAGCAGGGTAAAGCAAGCGACAGCAAGGCGTTTGATGAGCATGTGCATGGTGCGTCTCCTTGATTCTTCGACCCTTCGAATGAGGGTGTTGAATGTACGGAGCAGGGAGTGAAACGGATGCAGCATGCAGCGAAAAACCTTTTGCGGTGCGCTGAAACGGATTACTGCTAATCACGCAAGGTGGCTTCACCTGTGCGCGGGTTGGTCAGGGTCACATTCTCCAGCGCTCTGATGCGCCAAGCTTCGTTCTGCCTGATCAGCACCGCGAGAATCAGCGTATCCACCACATGCGCTCCGGCCGGATGCGCAGCACCGGCCGACAAACGACTCCAGAAGTGAATGATCGCCACCCCGTCAGCAACAGGGTCGATATCGATCAGTTCATTCTCAAGAGTGGAGTCACGATAGATCGTCTGGTGAATGGGCGCGTGCAGCGCAACGATCTGCTCGACGCCCCGAACGAAGTGGCCGAAACGATTGACGAACGTCGCTTGCGGATCGAACAGAGCTCCGAGTGCCGCCATGTCGTGAGCGTTCCAGGCTACCTGGAATGCGGCGGGAGCGTCTTCGGGTTTTTTTATCTGAGTCATGGCCGGGGCCTCGCAGATCGTTAGAATGCGCTTTTAAACATAAGAAGCTCAGTATGGATGTACAAGCGCTCGAAAGTAGCGACGTTTTATCGTTCACGTTGGATCAGGCACATCGCTGTTTCGAAATGGTCGTCAGCCTGAAGGACGGATGCCGATGCAAACTGACGGCGTGGAATATCGATGGCGCAGAGTTGCCCATCAGTCTCGGTGCTCTGCACATTCAAAATTCTCGCATCCTCGGAGAGCTGGAAGGGATCAGCTTTGTTGAAAACGTTCTATCTCTCGAGGGCGATTTTGGCGATATGTCTATCGAGGCGGACACGGTTTTGGTCGAAAAGCTGATTTAGGCTTTGAGCGCAAAAGGAGGGATCGCCATCTCGATAGACGATTCCATTCAAATCTCTGTCAACGCTTGGCGCAATACATTCTGTCTGTAACCTGAGGTTCTGCCGGCGCGCTTGTTTCTAAACCTGACGCCAGCGCCTGATCGATCGTTTTTCCAAGGAGGTCCCCATGACAACAGGGCAGTGTCTTTGCGCGGCAGTACGCTTTTCCCTCTCAGTGGAACCGCGCTTTTTCTATCGCTGCCACTGCTCACTGTGCCGCAAACAAACCGGTGTCGGGTTCAACCTCGCCACTCTGGTAAGCGCTCGGGACTTTCGTTGGGACGCAGGGCAGGACGCGATCAACAGTTGGGTCAAACCCAGCGGCTACAGAAACGACTTCTGCGCACAGTGCGGCTCGACCGTGCCCAACCCACTTCGCGAATCGCCTTACGTGTGGATTCCGCTCGGACTGCTCGATGAGGATTTGAGCATGGAATGCGTTGGCGATTTCTGTGTGGACGATGCCATGTCATGGGATACGCAGCGTTCAACGCGGAGTTATCAAGGGGCGGTGGAGTCACTGGCGTTTCTTCTGCAAAAACTCCGGGTCAATCCTGATTGACCCGAAGCTCGCGCTGCAATTACTTCCTTAGATACGCAAACATGTGCTGCACATAATCCGCCTTGCCCAGCGGCACACCGTTGTGGCGCAGGATGTTGTAGGCACGGCACACTTTGCGCAGGAGCCTCCCCACGGCATTTGCCGTAGGTTCAATGATTGGCAGCGTCGCTCGACTGTTGAAGCTCAAGTTGCCTGGCAGCACTCGCTTCGAGGGCCGCACGCTCTACATCCAGATACCGATGGATGCTTTGGAGGTTGGCAATTTTCTGTTTGATTTCGGCCATCTTCTTTTCAATCAGCTTCGCGCCGTCAGCACAGTCGATCAGCTTGTTGCGCTGCGCATCCAGAATCTCGCCTATTTCCCCCAAGGAAAATCCCATGCTTTGCGCGCGCTGGATAAAGTCCAGATCCTGCAGGGTTTGCTCGGTGTAGACACGATAGTTGTTGGTTTGCCGCAGCGGTGAGATCAGGCCGATTTGCTCGTAGTAACGCAACGTATGACGGCTGGCGCCGCTGCGAGCCTCGAGTTCGCCGATTTTCATGAAAACACCGCTTGACTGTAGAGTTGGGTCGATACTTTACGCTTGATTTCTCACCTTCAACAAGGAACAGGGAAATGAGCGTGGAGTGCTTTGTCACGGGGGGGACCGGCTTCATCGGTCAACATTTGCTGGCGAACCTGAGTGCAAAAGGTCACACCCTTCGGGTATTGATGCGTCGCCCGGAGCGGCTGGCTGCGTTGCGCGAGCAAGTTGATAGTTTAGGCGGGTGCGCGACACGGGTATTTGCCGTGGCTGGCGATCTGGAACAGGACAATCTCGGGCTGAGCCTGGCTGATCAGGAGGTGCTGAGGCGCGCCAGCGTCATATTCCATCTGGGCGCTCACTTCGCATGGGGGCTTTCGATGGAGCAGTCTCGTGCGGTGAATGTGGAGGGGGCAAAGCGTGTGGCGCTGTTGGCGGCTGAGCAAAAAAGCCGTTTAGTGATGATCGGCGGCTACATGCTGAACAATCATGAACATCTGCAACGCATCGGCATTGATCCTCGTCAGCCGGAGTTGACGAACTGGCCCGCCGTTTACCGACGTGTCGGTGGATACGAGGCAAGCAAGCTGGAGGCGCATTTTGCGACCCAGCAGGTCATGTCCGCCAAGGGGGGTGAGATGACCGTTGTCCACCCTGCGACGGTCTGTGGCCACAGCCGCACCGGGCATATCGTTGACGGTCAGCCGCTGGTGGCGCTGATACGCAACCTGGTGCAGGGCAAGCTGACTGCGGTGCCCGGTACCGCCGAGCACTGGCTGCCACTGGTCACCGTGGATTATCTGGTCGAACTGGTGGCTGTTTGTGCTTTTGATCCTGCCATGGTGGGCGAGGAACTGCTGGCGCTTGATGATCAAACGCCAAACTTGCGAGAACTCCTGGCACAGGTGGCTAAACCTTTGGGCTTGAAGTCTCCCAAACATCATATTTCACTCCGACTGCTGAAGTGGCTACTGAGTATTCCTCCGGTCGCGTGGTTTTTGAATACAAAACCCGAAGCCCTGGACTTTATCCAGACCACTCGTTTCAACACCGCGGCGGTCGAGCAATTTGCCAACAGGCATGGAATAGCCAAACCGGATATACGTCAGGCTTTGCAGCACACGGCAACGTTCGTCAACGCGTATTGCATAGCCAAGGGCCAGGCACTCTGACGTCTCCCTTGGGCGGCGCCGTCGATACAGGGCGGCATGCTATCGAACGACAATTCAGCGACAAGGATCGTCACCGCGCAGCCTCGGATGCGCGGCAGGATCTTGTTTCGCTACTCACGGAACTATCGTTAGACCAACGTCGGTTTTACAACGCAAACGTAGTCCCGCGAGTATTCACAAACAATGAGTAGATCGAGTGACTACTGGCCATGAACAGTCGATTGCCTTCGCGCCCGCCGAAGCACAGGTTCGGGCAGCGCTCTGGCAGCGAAATGTGCCCGATGGCCCTGCCCTGCGAGTTGAAAACACGCACGCCGTCGAGTTTTTCCAGGTCGGCCTTGGGATCACCATTACCGCCCCAGCCGCACCACAGGTTGCCCGCTTCGTCGCACTTGATGCCGTCAATCGCGGCATAGTCCAAGCCTTCGATGTGCTTGCGGCGTTCACCCAGGGTGCCGTCGTCTTTCACCGTAATCGCCCAGATCAGGCGATTGGGCTTGGCGCGACCTTCGACGACATACAGGGTCTTTTCATCGGGAGAAAAGCACAGGCCGTTGGGGCCGTTGAGGTCGTCGATTACCCGAGTGACTTTTTGGCTCTCACCGTCGATGCGGTACACGGCGTGGGGCTGGGTCGGGGTGACTTTGTGGCCTTCGTAGTTGTTGCCGGTCTGGAATGGCGGGTCGGTGAACCAGATCGAGCCATCACTTTTGCAGACAATGTCGTTGGGCGAGTTGAAGGGCTTGCCGTCGAAACTGTCGGCCAGCACGGTGATCGTGCCATTGTGTTCGGTGCGCGTGATGCGGCGCCCTTCGCTAGTGGTGGTGGAGCCTTCGCAAACGATCAGACGCCCTTGTCGATCCCGGCACATGCCGTTGGAGAAGTTTGAGTGTTCGCGGTACACCGTGAAGGAGTCGGTGATTTCGTCCCAGCGCATGATGCGATTATTGGGGATGTCGCTGACCAACAGATACCGGCCATCACCGACCCACACCGGTCCTTCGGCCCAGCGCATGCCGGTGGCGAGCTTTTCAACACTGGCGTTGAAAACGCGTAGCTCCAGGAAACTGTCGTCGAGGATATGAATCAGTGGATCAGGGTAGCGCTGACTCAAGGGTTCGGCGGCATCGGAGAAGCGGGGCAGTGCGGCGCTGCCGACAGTGGCGAGCGTGGCGGAAACAGCGAGCGACTTTTTCAGGAAACTGCGGCGGGTATTGCCTTTCGCTTGATCAAGGCTTTCAGGCTTGGCGGACAGGAATGAGTCCATGTAGCGATCTCCGTGGTTTTATTTTTGTTGAGGAGACGTAGTAATACCTTGTGATAAGACATCGTACAAGTTGATATGGCCGTCGCCAGCGCTGCATGTCATGCCGGTGACTGGAATCGATCTGGCCGACATGGCGCTAACTCTTACCGATGCTGTCTTGCCTGGCCCGGTGATATCAGGGAAGCTGCGCCGAATCCGGTTACGGGTCAGTTGTTGAATTGTTCAGGGAAGCGTTGATGGCACTCAGGGTGTTGGTGGTTGGCGGGTATGGAAACTTTGGCAGTATCGTTTGTCGGCATCTGATCGACATGCCGGGCGTCGAACTGGCGATCTCGGGGCGCGATCCGCAGAAGCTGGAGCGCAAGGTTGCTGAGTTGGGGGCGAGCTGCGAGCGCTGGTGTGGTGATGCGATGGGCGCCGGTTTCACCGCTGCTCTGCGCGCAATGAATATTCAACTGGTGATTCACACGGGCGGCCCGTTCCAGGGGCAATCCTATGCGGTGGCCGAAAGCTGCATCGAGGCGGGCGTCAACTATTGCGATCTGGCGGACTGCCGGACGTTCGTCAATGGCATCGGCGTACTCGATGCACGGGCGAGAGAGGCCGGTGTCGTCATCCTCAGTGGTTGCAGTTCGGTGCCGACGCTGTCGTCGGCGATCATCGATGAGCAGCGCCATCACTTCAAACGCATCGACTCGATCGAGCACGGCATTTCCTCGTCAGCGAAAATGCCGGGGTTGTCGACAATCGAGGGCGTGCTGGCGTATGCGGGCAAACCGATCCGCCAACTGCGCAATGGTCAAGTGCATGAGGTGATGGGCTGGGAAGACCTGACCTTGCGCAAGCTGCAGAACCTGGGCACTCGTGCGCTGGCCAATGTTGATGTGCCGGACATGGACATCTTTGCCAGCCGGTTTGGTGCGCACACGTTGAGTTTCAAGGCAGGCGCTGGCCTCAAGCTCGGCGGCGTGGCCAATTATCTGTTTGCACTGGGGATGAGGAAAGGGCTGGTGCGTGACCACAGGGTGTGGGCGGCCCGGTTGCATCGCTGGGGGACATGGTTTGAGCGTTTCGGTGATGGCAAAAGTGCAATGTATATAGATGCGCGAGGTGTCGGTTTGAACGACCAGCCGTTGTCGATGATGGCGCAACTGACCGCGCTGAATGACAAGGGGCCGGAGATCCCTAGTTGTGCTGCCGTCGCTCTGGCCGCGAAGATCGCAGGAGGTTATTTACCCGAACCGGGGGCTCGTCCATGTGTTGGTGAGATCAGCGTCGACGAATACATGGCAGCGATCAACGATCCGCAGAATCTTGGCCTGTCCGTGATTTTCTCTGACGGGATGCGTTGAGCATGCTTTATCTGAGCGTGAAGTACGTGCATGTCATCGCTGCGATTTTCCTCTTCGGCTTCGGCATGGGTTCCTATCTGTACCTGATCGCCACCAGTCGCACGGCCAATCCGCACGTGATTGCGCATGTGGCGAGAATGGTCGTGCGCTATGACGCCTGGATCACCACGCCGGCAGGCTTCATCCAGATCGCGACGGGTTATTGGCTGACAAGGCTTTCCGGGTTGCCGTTGACCACGGACTGGGTGCTGATGTCGCTGATCCTGTTCTTTGTAGTGGGCTCGCTTTGGTTGCCGGTGCTGTTGCTGCAGAAACGTCTGCAAGGGATGGCGGCGGACGCGGTGCAATGTGGGGCGGGGCTTGATGCTGATTACCGGGCTGTTTATCGGCAGTGGTTCTGGATGGGCGTTTGCGGGTTTCTGGGAATGTTCGTGATCGTGCTGATGATGGTGACGAGGATGACGCCGGGGCAGTGGCTGCAGTTGATGTTGTAGCTGAGCATTCACACCGGCGACTTGAGAAAGCGACGTTCGTGATCGGGGTCGGGTAACAG
Source organism: Pseudomonas sp. FW305-3-2-15-E-TSA4 (assembly GCF_058787295.1). Lineage (NCBI taxonomy): Bacteria > Pseudomonadati > Pseudomonadota > Gammaproteobacteria > Pseudomonadales > Pseudomonadaceae > Pseudomonas > Pseudomonas sp. FW305-3-2-15-E-TSA4. The sequence goes on along the minus strand of NZ_JBYSZP010000029.1, from coordinate 577 downwards.
GCAGCTGTCGTACTTGCCGAAGATCCAATAGCGATTCAGTGCGACGCGGTCGTAGGCCCAATCTCTAAGTGCTCGTGGGAAAACTCGCAGAAGCCTGACCAGCGACCAACGAGCCGGCAGTTGTGCAATCACTTCGAAGAACGCATCGGAGCGCACCCAGTAATGCTGGTCGCGGATCACCGCCATAGTGTCGAATTCGTCCACCGGGAGACCGGCCCATGCCAGCAAGGCCTGACCTTCTGGCGATTGCACTGCCGCCAGGCGCACTCGCTGTTTGTTGTCGTGGCGAATCAGAAAACGCGCCCAGCCGTTGCATAGCTTGCAGACGCCGTCGAACAGCACCACGGTCTCGCCTGGATTGAGCAGGGGCGCTGGGGTAGGGCGTATTCGGGAGCCGGGCAAGGGCCGGGATCCAGGAAGTTGGGCTGTCATTGTGAGGCATCATCCGAAGGCGTTGTTTTAGGCGATGGACCGTATGCTGCGTATCTGTTGACGGTGCGTCTATATATAAGCAGGCTTTTTCGGTGCATTGATAGAAAACTGAAATTAACGGTTGACGGCAGATTCAGGAGGTCTA
>NZ_JBYSZP010000028.1:0-53577 GCF_058787295.1 Pseudomonas sp. FW305-3-2-15-E-TSA4 | reverse complement strand
TTTCCGTTTCGACTGCGCCGGAAGTGGGGCGAATTATAGACCTCCTGAATCTGCCGTCAACCGTTAATTTCAGTTTTATTGCAAAACCTGCTTTTTAGTCAGCAAGCGCGGAATTCGACGCGCAACGGCAGGCACCCGCAGCAGCAAAAGCGCCGCCCCCACAAAGGCATAGATCGCCCACTCCTTGAGATCAGCACGCACGATCCACAACATATGAAGCAATCCCAGCCCCAGAATCACATACACCAACCGATGCAATTTCTTCCAGCGCACACCCAAACGGCGCTGACTGTAGCGATTGGAAGTCACCGCCAACGCCAACAGACCAAGGAAACCCAACGTCCCCACAATAATGTACGGCCGCTTACGCAACTCCACGCCCAACTGCGACCAGTCGAAGCCGAGGATAAACGCCATATAGCTGAACAAATGCAGAACCACATAGGCAAAACACCAAAGTCCCAACTGACGGCGCACAGCAATCCAGCCCGCCCACCCCGTCAATTTCTGCAACGGCGTCATGCTCAATGTAATCAACAGCAATACCAACGTCCCCAGCCCCAATCGATCAACCAGGACTTTGCCAGGATCCGGCCCGAGCAAATCGGCGAACGCTTGATAAAACCAGAGCAATGGCCAAATCGCCGCAGCGATAAAAACGCCTACACGCCAGAACGGATATCGCATCAGTAGTTCTTCCGCAGATCGAGCCCTGTATATAAAGAAGCGACTTCATCCGCATAGCCGTTGAACATCTGTGTATCACGCACATTCGGCTTGAACAGACTGTTCGGCAGACGCCGCTCCCGTGCCTGAGTCCAGCGCGGGTGATCAACCGTCGGATTCACGTTGGCATAAAACCCGTACTCATCTGCCGCGATGCTCTGCCAGGTAGTTTTCGGTTGCTCGCTGACCAGACTTATACGCACGATGGACTTCACACTCTTGAAGCCGTACTTCCACGGCACTACCAGGCGCAGCGGCGCACCGTTCTGATTCGGCAACTCACGGCCATACATGCCAACCGCCAGAATCGCCAGCGGACTCATCGCCTCGTCCAGGCGCAGGCCTTCTACATATGGCCAGTCGATCAGGGCGAAACCTGAGCGCTGACCCGGCATGCTTTTGGGATCCTGCAGAGTCTCAAAGCGAATGTACTTGGCGTTGGAGGTGGGTTCGACCTGTTTGAGCAGCGCAGAGATCGGAAAGCCGATCCACGGGATGACCATCGACCACGCCTCAACACAGCGAAGGCGATAGATACGTTCCTCCAACTGGTACGGCTTCATGAAGTCTTCCAGCGCGTAACGCCCGGGCTTACCCACTTCCCCATCGACGACAACGCTCCACGGCTCGGTTTTCAGCGAACCGGCATTGGCCGCCGGATCACCCTTGTCGGTGCCGAACTCATAGAAGTTGTTGTAATGGGTCGCGTCTTTATAAGGCGTGATCGCCTCATCCTTGACGTTGACGGCGCCCCACTTGGTAGAAGGGAGCTTCTCAGCAAACCAGGCAGGCGCCCTGCCCGGCTCGACATCGACATAACGCGACGCATCCCCGGCAGTGGCCCAACGCGGCAGGCTGCTCACGGCGATACCGGCAGCGGTAGCTCCGAGCAATTGGCGACGAGAAAGATAAATGGATTCAGGCGTGACATCCGACTCATGGCAGTCGGACGCTTTGGGGATTTTGATCAGCATGGCAACTCCGCAGTTTTGGAGGACAGATGCACCCATAGACTGCGGAGTATGCGGGAAATTACATCATTCGGCGTTTTTGTGACGACGAAGACGCAACAGGTATTGCACAGGGCCGGAAGCGGCGTAACCGAGGAACACCAGCAGTAGAATTCGCGGTGGATCGCTGAACACCACGGCGAACACCAGCACCACGGCGAGGATCGCCACGAACGGCACGCGCCCCTTCAAGTCCAGCTCCTTGAAGCTGTTGTACTTGATGTTGCTGACCATCAACATGCCGGCAGCCGCCACCATCAAGGCGACCAGGAACGACATCTTCGAACCCTGAATGCCGTAATCGCTGAACGCCCAGACGATACCCGCCACCACGCCTGCAGCCGCCGGGCTGGCCAGACCAATGAAATAGCGCTTGTCCGCCGTACCGACCTGGGTATTGAAACGCGCCAGACGCAATGCTGCACCGGCGACATAGATGAAGGCGACCATCCAGCCGACCTTGCCCATGTCGCCCAATGCCCAGCCAAAGGCCAGCAGCGCCGGCGCTACACCGAACGCGACCATGTCCGACAACGAGTCATACTCGGCGCCGAAGGCACTTTGCGTATTGGTCATGCGCGCTACACGGCCATCAAGACCATCGAGCACCATGGCCACGAAAATCGCGATCGCGGCGAAGGCGAAATACTTGCTCGCATTCGCAGAGTCACCGGCGCTCAAGGCAGCCTGGGCACTCATCGAGTTGATGATGGAATAAAACCCTGCGAACAGGTTCGCAGTGGTGAATAGATTCGGCAGCAGATAGATACCACGATGCCGGACTTTACGGCCTTCCGCGTCGTGCCCTTCCTCGACATGTTCATCGATGGGCAGCAGGCTTTCGGCGTCAGAAGCCTGGTTCGGCTCTTCGGGACGTTCGCTCATGGACATTACCTTGCAACGGTTTGGAAAGTTTCGACAGGTGCCTGTGACGACGGTTCGGCCACAAACGATGCAGCTTTATACCAGAACCATCGGTTTCAAACGAAAAAACGCGGCCGAGGCCGCGTTTTTCGTACAAGGATGACGACTTAGTTTTTGGCTTTGTCGACGATCTTGTTGGCACCGATCCACGGCATCATGGAGCGCAGTTGCTCGCCGATGATTTCGATACCGTGAGCGGCGTTGTTACGACGCTTGGCGGTCATCGAAGGGTAGCCGGTCGCGCCTTCGCTGATGAACATTTTGGCGTATTCGCCGTCCTGAATACGTTTCAGGGCGTTGCGCATGGCCTGACGGGATTCGGCGTTGATCACTTCCGGACCGGTCACGTACTCGCCGTATTCGGCGTTGTTGGAGATCGAGTAGTTCATGTTGGCGATACCGCCTTCGTACATGAGGTCAACGATCAGCTTCAGTTCGTGCAGGCATTCGAAGTAGGCCATTTCCGGCGCGTAGCCAGCTTCAACCAGAGTTTCGAAACCGGCTTTCACCAGCTCAACGGTACCGCCGCACAGTACGGCTTGTTCGCCGAACAGGTCGGTTTCGGTCTCGTCCTTGAAGGTGGTTTCGATGATGCCGGTACGACCGCCACCCACGCCAGCTGCGTAGGACAGTGCAACGTTTTTGGCGTTGCCCGAAGCGTCCTGGTAGATCGCGATCAGGTCAGGGATACCGCCGCCCTTCACGAACTCGGAACGCACGGTGTGACCCGGCGCTTTCGGCGCGATCATGATCACGTCGAGGTCGGCACGCGGAACAACCTGGTTGTAGTGGATCGCGAAACCGTGGGAGAAGGCCAGGGTGGCGCCTTTCTTGATGTTCGGCTCGATTTCGTTCTTGTACAGCTGGGACTGGAATTCGTCCGGGGTCAGGATCATGACCAGGTCGGCGCCGGCAACAGCGGCGGCCACGTCGGTCACTTTCAGGCCGTGAGCTTCGGCTTTGGCAACGGTAGCCGAACCTTTACGCAGACCGACGGTTACGTCGACACCGGAATCTTTCAGGTTGCACGCTTGGGCGTGGCCCTGGGAACCGTAACCGATGATGGCAACTTTCTTGCCCTGGATGATCGACAGGTCGCAGTCTTTATCGTAGAAAACTTTCATGAATTTCCCCTATATATCCAGGCCGTTCAGGCCATTCGCTAATTTGGTTTAGATGCTGAGTACTTTGTCGCCGCGGGCAATGCCGGTCACGCCACTACGGACAGTTTCCAGAATCGATGCGGTGCCGATGGACTGAATGAAGCTGTCGAGCTTGTCGCTGGTACCGGTCAGTTGAACGGTATACACGCTGGCGCTGACGTCGACGATCTGTCCACGGTAAATATCGGTGGTGCGTTTGATCTCGGCGCGCTGGGCGCCAGTGGCCTTGACCTTGACCAGCATCAGCTCGCGCTCGATGTGAGCGCTTTCCGACAGGTCCACCAGCTTGACCACTTCGATCAGCTTGTTCAGGTTTTTGGTGATCTGCTCGATGATTTCATCGTGGCCGACAGTGGTCAGCGTCAGACGCGACAGCGTCGGGTCTTCGGTTGGCGCCACCGTCAGGCTTTCAATGTTGTAGTTGCGCTGCGAGAACAGGCCGACTACGCGAGACAAAGCGCCGGGTTCGTTTTCCAGAAGCAGGGAAATAATGTGCCGCATGATTAAGTACGCTCCGTCTTGCTCAGCCACATATCGCGCATGGAGCCGTCTTTGATCTGCATCGGATAGACGTGCTCGCTGGTATCGACCGAAATATCGATCACCACCAGACGATCTTTCATGGCGAACGCCTCTTCCATCTTCGACTTCAAATCCTTCGAATCGGTGATGCGCACGCCGACGTGACCGTAGGCTTCAGCCAGTTTGACGAAGTCAGGCAGCGACTCCATATAAGAGTGCGAGTGGCGGCTGCCATAGCTCATGTCCTGCCACTGACGAACCATCCCCAGAACACCGTTGTTCAGGATGACGATTTTCACCGGCAAGCCATATTGCAGGCAGGTCGACAGCTCCTGGATGTTCATCTGGATGCTGCCTTCACCGGTGACGCAGGCAACGTCGTCATCCGGGAAGCTCAACTTGATGCCCATGGCCGCCGGGAAACCGAAGCCCATGGTGCCCAGACCACCGGAGTTGATCCAGCGGTTCGGCTTGTTGAACGTGTAGTACTGCGCCGCGAACATCTGGTGCTGGCCCACGTCGGAGGTGATGAAGGCATCGCCCTTGGTCACTTCGCACAGGGTCTCGATCACGGTCTGCGGTTTGATCAGGCTGCCGTCGCCCTTTTCATAAGGAAACAGGCCGCGATCACCACGCCACTCATCGACTTGCTTCCACCAACTGGCAACGGACTCCTTGTTCGGGGTCTCACCGATTTCCTTGAGGATCGCGACCATTTCGGTCAGGACGCTCTCCACCGGGCCAACGATTGGCACGTCGGCCTTGATGGTCTTGGAGATCGAAGCCGGGTCGATGTCGATGTGGATGATCTTGGCGTTCGGGCAGAACTTCGCCGCGCCGTTGATCACACGGTCATCGAAACGCGCGCCGACAGCCAGGATCACGTCGGCATGGTGCATCGCCAGGTTGGCGGTGTAGCTGCCGTGCATGCCGAGCATGCCGATGAACTGCCGGTCGGTGCCAGGGAAACCGCCCAGGCCCATCAAGGTGTTGGTCACTGGCAGGTTGAGCATTTTCGCCAGTTCGGTCAGCGGTGCGGAACCGTTGCCGAGGATCACGCCGCCACCGGAATAGAGCACTGGGCGTTTGGCTGCCAGGAGCATTTCTGCCGCCTTGCGGATTTGCCCGGAGTGGCCGCGGACGGCCGGGCTGTAGGAACGCAGCTTGGCTTTTTTCGGGAAGATGTATTCGAACTTCTCGGCCGGGTTGGTCATGTCTTTCGGGATATCGACCACGACCGGGCCCGGACGACCGGATTGCGCCAGGTAGAAGGCCTTCTTCATGACTTCCGGGATTTCCGAGGCGTGCTTGATCATGAAGCTGTGCTTCACGATCGGCCGGGAGATACCGATCATGTCGGTTTCCTGGAACGCGTCGGTGCCGACCATGGTGCTTGGCACCTGACCGGAAATGATCACCATTGGAATCGAATCCATATAGGCGGTGGCGATACCGGTGATGGCGTTTGTGGCGCCAGGACCTGATGTCACCAATACCACGCCGGCTTTACCGGTGGCACGGGCATAGCCGTCAGCCATATGGGTAGCCGCTTGTTCGTGACGAACCAGGATGTGGGTCACTTCCGGTTCTTTGAACAGGGCATCGTAAACATGAAGAAGAGCACCACCCGGGTACCCGTAGATATATTTGACGCCTTCGTCACGCAAGAAGCGGACGAGCATCTCACCGCCAGATAAAAGCTCCACGTTGTTCACCTCTAAAACGCCAGAATACCGTCCACACAAAAGGGGCGGGTCTTAATAGGTTTACTTCTCGGCAGAGCATGAGCGACGGTGGTCGCCGACTACGTCAGCACTGACTGAGCAAGTATTGGGATCGTCCCAAGTGTTGCGGGCCTTTCCCACCCAGCGCGAGGTAACGCGTTGCGGGTGTAACAGGTCGACGCGGATATGCGCCTCATGATCTACCGAGTGGGTCTGCTTCTGGCAGTCCCTCTACAGCGGACTTTGGATTCTTCTGTTTCGCCCTCTCCAAGTCAAGCCGTCAATGTGCTTAATTGTGGGTAAGCACATGAGAACGCAAGAAAAAACCTGAAAACAGCTACTCTGTTAGCGTCAATTGCGCAATTTTGCCAAGGAATCAGCATGCGAACGCTTCTGTTAACTCTGCTGATCGGCCTCAGCCCCTGGTGCTCGGCCGCTCAAATCTACAAATGGGTAGATGCCCAGGGCGTCACGCACTTCGATGCGCAGCCACCGCAAGGGCTGCCGGCGACGACTGTGCGGACGCCCTCCTCGCCCCCAACGAAACCTGCCGCCATGCCTGGCAGTGGTGCGCTGGGCGATCAGAAAGCCATCGACGACAAGGTGAAGAAACAGGTGGCGGAGCAGCAGGCGCAGCTCAAGGCATTTTGCGAACAGGCACGGACGAACCTGGCGCAATTGCAGAACAATCCGCGGTTGAGGGAGGAAGTGGAAGGACAATTAAGACGGCTGGATGATGCGCAGCGGCAGGAGCGCATTGTCGAAGCGCAGAAGCAGATTGCGCAGAACTGCGAATAAGCACCTGTAGGAGCTGCCGCAGGTTGCGATCTTTTGATGCTGTTTTCAAAAGCAAGATCAAAAGATCGCAGCCTGCGGCAGCTCCTACTGAGGCTTAGCGCGAGGCGGTGATCAGCAGGTCAAACTCTTTGAGCAGCACCTGCAGCTGTCGATCCTTGCCCTGCAGATTACGCTGGGCGAAGACCATTTCAGCCATTTCCTGAATGCCCGAAGCATTGGGCAACGGCAAGTCCTGCTCAAGGATCATCTTCATCCGCGGCAGGAAGATCCATTGTAGCCATTGCTCGAAATCCAGCGTGTCGACCGAAAACGGTTCGACACTGCTCAGGGCTTCGGCCGATGGCTGAACGTCATCCCACCAACCCTGCGTGCGCAGTTCGCGCTCGATCAACAGCAACTGATCAGCGATTTTCGGGAACCGGGAATCCATCACAGCGAAACCTTGGCCTTCTGACGAGCCAGCGCTGCGCCGGCGGAATCGCCTTGTTTCTCACGGGACTGCGCGATGATCTCCCATAGGTTGGCCTGCAAGTCCGGACGACCGTTGGCCATGGTCAGTGCACGACGGGCGAACTGCTCGGCCTGTGGCGCATCACCTTGAGCCATGCGTACTTGCGCCAGACGATAGAGCACTTGCGGCTCACGCGGGGCAACGCGTTGAGCGCGCTCCAGACTGGAAGACGCACCGTTGAGGTCGCCACCGGCCTGCTGCTGTTGCGCAGTGGTCAGCAAGGCGAGAACCGGGCCATCGAGCTGTTCGTCCGCCGACAGACCACCGCCACTGCTGGCCGAAGGAATCCCGCTTGGCGTCGAAGGCATGCTGTAGCTGCCGGAGTTGATCGGTGCCGACTCGACCGGCGACGGGTTGTACGGCCCTGCGGTGATTCCGCCGGAGGCCGGGCCCGGCACGATCGGCGAGGAGCTGATCGGCGCCGATGTTGTGGCGCCACCACCCGGCACCATCACCACCACGCCGGTATCGCCTTGCGGGATGGCCTGGGATTGCGCCTGGCCCTGGACTGGGCGTGTGACCGTCGTCTTGCGGAAACCGCCGTTGGCCGACAGCCGTTCGCTGTTGGACACGGCTGTGCCGGCGTCCACCACCGGGATCGAACCACGCTGTACGGTAGAGCAGCCACTGAGCAAAGCCACGGCAGTCACCGCCGGAATCAACCACTTGTTCACTTGAAACCCTCTTTGCTTAATTCATCCAGCCCTTGACCCAATCCATCACCGACTCCGGCGAGGCAGGCGTTTCGCTTGCACACGCGGCGCCGGGTGGCGGTTCGCTGCCGCGAATATACGGCATCTGCACCGCCCCCGGACAGTTGGCATCGGAGCCTTGCCCGGTACGCGAATCGACCCACGCCTGCACGATGTTGTCCGGCTGTGGCATGTCCAGCGGCAGCGGATCGGCCTTGCGCATGAAACTGGTCCAGACCTGCAATGCACCGGTCGCCCCGGTGAACGGGGTCTTGCCGTTGTCGTCGCGACCCAGCCAGACCACGGCCAGCAGATCCTGACTGAAACCGGCGAACCAGCTGTCACGCGAATCGTTACTGGTACCGGTCTTGCCGGCCAGCGTCAGGGTCTTGGGCAGCACGTTATAAACCGAGCTGCCGGTACCTTCACGCATCACCCGCTGCATGGCGTTCTGGATCAGGTAGATGGACGCCGGATCGAAACGCTGCTCGATCTGGAACGGATAACGCTTGAGCGGCTCGCCCTCGGCGGTCAGCACACTGCGAATCCCGCGCATCGGCGTATTGAAACCACCGTTGGCGAGGGTCTGATACATGGTCGCCACTTCGATCGGGGTCATGCCGCCAGCACCCAGCAACATCGACGGGAACGCGGGGAATTCCCGGGTCACGCCCAGACGCGCAAGGGTCTTGAGCACATTCGGCACACCGACTTCCAGACCCAGGCGCGAGGTCGACAGGTTGTACGAATGCGCCAGCCCTTGATAGAGGAAGACTGTGCCGTGGGAGCGACGGTCGTAGTTCTGTGGCTTCCACACCTGGCCGTCCGCGCCTTTGATCGACAGCGGATCATCCGACAGCCAACTGGTCAGCGTGTAACGGCTCGGTTTTTCCAGTGCGGTCAGATACACCGCTGGCTTGACCAGGGAACCGATCGGCCGCACGGCGTCCAGCGCCCGGTTGAAACCGGCGTAACTGGCCTGACGACTACCGATCATCGCCTGCACTTCGCCGGTTTCCGGGTTGGTCACGACCATCGCCGCTTCCACGTCATCGGAGCCCTTGCGTCCAGCCAGCCGTTTGAAGGTGTCATTCACCGACGCTTCGGCCTTCATCTGCAGAATCGGGTCGAAACTGGTGAAGATCCGCAAGCCTTCTTCGGTCAAGTCCTCGTCGCGATAGTCTTCGCGCAACTGGCGTTTGACCAGATCGATAAAGCCCGGGAACGAGCTGTCGGCAAGCTTGCCGCGCGTGGTCACGCCCAAGGGCATTTTCTTCGCCGCTTCAACCTGTTCGGCAGTCGCCACGCCTTGCTGCTCAAGCACGTCGAGCACCAGGTTACGCCGCTCCAGCGCACGCTCGGGGTTGCGGCGCGGGTTGTAGTAGGACGGACCTTTGACCATGCCGACCAGCAACGCTACCTGATGCAGTTTCAACTCGGACAGTGGCTGACCGAAGAAGAACTGACTGGCCAGACCAAAGCCATGCACCGCACGCTGACCGTCCTGCCCGACGAAGACTTCGTTGAGGTAGGCCTCAAGAATTTCCTTCTTGTCGTAGTGCAGCTCCAGCAACATCGCCATCATCGCTTCGGTGAGCTTGCGGCTCAGGCTGCGCTCGTTGGTCAGGTAGAAGTTCTTCACCAGTTGCTGGGTCAGCGTACTGCCGCCCTGAGTCATCTTGCCGCCAGAGGTGTTGACCCAGATGGCCCGGGCAATCGATTTCGGCGACACGCCCCAGTGGCTGTAATAGTCGCGGTCTTCCACCGCTACCAGGGTTTCCAGCAGGTACGGTGGCACCTGATCGAGCTTGATCAGGATGCGGTCTTCAAGGTTTTTCGGGTAAATGCCGCCGATCATCAGCGGCTCGAGCCGCACCACGGACAATTTTCCGCCATTGAGCCCGGAGAGCTCGGCCACATAGTCGCCAGAGAAACGCACGCGTACTGGCTGGGCTTTTTCCAGGCCTTCATAGAACTGGAAGCCGCGGGTATTCAGATCAACGGTATTGCCGTTGACGGCGGCAGCGCCGGGGCCATTGCTCACGGCTTCGCGGCGATAGCCCAAGGCATCGAGCTCGGTGAGGAAATCTTCCTTGCTGAGCTTTTGTCCGACGAACAGCTCAAGCGGACGCGCGTATACCTTGGCCGGGATGGTCCAGCGCTTGCCGGAGAACTTCTCCTGCACCACGGCATCGAGGTAAACGGCGAAGCCGGCCAGCACCACAAGGCCGACCAGACTGAGTTTAATGGCCCAGCTCAACCATGGGCTGAGGCCCTTGGAGACTGGTTTTTTCTTGGTACGGGGGGATCGAGTTCGAGTCATGGCGGCGGATTATACGCACTTTATTCATACTCAACAGGAGCGCTCCGAGGTTTGCGTCAGGCTGGCGAGCGGCCATAATGGCGACCTCGAATTTCCCAGTCTCTGAAGGATCGCCCGTGAGCCAGTCCCTGATCGCTGCCCTGCAAAACCCGGCCCTCTACCCGCACCCCGTCGAAGGGTTCCAGGTCATCGAAACCCATATCTCGTGGGTGATCCTCACCGGCCCGTTTGCTTATAAAGTGAAGAAGCCAGTGAATTTCGGCTTCCTTGACTTCACCGGCCTCGAATCCCGCGCACATTTCTGCGCTGAAGAACTGCGTCTGAACCAACGTCTGACCGATGATTTGTATCTGGACGTGTTGCCGGTGACCGGCAGCGTCGAGGCGCCACAACTGGGTGGCGACGGCCCGGTGATCGAATATGTGCTGAAGATGCGTCAATTCCCGCAGACCGGCCTGCTCAGCACCCTGCAAGCCAACGGTGAGTTGACCACCCAGCACATTGATGAAATGGCCGAGCAGATCGCCAAATTCCACCTCAGTGCGCCAAAAGTCCCGGCCGAACACGAGGCCGGGACCCCGGACAGCGTGATGGCCCCGGTGCGCCAGAACTTCGAGCAGATCCTGCCGTTCCTCAGCGACAAAAACGATCTGCTGCAACTCGAAGCCCTGCAAGCCTGGGCCGAAAGCAGCTTCGATCGTCTCAAGGCACTGTTCAGCCAGCGCAAGGCCGAGGGTTTCACTCGCGAATGCCACGGTGACATTCACCTGGGCAACGCCACTGTCATCAATGGCAAAGTGGTGATCTTCGACTGCATCGAGTTCAACGAACCGTTCCGCTTCACCGACGTCTGGGCCGACACCGGTTTCCTGGCGATGGACCTGGAAGACCGTGGCCTGAAATCCCTCGCCCGCCGCTTCATCAGCCAGTACCTGGAGCTGACCGGCGACTATCAAGGCCTGGAAGTGCTGAACTTCTATAAAGCCTACCGCGCACTGGTTCGCGCAAAAGTTGCACTGTTCAGCATGCCGGCGGACGCCACCCCGGTGCAGCGCGCCACCACCCTGCGCCAGTACCGCAACTACGCCAACCTGGCGGAAAGCTACAGCACCATTCCATCGCGCTTCATGGCCATCACCCACGGCGTATCGGCTGTCGGCAAGAGCCACGTGGCGATGCGTCTGGTCGAAGCGCTGGGCGCGATTCGCCTGCGTTCCGACGTCGAGCGCAAGCGCCTGTTCGGCGAGCAAACCGTAGCCAACGACGTGCAGGCGGGGATTTACAGCGCCGACGCCAGCGTTGCCACCTATGCCCGCCTGCATGAGATTGCCGGAGTGATTCTGCACGCCGGTTTCCCGGTAGTGATCGATGCGACCTACCTCAAGCGCGAGCAACGCGACAACGCCGCTCAAGTCGCCGAAGCCACCGGCACGCCGTTCCTGATCCTCGACTGCAACGCACCGCAAGCCGTGATCGAGAGCTGGCTGGCGATTCGTCAGGCAGACAAGAAGGATCCTTCCGACGCCACGCTGGTGGTCATCGAGGCCCAGCAGGCCAGCCGCGAAGCGCTGACGCCAGAAGAAATTCTGCGCAGCAAACGCGTACAGACCAATGAAAGCGGGACCCTCGACACCGTAGTCGCACAGATCCGCCAGCGCCTGCCAGGCCTGTAAGAAACTATTTCGGCCGTGAAGCCCTCGCTTGCTTCACGGCCGTCAAATAGTGGCACTATACTGGCGTCATAAAACCAACAGGTGATGTGACATGAGCCAGCCGAAACTTCTCGACACCCCGCTTTATGCCCTGCTGCACAAAGACGACATCGCAGGCTTCAACAAGGAACGCCCGAACGACGGCCCGATCGACATGGTCGGTGGCGACTTCCGTGGTCTCGACTTGCGTGAACTGAACGCCGATGGCGTGGATTTCCGGGACGCCTATTTCCGCTCTGCCGATTTGCGTGGCATCGATTTCCGTAATTCATCGCTCGAAGGCGCGAGCCTGGCCCATGCGCAGATTTCCGGCGCGTACTTCCCGCCGGAACTGAGTGCGGACGAGATCCTGATGTCGATGAATTTCGGCACTCGCCTGCGCTATCGCACACGCTGAGCACCATCGGCAGCCCCTGACACAACACCCTCCCCTTGTAGGAGTGAGCCTGCTCGCGATAGCCGACTGACATTCAAAATGGATGTCGGCTGTTACGCCGCTATCGCGAGCAGGCTCACTCCTACAGTTGTATGCGTCACATTCCTTACTATCGCATTCGCCAGATCTCATCGCCTTTCTTAGTAGCGTTTGCGTCTAATCCGACCAAACAACCACGCTTTTCCTACTGATGGCTACACTCCTGAGAAGATCGCCCACGCACCATTCGGCCGTCGCAAGGAGGCTTGATGAATGATGAACTGCAACACCTGAAGAATCTTGGCAAGACGTCGGCGCAGTGGCTGCATGCCGTGGGCATCCACAGCGCCTCGGACTTGCGTCGCCTGGGGGCGGTGGACGCCTATCGGGCCGTGCGTACCCGCGGGTTTCGCGCATCAAAGGTGTTGTTGTACGCGATCGAAGGGGCGCTGATGGATGTGCACTGGAACGACATCCCGGCCGAACGCAAAGACGCCTTGAACAAGCAGCTCGAAGCCATTTCCTCGCGCCACAAGAACTGAACAGGCGCTGACGGCCATGTATCTGCTCGGGGAACAATCGGCACCGGTCGATGCACTGATCAATCGTTTGCAGAGCTTGCCCGCGCGCTGGCTGGAAGGCCTTGCGCCGTGCGGGCCAGCCTTTGAGCCAGAAATCTCTGACGACCTGATGGAGCAGCTCCCACACGATCAGCTGTTTCTGCTGACAGAAGGCGTGATCCACGGCTATATCGGCGGTCGTGCGCTGTTTTACTGGCAGGAAGGCGATCTGCTCGGTCTACAGCAAGGTGACGCCTGGGCCGATTGCCGACTGCGCAGCGAAGGGCCATTGCGCTTGTTGCCCTATCGGCGAACCGATTTGTTCCAGCATTTGTACGCCGAGCCGGGCCGGGCCGAGCAATGGCTTGAGTATCTGCTGGGGCAGATGGCGCTGCTGGCTCACGCGGTGGCCGAACTGAAGCCACGGGAGTTTCGCAGCACCAATGGCTTCAAACGGGTCGAAAGCGGTGAGGTGTTGATCCAGCAGGGCGATGCCGCCGATCACGTCTTCGTGATCATCGATGGGCATGCCGAAGCGTTCGTGGATGGACACAAGGTTGGCGACGTGCCCAAGGACGAGATTTTCGGCGCCATGGCGGTGTTCACCGGTGAACCGCGCAATGCCACTGTCATCGCTCACGAGCCAAGCACGGTGATGCTGATTCCAGGCGAGCAGTTTCTGAGCATGACCCGCAACAATCCGAAGATTGCCCACAGCCTGATTGAGAGCATGGCCCGGCGTATTGGCCAGCTCAATCAACAGATCACGCAACTGAGTGCGATCAAGGCTGCGCGTTAAGCCCCCTGTTTCCGGGACATTCCGGCCATTTGCACGACTAAATCACGCGAATGGAAAAACAGTGGTTGACTCGCTAATGAGAATCGCTATGATTATCACAACTGGTCGCGAGATCAGTCGATATTCTGAAAAGCCCTTGGTTCGGACTCTCAGATTATCTCCTCATCAGGCTAATCACGGTTATTTGACCCGGTTTTTACCGGGTCTTTTTTTGCCTGTGGAAAAGTCATTGCCCGAACTGTTTGCGCATCTGTGCGCAGTAATCCTGCGCGGGCGTGGCCGGGGTGTACCAGACGTAATCGGCCATCGCCGCAGTCACCTCGGCGCCCTGCTCGGCCAGCATCAGCACCGTTGGCGCTTGGGCTGCGCCCAGATCCAGCACATGCAGCGGCACGCCAGCATCCTTGCGCGCATGCCAGGCACCCGCCAGCAGCAAGGCTGGCATCGGCGCTGCCAGCAAACGTTCGGCCATGCGTCGATCGCGCTGTTGCTGAACCGCGAGCATCGCCGGCATCTGTGATTTGGGCAGCAAGCCGCAATGTGAATCGCTGATCTGCTCAAACAGCCTGGCTTTCACCGAGGCCGCATTGCTGCGGACACCGTTCAGGGCTGGCGGCTGACGATAGACAGCGCGGATTTCACTGTCGTCCAGATTGGCCGCCAACAGCGGATAGCCTTGCGTGAGGGCGAACCGAATGATCGGTCCATAGAAATTCCAGTCCCAGCCATCCTGCCAGGCCAACGCGGCGGGAAGATCGCTAGGCGGCGTTCCCGCATGACGAACCTGATCAACCTTCGGCTGTTGATCCTGCGTGAGCATCTCCAAAAGCAGGCTGCCTTGGGGCCGCTGCTCACCCAGCGCCTGCAACAGCCATAACTGCACAGCGTGATGATCGGCGTTGTCATGTTGCTCGCCAATGATCAGCTGTTGCGGCTTGGCCAGATGCGTCAGCAGTTCTTGCGCCGTCAACACCTGGCCGCTGTGCAGATCGCGTATCTCACCGCGGACCGGTGGCGGCGCAGCAGCATGCTGACACCCCGCAAGCCACAATACGGCTAACAACCAGATCCCGCGCATACCAACACCTCGATGAGAAATCAGCGGGCGATGATCAGCGGATGCCCACGCTCCGGGTGCGGCTGCACCAATACCTCGAGACCGAACACAGCTTTGAGCGAGTCCGGTCGCAAGACTTGCTGCGGCGTATCCAGCGCCACCGGGCGCCCGCCTTCGAGCAGCAACACCCGATCACAATAGCGCGCCGCCAGATTCAGATCATGCAGGATGACCAGCACCGCCGCGCCACGATCGGCAAACTCGCGCACCGCCTGCAACGTGGTGTGTTGATGCAAGGGATCGAGCATCGAGGTCGGCTCATCCAGCAACAGGGTTTGTCCGGCCTGCCCTGGCCATAGCTGCGCCAGCACCCGCGCCAGATGGACACGCTGGCGCTCGCCGCCTGACAATGCCAGATAACTGCGCCCGCTCAGATGCCCGGCATCCGCAGCGGCCAGCGCTGCCGCAACGATCTCGTCGTCGCGCGCCCGACCGCTCTGATAAGGCAGACGGCCCATGCCGACCACTTCTTCCACGCGAAAGGCAAAATCCAGCGTCGACACCTGCGGCAACACCGCCAGGCGCTGAGCGCGCTGCGTACCTGTCCAGTGACTCAGCACCTTGTCGTCGAGCAACACCTCACCGTCACTGGCCGCCAGCTCACCGCACAAGGCACCGAGCAAGGTGCTTTTGCCGGCACCGTTCGGTCCGAGCACACCCAACACCTCACCGGGTTCAAGCTGCAGGGTGACGTCGCTGAGGACGGTCTTGCGTCCGCGACGGATGTGCAGATTGTGCGCACGCAGCATCAGGCACGACCTCGCAGCAACAGGTAGAGGAAGAACGGCGCGCCGATAAACGCCGTGACTATACCGATCGGCAATTCCGCCGGCGCCAGCGCCAGCCGCGCCACCAGATCCGCCAGCAACAATAGACTGGCACCGGCCAATACCGAGGCGGGCAATAGCACACGGTGATCGGGCCCAGCCAATAAACGCACCAGATGCGGCACCACCAACCCGACGAAACCGATCATCCCGGCTGCCGCTACCGCCGCGCCAACACCCAGCGCAGTGCAAAACACCAATTCGCGCTTGAGCCGCTCGACATCGATCCCCAGGTGCCCGGCTTCGGACTCCCCGAGCAACAACGCATTCAGTGCCTTGGCGCGTCGCGGCAACCACAGCGCAATGCCAGTGCTGATAATCAGCAACGGCCACAAACGCGCGTAACTGGCGCCATTGAGGCTGCCCAGATTCCAGAAAGTCAGCGTACGCAAAGTCGCGTCATCGGCCAGATAGGTGAACAGCCCCACCGTCGAGCTTGCCAATGCCGTCAGGGCGATCCCGGCCAGCAGCATGGTCGCGACGTTAGTCTGGCCGTTGCGCCGACCGAGCCGATAGACCAGCGCCGTCACCCCCAGTCCACCGAGAAACGCGCACGCCGACAACAGGTACGGCCCGAACCACTCCGGCAAACCGCCAAAAAATGACCCGCCGACAATCGCCACCGCCGCACCCAGCGCTGCCCCACTGGAAACCCCGACCAACCCGGGATCGGCCAGCGGATTGCGAAACAAGCCCTGCATCGCCACACCCGACAGTGCCAGCACACCGCCGACGGCCAGACCGAGCAAGGTGCGCGGCAGACGGATCTGCCCGAGGATCAGCTCGGCCTGCTCCAGACCGTCCGGCACCAACGGCACACCGACCATGCGCAATGCAGCGCGTAACGTATCGAACAGCGGCAGGCTCACCGGCCCCAGCGCCAACGACAGCCAGATGGCCAGCAAACACAGAAGCGCCAGGCCGATAAACAGGCTTCGTGGTTTGACCAGTACGGTCATTGGCCGCTCGCGGTCGGGTAGATGCCGTCAGACAAATCCTTCAGTGCCGCCGGTAAACGCGGCCCGAGCCCGCCGACCAGCAGCGTCGGATCCAGCTCCAGCACCCGTCCGGCCTTGGCCGCGCGGCTTGAATTGAGAATGGGGTTTTCCTTGAACAATGCCGCTTTTGCCGCCTCACCGCTCAACGCCCGATCAGCGAACACCAGCACTTCAGGATCGAGCCCGGCCAGCGACTCCACGGAGAACGGCTTGTAACCGGTATGCGTCGCCAGGTTATGTCCGCCGGCCCGTTGCAGCAGCCAGTCGGCGGCAGTGTCCTTGCCGGCAATCAATGGCTTGCCGCCGGCATGCCCGATCAGCACCAGCACACCGGGCGCTTTATGTTTGGTCTGCAACTCGGCGACTCGGGCTTTCTGCGCGGTTAGCTGCTGTTGATAACTTTCCAGCAACTGCGCCGCCTGGGCTTGCGCGCCGAGCAACTGCCCGAGATGCGTGATGTTTTTTTCCAGGGTCGACAGATCCGGCTGCGCCGAGAACAGTTCGACCTGTACCTTGGCGCTTTTCACTTGAGCGATAACCGGTGGCGGGCCCATTTCTTCGGTGCCGATAAGGATGTCCGGGCGCAGATTGAGAATGCCTTCTGCCGAGAGACTGCGTTGATAGCCGATGCTGGGCAGCTTCTTCAGCGATTGCGGATGCTGGCTGGTGGTGTCGACCCCGACCAGTTTGGATTCGCCACCCAATGCACTCACCCACTCCGAAAGCGCCCCACCGGCGCTGACCCAACGCTGTGGCAAATCGGCAGCTGTCGCCTGAAGGCTGGCGAGCAGTCCGACACACAGCACGGCAACGCGGGTAATCAGGCGCATACGCAGCTTTCCTTGAAAAGTTTTCCCAGGCAGCGAACCGGCGGGCCAAGTATCCTTGACGGCGGTTGCGCGCAGTGGGCGAAGGCGGCCATTTGATAATTGTTTGCATTTAAACGTCAAGCTCGGACATTTCCTGAAACGAGCCGACACTTGAGGATAGCCATGAAGTTTTTGTGCGCCGGTACCGATCTCGCTGAGGCCGGCAGCCGTGGGTTCGACATCGATGGCAACAAACTGTTTGCCGTGCGCCGAAATGGCCAAGCCTATGTTTATCTCAATCGTTGCCCGCATCGTGGCGTCGGCCTGGAATGGCAGCCCGACCAGTTTCTCGACCCGAGCAACAGCCTGATCCAGTGCGCCACCCACGGCGCACTGTTTCTGATCGAAGATGGTGAATGCGTCGCCGGGCCCTGCGCCGGGCAATCGCTGACCGCCATCCCCTGCCGCGAAGATGCCCAGGGGCTGTGGATAGATGTTTAACCGTTGAGCAAAACGTCCAGCCGCCGGTCGATTACCATCTCTTCGTGGTTCAAGCGCACGCCGTAGGCCAGCACTTCGACCCCGCATGCAACGGCCTCGCGCAGGGCATCCGCGTAGGCCGAATCGATTTCCTCGGCAGGTCGCACGGCCTCGATGCCGCTGAGATTGACGCAATACAACTGCACCGCACGAATACCGTCACGGGCCAGATGCGCCAGCTCGCGCAGGTGTTTGGCACCACGCTGGGTAACCGCGTCGGGAAACGCCGCCACGTTGGTTCCATCGAAGCCTAACGTGACGCTTTTTACTTCCACGTAGGCCGGGCCACTCGGGTATTCAAGGCGGAAATCGATGCGGCTCTTTTCCTGACCGTACGCCACTTCGCGTTTAAGCGCCGTGAAGCCGTTCAACTCACTGATGACTCCGGCCTGCAGCGCCTCTTCAACCAGCGCGTTGGCGCGGCCGGTGTTCACGCAAAACAGCCGGCCCTGCGGGGTTTCACCGATTTCCCAGGTGCCGGGCAGCTTGCGTTTCGGGTCGTTTGAGCGACTGAACCACACCTGCCCGCCCTCGACCTGGCAGTTAAGCATCGAGCCGGTATTCGGGCAGTGCAGGGTCAACAGCTCGCCATTGACCGTTTCAACGTCCGCCAGAAAACGTTTGTAGCGGCGAATCAGCCGCGCCTCTTCCAGAGCCGGATAAAAGCGCATCAGCCTTGCCAGCTCTTCAAGCCGCGAGCGATACGTTCCACCGCTTCCTGTAAGCGAGGGAGGTTTTGCGTGTAAGCGAAACGCACATGGTGGCTGGCCTGATAACGCCCGAAATCCAGGCCCGGGGTGAAGGCAACGTGCTCGGTTTCGAGGAAATGACGGCAGAACGCGAAGGCATCACCGCCGAACTGGCTGATATCGGCGTACAAGTAAAACGCCCCTTCCGGCTCGACGGCGATGTTGAAACCCAACTCGCGCAGTGCCGGCAGAAGGAAGTCGCGGCGGCGGCCAAATTCGGCGCGGCGCTCCTCGAGGATGCTGATGGTGTCCGGCTCGAAGCAGGCCAAAGCGGCATACTGCGCCATGCTCGGGGCGCTGATGTACAGGTTCTGGGCGAGTTTTTCCAGCTCACTGACGGCCGCATCCGGCGCCACCAGCCAGCCGAGACGCCAACCGGTCATGCCGAAATATTTGGAGAAACTATTGAGGACAAAGGCGCTGTCATCGACTTCCAGCACACTGGCGGCATCGGTGCCGTAAGTCAGACCGTGATAGATCTCGTCCACCACCAGATGCCCGTGCCGCGCCTTGATCGCTGTGGATAACCCGGCCAGTTCATCGCGGGTCAGGATGGTTCCGGTGGGGTTGGCTGGCGACGCCACCAAGGCACCGACGCTGTCGTGGTCCCAGTGCCGCGCCACCAGATCCGGAGTCAGTTGGTAACGCACGTCCGGCCCGACCGGCACCAGTTGTGCCGCGCCTTCGACCAGACGCAGGAAGTGCCGGTTGCACGGGTAGCCCGGATCCGCCAGCAGCCAGTGTTTGCCAGGATCGACAAGCAAGGCACTGGCCAGCAACAGGGCGCCGGAGCCACCCGGCGTGATCAGGATCCGTCGTGGATCGATGTTCAAACCGTAACGTGTCTGATAGAACCCGGAAATCGCCTCGCGCAACTCGGGAATACCCCGCGCGGCGGTGTAGCGGGTCTTGCCCGCCGTCAGCGCAGCCTGCCCGGCACGGATGATCGGCTCGGCCGTGGTGAAGTCCGGCTCGCCGATTTCCAGGTGGATCACGTCGTGACCTTCGGCCTGCAGTTCGTTGGCCCGCGCCAGCAGCGCCATTACATGGAACGGTTCGATCGCACGACTGCGCGCACTGTAAGGCTGAGCCATTGGTTTTCCTTCGACGGGGAAAAAGAGACGATTCTACCCATCTGCCGGAACGAGCGAGAACCCGTCGCGGTCACAGCCTCAAGAACGCTGGACTGTAACGATATGCGCGTACGCTCCAGGATTGACTAAAATCAGAGATTGATCAGGTCTCCATCACTGTCAGACATGGCTTGCCAGACTTCTGCAAGCGCCACCCGCCGGGGCCTCGACATCCGGGAGTAGCGCAGGCCGAATTGATCTGGTAAGTTCGCCCGCTTGCAGCCGCAGGGCCGGCAGGTGTCGGTGATGGAGCAATCCTGCGCAATGGATTACAAGAGTAGAGGCGGTCCATTTCATGCCCACCCAAGCAAAGCAACAGCAGCAAGTGACGATCAGCGGCTTCGAACCTTACGTTCCGAAGGAAGGCGAGGAGTACATGGGCGCCCCGATGCGCGCGCACTTCACCAAGATCCTGAACAAGTGGAAACAGGACTTGATGCAGGAAGTCGACCGTACTGTTGATCACATGAAAGACGAAGCGGCCAACTTCCCTGACCCGGCCGACCGTGCCAGCCAGGAAGAAGAATTCGCCCTCGAGCTGCGCGCCCGCGATCGCGAGCGCAAACTGATCAAGAAGATCGACAAGACCCTCGAACTGATCCAGGACGAAGAGTACGGCTGGTGCGAGTCCTGCGGCATCGAAATCGGCGTCAAGCGCCTCGAGGCCCGTCCTACTGCGGATCTGTGCATCGACTGCAAGACCCTGGCGGAAATCAAGGAAAAGCAGGTCGGCAAGTAATCTCGACCTGAATGAAAAACGGAGCGTGCGAACGCTCCGTTTTTGTTTCTGCCCTTTTGCCTTTGCCCTTTATGCCTTGCTTTTGTGGGAGGGGGCTTGCTCCCGAATGCGGCCGGCCATTCAACATCCAGGTTGTCTGAACTGACGCTTTCGCGAGCAAGCCCGCTCCCACAAGGGTAATGTTTCTACCTTTTGCCCTGTTTGCGCTTTTGGTGGGAGGGGGCTTGCTCCCGAATTCGGTGTGTCATTCAACATCAAAGATGTCTGAGCCGACGCTTTCGCGAGCAAGCCCGCTCCCACAGGGGTAATCTGCGCGGATCCTGAAAAGTTATATTGTCCACATGACTGCCAAAACCGCCCCCGCCTACATCGGCCGCTTCGCCCCGACCCCCAGTGGCCACCTGCACTTCGGTTCGCTGGTTGCCGCCCTCGCCTCTTATCTCGACGCACGCGCGGTCGGCGGGCGCTGGCTGGTGCGCATGGAAGATCTCGATCCCCCACGGGAAGAGCCCGGCGCGCAGGTGGCCATTCTCAAGGCGTTGGAAAGCTACGGTTTCGAATGGGACGGCGAGATGGTGCGCCAGAGTGACCGGCACGACGCCTACGCCGAAGTCCTCAACAGTCTGTTCAATCACGGCCTGGCCTACGCCTGCACCTGTTCGCGCAAGCAACTGGAGCCGTATCACGGCATGTACCCGGGCTTGTGCCGCAACGCCGGGCATGAGCAGCAAGACGCGGCGATCCGCCTGCGCGTGCCGGAACTGGAATACCACTTCATCGACCGGGTGCAGGGCGAGTTCCGCCAGCATCTGGGGCGCGACGTCGGCGATTTCGTGATTCGCCGCCGCGACGGCCTCTACGCCTATCAACTGGCGGTGGTGCTGGATGACGCCTGGCAAGGCATCACCGACATCGTGCGCGGTGCCGACCTGCTCGATTCCACGCCGCGCCAGCTCTACCTGCAAGAACTGTTGGGCCTGCGTCAGCCCCGCTATCTGCACCTGCCATTGATCACGCAGCCGGACGGCAACAAGCTCGGCAAATCCTACCGTTCGCCGCCGCTTGAGGCCGATCAGGCCACGCCGCTGCTGTTGCGAGCCTTGCGTGCGCTGGGGCAAAACCCCGGTGCCGAACTGGCCCATGCCACACCCGAGGAATTGCTGAAATGGGGCGCAGCCCACTGGGATGCATCGAAGATCCCGCGCACACTGACCCTGCCCGAAGCGCAACTGCAATGACGACACTTGCAGTGGCGCGCCCATCCGTTACCATCGCCGCACGTTTTCGGGCACGCGCATAAAAAAGAGAGGCCGGGATGTACATCTATCGCTTGGTCCTGCTTCTGGTCGTGGGAATCTATCTGTTTTCACCAGCCATCATGGATTGGTGGATCGACGCCACGGGCGCCTGGTATCGGCCGTATCTGCTCTGGTTGATCCTGATTGTCGTGACCTTCATCCTGCAGAGCCAAAAAGATGCCGATGAGCTTTAGCCTGACTCAGATGATCCTGGTCAGCGCCGCGTACCTGACGGTGCTGTTCGGCGTCGCCTGGATCAGCGAACGGGGCATGATCCCGCGAGCGATCATTCGCCACCCGCTGACCTACACCCTGTCGCTGGGGGTCTATGCCAGTGCCTGGGCGTTTTACGGCACGGTGGGGCTGGCCTATCAGTACGGCTACGGTTTTCTCTCCAGTTATCTCGGGGTGTCCGGCGCGTTTCTGCTGGCACCGGTGCTGCTGTATCCGATCCTGAAAATCACCCGCACCTATCAACTGTCGTCGCTGGCGGACCTGTTCGCCTTCCGCTTCCGCAGCACCTGGGCCGGCGCGCTGACCACGATCTTCATGCTGATCGGCGTACTGCCGCTGCTGGCATTGCAGATTCAGGCGGTGGCCGATTCCATCGGCATCCTCACCGGCGAGCCGATCCAGAGCCGCGTCGCGCTGGCGTTCTGTGCGCTGATCATTCTGTTCACGATCTTTTTCGGCTCCCGGCATATCGCCACCCGCGAGAAACACGAAGGGCTGGTGTTCGCGATTGCCTTCGAATCGGTGATCAAACTGATAGCCCTCGGCGGCGTCGGCCTCTATGCGCTGTACGGCGTGTTCGACGGCCCGCAACAGCTTGAACTGTGGCTGCTGCAAAACCAGACCGCCCTCGCCGCGCTGCACACGCCGCTGCAGGAAGGGCCGTGGCGCACGCTGTTGCTGGTGTTCTTCGCCTCGGCGATCGTGATGCCGCACATGTACCACATGACCTTCACCGAAAACCTCAATCCGCGCTCGCTGGTCAGTGCCAGTTGGGGCCTGCCGCTGTTCCTGTTGCTGATGAGTCTGGCGGTGCCGTTGATTCTCTGGGCCGGCCTGAAGCTCGGCGCCACCACTGACCCGGAATACTTCACCCTCGGCATCGGCATTGCCGCCAACAGCAAACCGCTGGCCTTGCTGGCGTACGTCGGCGGATTATCGGCGGCCAGTGGCTTGATCATCGTCACCACCCTGGCGCTGTCGGGCATGGCCCTGAACCATCTGGTGCTGCCGCTCTATCAGCCGCCGGCCGAAGGCAATATCTACCGCTGGCTGAAGTGGACCCGCCGGGCGCTGATCGTCGCGATCATCATGGCTGGCTTCTGCTTTTACCTGATGCTCGGCGCCGGGCAGGATCTGGCCAACCTCGGCATCGTCGCCTTCGTCGCCACCTTGCAGTTCCTGCCCGGCGTGCTCTCGGTGCTGTACTGGCCGACCGCCAACCGGCGCGGCTTTATCGCCGGCTTGCTGGCGGGGATTCTGGTGTGGGTGGTGACCATGCTGTTGCCGCTGGTCGGCAACCTGCAGGGTTTCTACATTCCACTGCTGAACATGATCTACGTGCTGGACGACACCAGCTGGCACATGGCGGCCATTGCCTCGCTGGCGGCCAACGTGCTGATGTTCACCCTGATCTCTCTGTTCACCAACGCCAGCCCTGAAGAAGCCAGCGCCGCCGAAGCCTGCGCGGTGGATAACGTACGCCGTCCGCAACGTCGCGAACTGCACGCCGCCTCGCCCCAGGAGTTCGCCACGCAACTGGCCAAACCGCTGGGCGCCAAGGCGGCGCAGAAAGAAGTCGAGCAGGCCCTACGCGACCTCTATCTGCCGTTCGACGAACGCCGTCCTTATGCCTTGCGCCGCTTGCGCGACCGCATCGAAGCCAACCTCTCCGGCCTGATGGGCCCGAGCGTGGCGCAGGACATGGTCGAAACCTTCCTGCCGTACAAGGCTGGCGGCGAAAACTACGTAACCGAAGACATCCACTTCATCGAAAGCCGTCTCGAGGACTACCACTCGCGCCTCACCGGGCTGGCCGCCGAACTCGACGCCTTGCGCCGCTACCACCGCCAGACGCTGCAGGAGCTACCGATGGGTGTCTGCTCGCTGGCCAAGGATCAAGAGATCCTGATGTGGAACAAGGCCATGGAAGAACTCACCGGCATCGCCGCGCAACGGGTGGTCGGTTCGCGCCTGAGCACCATCGCCAATCCGTGGAAGCAATTGCTGCAAGGCTTCATCAACCTGCCCGATGAACATTTGCACAAGCAGCACCTGGCCCTCGACGGCCAGACCCGCTGGCTCAATCTGCACAAAGCGGCGATCGATGAACCGTTGGCCCCGGGCAACAGCGGCCTGGTGCTGCTGGTGGAAGACCTGACCGAAACGCAGATGCTCGAAGACAAACTGGTGCACTCAGAACGTCTGGCGAGCATCGGCCGACTGGCGGCGGGTGTGGCCCATGAAATCGGCAACCCGATCACCGGCATCGCCTGTCTGGCGCAGAACCTGCGCGAAGAGCGTGAAGAAGATGGCGAACTGACGGAAATCAGCGGGCAGATTCTCGAACAGACCAAGCGCGTGTCACGCATCGTGCAGTCGCTGATGAGCTTCGCCCATGCCGGCAGCCACCAGCACAGCGACGAACCCGTCTGTCTGGCCGAAGTCGCGCAGGATGCAATTGGCCTGCTGGCGCTGAACCGGCGCAACTTCGAAGTGCAGTTCTACAACCTGTGCGACCCCGATCACTGGGTCGAAGGCGATCCGCAGCGCCTCGCCCAGGTGCTGATCAATCTGCTCTCCAATGCCCGCGACGCCTCGCCGCCGCACAGTGCCGTACGGGTCAAGAGTGAAGCCGGCGAACACACGGTCGATCTGATCGTCGAAGACGAAGGCAGTGGTATTCCGCAGAACATCATGGACAGATTGTTCGAACCTTTCTTCACCACCAAGGATCCGGGTGAAGGTACCGGACTGGGCCTTGCACTGGTCTATTCCATCGTTGAAGAGCATTATGGACAAATCACCATCGACAGCCCGGCTGATGTACAAAGCCAGCGCGGCACCCGTATCCGGGTGACCTTACCGCGTCATGTCGAAGCGACGTCCGCTGTGAACTGAGACCGTCGAGAGTATCGAATCAATGCCGCACATTTTGATCGTCGAAGACGAAACCATTATCCGCTCCGCCTTGCGCCGCCTGCTGGAACGTAACCAGTATCAGGTCAGCGAAGCCGGTTCTGTGCAGGAAGCACAAGAACGCTTCAGTATTCCCACATTCGATCTGATCGTCAGCGACCTGCGCCTGCCTGGCGCCCCCGGCACCGAGCTGATCAAGCTTGGCCAGGGCAAACCGGTGCTGATCATGACCAGCTACGCCAGCCTGCGCTCGGCGGTCGACTCGATGAAGATGGGCGCGGTGGACTACATCGCCAAGCCTTTCGATCACGATGAAATGCTTCAGGCGGTCGCGCGGATCCTGCGTGATCACCAGTCGACGCCTGCCGCCGGCGAAGTGCCTGCCGGCAAAGCAGCCAATGGCAGCGGCAAGTCGTCTGTCGACAACAGCAACGGCGAGATCGGCATCATTGGCTCGTGCCCGCCGATGCAGGATCTGTACAGCAAGATTCGCAAAGTCGCACCGACCGATTCCAATGTCCTGATCCAGGGCGAATCCGGCACCGGTAAAGAGCTGGTGGCCCGCGCCCTGCACAACCTGTCCAAGCGCGCCAAGGCACCGATGATTTCGGTGAACTGCGCTGCCATTCCGGAAAGCCTGATCGAGTCCGAACTGTTCGGCCACGAAAAAGGCGCGTTCACTGGCGCCAGCGCCGGTCGCGCCGGTCTGGTGGAAGCGGCGGACGGCGGCACGCTGTTCCTCGACGAGATCGGCGAACTGCCGTTGGAAGCCCAGGCCCGTCTGCTGCGCGTGCTGCAGGAAGGCGAGATTCGCCGCGTCGGTTCGGTGCAGTCGCAAAAGGTCGATGTGCGTTTGATCGCCGCGACCCACCGCGACCTCAAGAGCCTGGCGAAAATCGGTCAGTTCCGTGAAGACCTGTATTACCGTCTGCACGTGATTGCCCTGAAATTGCCGGCCCTGCGTGAACGTGGCGCCGACGTCAACGAAATCGCCACCGCGTTCCTCGCTCGCCAGAGTGCGCGCATCAACCGTACCGACCTGAAATTTGCCGCCGATGCCGAACAGGCCATCCGGCACTATTCCTGGCCGGGTAACGTGCGCGAGCTGGAAAACGCAGTCGAGCGCGCAGTGATCCTGAGCGAAAGCCCGGAAATCTCTGCCGACCTGCTGGGCATCGACATCGAGTTGAGCGATCTGGAAGACGACGAGTTCATCGGCTTGCCTGCGCAAACCGCAGGTAACACCAGCAACAGCAGCCATGAGCCGACCGAGGACCTGTCGCTGGAAGATTACTTCCAGCACTTCGTTCTTGAGCATCAGGACCACATGACCGAGACCGAACTGGCGCGCAAACTGGGCGTCAGCCGCAAGTGCCTGTGGGAACGCCGTCAGCGCCTGGGCATTCCACGGCGCAAGACCGGGGTCGCCAGCGAGAGCTGAACGTTACCTGTCGAGTGTGCGCGTAACGCTTGAAGATGTGAAAAAACTGTTACCTCAGTCCTTTCACGTAACAGAAGCCGGGGTTATCGGTAACGAAACCCCGGCTTTTTTTCGCCCCGAGAAAACCGTTATATCGACCTAACCCCTTGTTTTATTGGGCTTCGCAAAAGTTGGCACGGCACCTGCTATATGTTTGGTACAAGAACAATAACAAGCAATGCACAAGACAATAAAAATAAGACGAATCGACTCACGCACAATAAAAACAAGACGGCGAGAGGCGCAGCTAACTGATTCTTTTGGAGAGGCGTTGTATTTGGGGCTAGCCCCACGACCAGGCCGAGAACAACAAAAACTGTCCTAAGACAGAGCCTGTACTGGTTGGATCGCAAGATCACTGCAACACAGCGACCAAAGCAATCCGTTTGCTCTTGGCTCCCGATTGGGAGGGTCATGAAGGAAAAGCTTCATGGCGAGGGCACTCAACAAAAACAAGAAGCCCGAATCAATAATAAAAAGAGCACGCAACTACTTCTGGGGGAGCTTCGGCTCCCCTCGTAGTTTCTTCCCCCCCGCAAAAACCCGCCCCCAAAGCCTTTAGCCTGCGACTTACAGCGCAAATCCGCTGCGTCCTACACCATCCCCCGACTAAATGCTAGAATCTGCGCCCATCATGCGGTCATTCTTTGGTATGGCCGAACATTCCTTCAAACAGTGCATCCCATGCTGAAGAAGCTGTTCCAGTCATTCCGAACTCCCGTGCGTCGTACGCAACACATCCGCAGCACCCCTGAAGTGCTCAACAGCGGCCAACATTCGCTGCAGAAGGGGCAATTCAGCCGCTATGCGGTCAATATCGTCGAACGCTTGCAGGGCGCCGGCTACCAGGCCTATCTGGTCGGTGGTTGCGTGCGAGACATGCTGCTGGGCATCACGCCCAAGGACTTCGACGTCGCAACCAGCGCCACCCCCGAGCAAGTCCGTGCCGAATTCCGCAATGCGCGGATCATCGGTCGCCGCTTCAAACTGGTGCACATTCATTTCGGTCGCGAAATCATCGAAGTCGCGACCTTCCGCGCCAATCACCCGGTCAATGAAGACGACGAGGACAGCAACCAGTCTTCGCGTAACGAGAGCGGGCGGATTCTGCGTGACAACGTCTACGGCACCCTGGAAGAAGACGCGCAACGCCGCGACTTCACCATCAACGCCTTGTATTACGATCCGGTCAGCGAGCGCATTCTCGATTACGCCAACGGCGTACACGACATCCGCAATCACCTGATCCGCCTGATCGGCGATCCGAAGCAGCGTTACCAGGAAGACCCGGTGCGCATGCTGCGTGCCGTGCGTTTCGCCGCCAAGCTGAATTTCGGCATCGAAAAACACACCGTGCAGCCGATTCGCGAACTGGCGCCGATGCTGCGCGAGATCCCGTCGGCCCGCCTGTTCGAGGAAGTGCTCAAGCTGTTCCTCTCCGGCCATGGCGCGATCACGTTCGAGATGCTGGTCGATCTGCAACTGTTCGCCCCGCTGTTCCCGGCCAGTGCCGACGCACTGGAGCACAACCCGGAATACACCCACACGCTGATCAGCGAAGCGCTGACCAACACCGACCTGCGCATCAAGCAGAACAAACCGGTAACCCCGGCATTCCTGTTTGCCGCCCTGCTCTGGCCTGCCCTGCCGGCTCGCGTATTGCGCTTGCAGGAACGTGGCATGCCGCCGATCCCGGCGATGCAGGAAGGTGCCCACGAGCTGATCGCCGAACAGTGCCAGCGCATCGCGATTCCGAAACGTTTCACCATGCCGATCCGCGAGATCTGGGACATGCAGGAACGCCTGCCACGCCGCAGCGGCAAGCGCGCCGACCTGCTGCTGGACAATCCACGTTTCCGCGCCGGTTACGACTTCCTGCTGCTGCGTGAAAGCGCTGGCGAGCAGACCGACGGTCTGGGCGAATGGTGGACGGATTATCAGGACGCCAACGACAGCGAGCGTCGCGAGATGATTCGCGAACTCAGCGGCAAGGGCGATGACGGCAGCGGCGCGCCGCGCAAACGTCGCCGCAGCAGCGGTTCCAAGCGCAAGCGCGCCGGAGCTCCGAGCGCGTCGGGCGAATAAGGCATGGAACGCATCTATATCGGCCTGGGCAGCAACCTCGCTGACCCGGCCGAACAATTGCGCAGCGCGCTCAGCGCGCTGGGGCAATTGCCGCAGACTTCCCTTGCTGGTGTTTCGGCGTTCTATCAGAGCGATTCACTGCTGCCGGGACAACCGCGTTACACCAACGCGGTCGCCGCCCTCGACAGTGATCTCGCGCCGCTCGATTTGCTCGATGCGCTGCAAGCCATCGAGAACGACCAGGGCCGCGAACGCCTCGAACGCTGGGGCCCGCGCACGCTTGATCTGGATATCCTGCTGTTCGGCGATCGGCTTATCGACGAGCCACGCCTGAAAGTCCCGCATTATCAAATTCAGGAACGGGCGTTCGTGCTCTATCCCCTGGCCGAACTGGCTCCCGCAGACCTGCGCCTGGCCGATGGCCGCGCGCTGTCCGATCTGCTCGCCGCCTGCCCGTTCGTAGGCTTGGAACGCCTCGCGCACGCTTGAAACCACTCCCCCTGTGGGAGCGGGCTTGCTCGCGAAAAGGTCGTGTCAGACACTCAATCAGTCAACAGACCCACCGCTTTCGCCAGCAAGCCCGCTCCCACATCGAGTATTCCAATTCTGTTTTTTTGTCGGACAAAAAACCCGCCAATCAGGCC
The DNA here is from genome assembly GCF_058787295.1 of Pseudomonas sp. FW305-3-2-15-E-TSA4. Classification (NCBI taxonomy): domain Bacteria; kingdom Pseudomonadati; phylum Pseudomonadota; class Gammaproteobacteria; order Pseudomonadales; family Pseudomonadaceae; genus Pseudomonas; species Pseudomonas sp. FW305-3-2-15-E-TSA4. The sequence goes on along the minus strand of NZ_JBYSZP010000028.1, from coordinate 24,129 downwards.
CGCCGCGCCGCTGAATCGCATCAGTAACGCCGGTAACACTCCCCTCGTAACAATGCGGTAACACACGCAATTGACTTCCGCTTGGCTCCTCACGACTATAGGCGTCCCGCTGCCGCCAACCCGGCACATACGGGCGCAATCCAGGCCTTATAAGCACGACAAAAGAGCGTGCGCCTGAGTAGACGAAGAATCACGCGCGTTACTCGCAGTAGTTTCCAGAGCGCCTGAACGAGGATTTTTTACATGCCAGCCATCACCCTGACCACGCTCCAGAGCCTCAAGCAGAAAGGTGAAAAGATCACCATGCTGACCTGCTATGACGCGACCTTCGCCCACGCCTGCAACGAGGCCGGTGTCGAAGTGCTGCTGGTGGGCGACTCCCTCGGCATGGTTCTGCAAGGGCACGACAGCACCTTGCCGGTGACCATCGCAGAAATGGCCTACCACACCGCCTGCGTCAAACGCGGCAACACCGATGCCCTGATCCTGGCCGACCTGCCATTCATGGCCAACGCCACTATTGAGCAAACCCTGACCAACAGCGCCATGCTGATGCAGGCCGGCGCGCACATGATCAAGGTCGAAGGTGCGCTGTGGCTGGCGGAGTCGATCCGCCTGCTGGCCGAGCGCGGTGTGCCGGTCTGCGCGCACATGGGCCTGACCCCACAAGCGGTGAACATTCTTGGCGGCTATAAAGTGCAGGGCCGCAACGAGAACCAGGCGCGGCAGATGCGTGCCGACGCGATCTCGCTGGAACAGGCCGGCGCAGCCATGCTGCTGCTGGAATGCGTGCCGAGCGAACTGGCCGCCGAAATCAGCCAGGCCGTGAAGATTCCGGTCATCGGCATCGGCGCCGGTAGCGATACCGACGGCCAGGTACTGGTGCTGCACGACATGCTCGGCCTGTCGATCACCGGCCGCGTGCCGAAATTCGTCAAGAACTTCATGCAGGGTCAGGACAGCATCCAGTCCGCACTGAAGGCCTACGTCAACGAAGTCAAAGGCGTTACTTTCCCTGGGATCGAACACGGATTCTCTGCATGAACACCGTTAAAACCGTACGCGAACTTCGCGCCGCCGTGGCGCGCGCCCGCAGTGAAGGCAAGCGCATCGGCTTCGTGCCGACCATGGGCAACCTGCATAGCGGCCACATTGCGCTGATCACCAAAGCCACTCAGCGCGTGGATTTCGTGGTCGCGAGCATTTTCGTCAACCCGCTGCAGTTCGGCGCCGGCGAAGACCTCGACAAGTACCCGCGCACCCTGGCGGCGGATCAGGAAAAGCTGCTGCAAGCCGGCTGCCACTTGCTGTTCGCCCCGACCGTCGAAGAAATGTACCCCGACGGCATGGCCGGGCAGACCCGGGTCAGCGTGCCGCAACTGTCTGAAGGCCTGTGTGGCGCCAGCCGTCCGGGGCACTTCGAAGGTGTGGCGACGGTGGTCAGCAAGCTGTTCAACATGGTCCAGCCGGATCTGGCGATCTTCGGCCAGAAAGACTTCCAGCAACTGGCGGTGATCCGCGCGCTGGTGCATGACCTGAACATGCCGATCCAGATCATCGGCGAACCCACCGTGCGTGCGGCCGATGGCCTGGCGCTGTCGTCGCGCAACGGCTTCCTCAGCGAAGATCAACGCGCGGTGGCGCCAGTGGTCTACCGCACCCTGAGCGCGATTGCCGAGTCGATCAAACAAGGCGAGCGTGATTTTCCGGCGCTGATCGCAGCCCAGGTGCAACAGCTGGAAGCCGCCGGCCTGCGTCCGGATTACCTGGAAATCCGTCATGCCCTGACCTTGCGTCCGGCAACGGCTGAAGACCGCGATCTGGTGATTCTGGTGGCCGCGTTCCTCGGCACCACACGGTTGATCGACAACCTGCACCTGAACCTCGATAGCCCGACTTAACCAACACCGCAATACCCCTGTGGGAGCGAGCCTGCTCGCGAACGCGATTTGTCAGCTGACAACGATGTCGACTGTTCCGACGCTTTCGCGAGCAGGCTCGCTCCCACAGTGTTTTTCAGTGTTCTGAAATTTGCATTTCAAGCCATATTGCCGCCCCCAAAGCCTTCGGGCACACTGCCCGCCGTTTGCTTCCAACCCGGGAAATCCCTCATGCACGCCATCATGCTCAAGGCCAAGCTGCACCGCGCCGAAGTCACTCACGCGGTACTCGATTACGAAGGTTCCTGCGCCATTGATGGCGAGTGGCTGGACTTGTCCGGCATCCGTGAGTACGAGCAGATCCAGATTTATAACGTCGACAATGGCGAGCGTTTCACCACCTACGCGATTCGTGGCGAAGAAGGTTCGCGGATGATTTCGGTGAACGGCGCAGCCGCGCACAAAGCCAAGGTCGGCGACCGCGTGATCATTTGCGCCTACGCCCATTACAGCGAAGCGGAACTGCTGAATTTCAAGCCGCGCATGCTGTACATGGCGCCAGGCAATGAGCTCAGCCACACCAGCAACGCCATTCCGGTTCAGGTGGCCTGAGCCGCTTCGACGCGTCACTCCCCTTCCGTTGGTCGGCCCGTTCCCGGTATTGATGTTAAAAAAGTACAGGGAACAGGTCAGAAGAAGTCAAGACAGATCGCAGCGCGAGGTTTACTGTATTCGCCCTGCGTTGAAAAATCGTGTCGACGCATTTGACCCTCGCCCAAACATGGCGTATCGGTCTGTTCTGTGTTCAAAAGGCCGTTCAAGTAAAAAGGAAAACCGCAGCGATGGCGTACTACCGCACTCCTCATGACGTTACCGCTCTGCCTGCCTGGCAAGCGTTGAAAGATCACCGCCAAGCCATGCAGGATTTCAGCATGCGCGAAGCCTTCAACGCCGATCCGCAGCGCTTCAATCAATTCACGCTCAGCAGCTGCGGACTGTTTCTCGATTATTCGAAGAACCTGATCAACGCCGAAACCCGCAACCTGCTGGTGGGCCTGGCCAATGAAGTCGATCTGAAAGGCGCGATCAAAGCGCTGTTCGACGGCGAAATCGTCAACGCCTCCGAAGGCCGCCCGGCGCTGCACACCGCTCTGCGCCGCCCGGTGGGCGACAAGCTGTCGGTCAACGGCGTCAACGTGATGCCGGAAGTGCACAAGGTGCTGAACCAGATCACGGATCTGGTCGGCCGCATCCACGACGGTCTGTGGCGTGGTTACACCGAGAAGCCGATCACTGACGTGGTCAACATCGGCATCGGTGGTTCGTTCCTCGGCCCGGAGCTGGTCTCCGAAGCGCTGTTGTCCTACGCGCAGAAAGGCGTGCGTTGCCATTACCTGGCGAACATCGACGGCAGTGAGTTCCACGAACTGACGCAAAAGTTGCGCGCCGAAACCACACTGTTCATCGTTTCGTCGAAATCGTTCAACACCCTCGAAACCCTGAAGAACGCTCAGGCCGCCCGCGCCTGGTATCTGGCTCAGGGTGGTTCGGAAGCCGAGCTGTATCGCCACTTCATCGCGGTATCGAGCAACAACGCTGCGGCCGTTGCGTTCGGCATCCGTGAAGAAAACATCTTCCCGATGTGGGACTGGGTCGGCGGTCGTTACTCGCTGTGGTCGGCCATCGGTCTGCCGATTGCTTTGGCCATCGGCATGTCCAACTTCAAGGAACTGCTGTCCGGTGCCTACACCATGGACCAGCATTTCCAGAGCGCACCGTTCGAACAGAACATGCCGGTGCTGCTGGCCCTGCTCGGCGTCTGGTACGGCAACTTCTGGGGCGCGCAAAGCCACGCGATCCTGCCGTACGACCACTACCTGCGTAACATCACCAAGCACTTGCAACAGCTGGACATGGAATCCAACGGCAAGAGCGTGCGTCAGGACGGCACTTCGGTGTCGACCGATACCGGCCCGGTGATCTGGGGCGGCGTCGGCTGCAACGGTCAGCACGCTTATCACCAGTTGCTGCACCAGGGCACCCAACTGATCCCGGCCGATTTCATCGTGCCGATCGTCAGTTTCAACCCGGTCTCCGACCACCATCAGTGGCTGTACGCCAACTGCCTGTCGCAGAGCCAGGCGCTGATGCTCGGCAAGACCCTGCCGGAAGCCGAAGCCGAACTGCGCGAAAAAGGCATGAGCGAAGAGCAGGTGCACAAACTCGCGCCGCACAAGGTGATCCCGGGCAACCGTCCGAGCAACACCCTTGTGGTCGAACGCATCAGCCCGCGTCGCCTCGGCGCGCTGGTCGCCATGTATGAGCACAAAGTGTTCGTGCAGAGCGTGGTCTGGGGCATCAACGCCTTCGACCAGTGGGGCGTGGAACTGGGCAAGGAACTGGGCAAAGGCGTTTACAACCGTCTGGTCGGCAATGATGAAACCGTCGCTGACGATGCTTCCACCCAGGGCCTGATCAACTACTTCCGCGGTCGTCACCGCGGGTGATTTGATGGCACCGCTGTAACCCTGTGGGAGGGGGCTTGCTCCCGAATGCGATGTGTCATTCAGCAGAAATGTTGACTGATACACCGCATTCGGGAGCAAGCCCCCTCCCACAGTTGTTTAAGGTGCATTCAAAATCAGATTCCGAATCCGGCTTGAACCTGTCGACCTCTCGGCGCATCTTTATTCTTCGCACAACAAGAATAAGGAACCGTCATGTTCGATATCAGCACGTTCCCCAAAGCCGATGCCGTCCGCCGGGCTGCGCAGTTGAGTCAGGACGACTACAAGCGCCTGTACCGCGAATCGATTGAACACCCCAGCGCCTTCTGGGCCGAACAGGCCACGCGCTTCCTCGACTGGAGCACACCGTGGCAGACCGTTCAGCGTTACGACCTGAAAACCGGTGAAGCGTCCTGGTTTGCCGGCGGCCAACTGAACGTCAGTTACAACTGCATCGACCGCCACCTCGCCCAGCGCGGCGAGCAGACCGCGATCCTCTGGGAAGGCGACGACCCGGCCGAATCAGCGCAGATCACCTACAAAAAACTTCACCATCACGTCTGCCGCCTGGCCAATGTGCTGAAAAGCCGTGGGGTGAAAAAAGGTGATCGGGTGTGCATCTACATGCCGATGATCCCCGAGGCGGCCTACGCCATGCTCGCCTGCGCGCGAATCGGCGCGATTCACTCGGTGGTGTTTGGCGGTTTCTCCCCGGACTCATTGCGCGACCGCATTCTCGACGCCGACTGCCGCACCGTGATCACCGCCGATGAAGGCGTGCGCGGCGGCAAGTTCGTGCCGCTCAAGCACAACGTCGACAAGGCCCTGCAAAGCTGCCCGGACGTCAGCACCGTCGTCGTAGTCGAGCGCACTCAGGGCAAGGTCAATTGGCTCGAGGGTCGTGACCTCTGGTATCACCAGGCCGTGCGTGACGTCAGCGATAACTGCCCACCGGAGCCGATGGACGCCGAGGATCCGCTGTTCATCCTTTATACCTCCGGCAGCACCGGCAAGCCCAAGGGCGTGCTGCACACCACCGGCGGCTACCTGCTGCAAGCGGCGATGACCTTCAAATACGTGCTCGATTACCGCGAGGGCGAGGTGTTCTGGTGCACCGCCGACGTCGGCTGGGTCACCGGCCACAGTTACATCGTCTACGGCCCGCTGGCCAACGGCGCGACCACGCTGATTTTCGAAGGCGTGCCGAGTTATCCGAGCACTTCGCGCTTCTGGCAGGTGATCGACAAACACCACGTCAACATCTTCTACACCGCGCCGACCGCCCTGCGCGCGTTGATGCGTGAAGGTGCCGAACCGTTAAAGGAAACGTCGCGCGCCAGCCTCAGATTACTCGGCAGTGTCGGTGAGCCAATCAACCCGGAAGCGTGGGAATGGTATTTCAACGTGGTCGGCGAGCAGCGCTGCCCAATTGTCGATACCTGGTGGCAGACCGAAACCGGCGGCATCATGCTCAGCCCGCTGGTCAGTGCGCAACGAATCAAGCCGGGTTGCGCCACACAGCCGATGTTCGGTGTGCAACCAGTGCTGCTCGACGAGCACGGCAAGGAAATCAAAGGCGCCGGCAGCGGCGTGCTGGCGATCAAGTCGAGTTGGCCGGCGCAGATCCGCAGCGTCTACGGCGACCCGCAACGGATGGTCGACACCTATTTCAAACCCTACCCCGGCTATTACTTCACTGGCGACGGCGCACGCCGCGACGAGGACGGCGACTACTGGATCACCGGACGCATCGATGACGTGATCAACGTCTCCGGCCACCGCATCGGCACCGCCGAAGTGGAAAGCGCGCTGGTGCTGCACGACAGCATCGCCGAGGCGGCCGTGGTCGGTTACCCGCACGACGTCAAAGGCCAGGGCATCTACGCCTTCGTCACCCCCATGAACGGCGTCGAACCGAGCGATGAGCTGAAGAAAGAATTGCTCGCCCACGTCAGCAAGGAAATCGGCAGCTTCGCCAAACCGGACCTGATCCAGTGGGCGCCGGCCTTGCCGAAAACCCGTTCAGGCAAGATCATGCGGCGCATCTTGCGCAAGATCGCCTGCAACGAACTCGACAGCCTCGGTGACACCTCGACCTTGGCCGATCCGAGCGTGGTGCAAGGTTTGATCGACAAGCGCCTGAATCAGTAACGTCCGCGGCGCGGTCACCCGGCCGCGCCCGTCCACCCGCAATGAGTTGTCATGGAATTCATCCGCAGCCGTATCGAAAACCAACTCATGAGCCTGACGGGGCTGTCCCTCGGTCAGCTCGACCTGGAAAACCCCAAGGGCGATCCCGGGCTGTTCGGGCCGGACTCGGTCAGTTGGCAAGTGCATGGCGATTTCAGCAGCATGCTGATCGGCGGCATCAGCGCGTTGTTGTTGCAAGCCTTGCATCCGCTGGCGCTGGCCGGGGTCTGGGACCATTCGAATTTTCGTCAGGACATGCTCGGTCGTTTGCGCCGCACCAGTCAGTTTGTCTCCGGCACCACCTTCGGCTCGCGCCGCGACGCCGAATGGCTGATCGACAAAGTGCGCACCATTCACCTGCAAGTGGTCGGCACTGCGCCGGATGGCCGGCCTTACGCGGCCAGCGATCCGGACCTGCTGACGTGGGTGCATGTGGCCGAGGTCAGTCACTTTCTTGCGGCGCATTTGCGTTACCGCAACCCGCAATTGTCGGCGGCGGATCAGGATCGTTACTACGCGGAAATCGCCGTGGTCGCGGAGCGCCTGGGTGCGCGGGACGTGCCGAAATCGCGGCAGGCCGTGGCCGACTATCTGCAATGCATGCGCCCGCAACTGCTCTGTGATGAGCGCAGCCGCGAAGTCCTGCGCCTGCTGCTCGATGCCCCGGCCCCGAGCGTGCTGGCCCGACCGTTTGGCGACTTGATGATGAAGGCCGGCATCGATCTGTTGCCGGACTGGGCCAGTGACATGTTCGGGATACGGCAGAACCCGCTGCAACGCCAGCTGATCCGCGCCAGTGTCAAGCGCAGTGCGCCGATGCTGCGCTGGGCGATGCGCAACGGTTCGGTGCAGCGGGCCAAGCGGCGGATGGGAGTGCTGACCTGAAAAGCTTCGCGAGCAAGCCCGCTCCCACAGGGAATCCATGGTGTAAATCAGCCCCCTTGTGGGAGCGGGCTTGCTCGCGAAGGGCTTAACTCGGTTGCCCGCCAAACTGCTAAACTCCCGCGCCCCCATTCTCACCAGCAAGGCGCACGCATGTCTTCCTTGAATCAGGCGCTGCGCGCCGCCCTCGATAAACGCCAGAACCTGCTCGCTGAGCTGCACAGCCAGGGCACCGATTGCTACCGGCTGTTCCACGGCAGCCAGGAAGGCGCCGGTGGCCTGACCGTTGACCGCTACGGTCCGCAATTGCTGGTGCAAAGTTTTCACCAGACGCTGCAGCGTGACGACCTGCTGCAACTGCACGCCATGGTCAATCAGACCCTGGGCTTTGACACCCTGCTGGTCTACAACGACCGCTCCCGGGGCAACTCGCGCATCGATCGCGAAGACAGCGTCTACAAAGCCGACGCCGCCGCACTGGCGGATCTGGTCGGCCACGAATGGGGCCTGAACTATCGCGTGCGCGGGCGGCATGCCGGGCAGGATCCGCTGCTGTTTCTCGACCTGCGCAACACCCGTGGCTGGGTCAAGGATCACGCCAAGGGCAAAAGTGTGCTCAACCTGTTTGCCTACACCTGTGGCGTCGGCCTGAGTGCCGCTGCCGGTGGTGCGCGCGAGGTGTGTAACCTCGACTTCGCCGAAGGCAATCTGGCAGTCGGCCGAGAAAACGGCCTGCTCAACCCGCAATTGCCCGAGATGCAATTCATCCAGTCCGATTACTTCCCGGCGATCCGTCAGCTCGCCGGCCTGCCGATCAGCCAGCGACGCGGACAGAAACTGCCGAGCTATCAGCGCCTCGACCAGCGTCAATACGATCTGGTGCTGCTTGACCCGCCCGCTTGGGCCAAGAGCGCCTTCGGCACCGTCGACCTGCTGCGCGACTATCAGAGCCTGCTCAAGCCGGCGCTGCTGACCACCGCTGACAACGGCGTGCTGATCTGCTGCAACAACCTGGCAAAAGTCAGCATGGACGACTGGCGCGAACAGGTCCTGCGTTGTGCCGAGAAAGCCGGGCGACCGGTGCGCGAATGGAGCGTGATGACTCCGGGCGCGGATTTCCCGTCGCTGGACCAACAGCCACCGCTGAAAACCCTGATCCTGCAGTTGTAACCCTCCTCTGCGGCTGACAGCTGCCCACTGTGGGAGCGAGCCTGCTCGCGAAAGCGGTGTATCAGCCACCAGACAGGGTGACTGATAGAACGCCTTCGCGAGCAGGCTCGCTCCCACAGGGTTTTGTGTTGCTGCAGAACAATCTGAACAATCCTGCACCCCACGAGGTACTTCGGAACCAGAATCGCGTGCCATACTCCAAGGCACTCCGATTCAGAGATGACGCCGCACATGCCCAAAGGATTGATTCGCGCGATTGGCGCCTTGTTGACTGCTCTGGCCCTCTACAGCCTGCTGGGGTTTCTGATTTTGCCGGGCATCGCCCTGCGCATCGCCAACCAGCAACTGGCGAACTACGCCACGGTGCCCGCGCATATCCAGCGCATCGAACTCAATCCGTTCAGCCTTGAAGTCACCCTGTGGGGGCTGGTCGTCGGTGAGCCGGGCAAGGAGCAAGTCGGCTTCGAGCGGCTGTACGCCAACCTGCAACTCGACAGCCTGTGGACCAAAGCGCTGCACTTGGCCGATATCGAGCTGGACAAGCCCAAGACCGAAATCCTCTTCGCCAAGGACGGCCAGCTCAATCTGCTGGGCCTGTTCAAAATTCCCGCCAGCGAACCGACCCCGGCCGATCCGAATGCCAAGCCGTTCCCGCTGCGCATCGATCGCATCCAGCTGGCCGGTGGCAACGTACATTTCCAGGACGCGCGGCCGAGTGAACCGATCGAGTTCATCTACGACAAACTCGACTTCGAGCTGAAAAACCTCAGCACCCTCCCTGACGATAACGCCGACATGACCTTGGTCGCCGCCGGCCCGGCCGGTGGGCAGATCGACTGGAAAGGCAACTTCAGCCTGATCCCGTTCACCTCCGAAGGCACCTTGAAAGTCACCGACGGCAAGATGAAATCCTTCTGGCCTTACGTGCGTGACGCGCTGCCGCTGGTACTCGAAGACGGCGTGCTGAACCTCAGCACCGAGTACAAACTGAATCTGTCGAAAGAAACCGAACTGCTGTTGAACAACGTCGCGGTGAGCATTGCGCCGTTCGCGATCAAGGCGCCGGACGGGCGTCCGTTGGCAAAACTCGAACGCCTCGACGTCAGCGAAACCTCGCTGGACCTGGCCAAACAGCAAGTAGTGGTCGGCAAGATCCGCAGCAACAAACTGGAAACCTGGGCTGCGCTCGAAGCCGACGGCCAGCTCGACTGGCAGAAACTGTTCGCCAGCCAGCCATCGAAACCTGCCGCCAAGGCCGCCGCCGAACCCAAGACCACTCCGGCCGCCGCCGACTCGCCGAAAGCGCCGGCCGCGCCGAGCAAGCCCTGGCAAGTGCTGCTCAAAGACGTCCAGCTACGCAACTACACCGTGCATCTCGCCGACCGTTCGGCCAACCCGCCGGTGGCGCTGGATGTGACGCCGCTGAACATTGATCTGCAGGATTTCGACAGCCTCAACGGTTCGCCCTTCAAGGTCAGACTCGACAGCGGTTTAGGCAAACAAGGCAAGATCAACGCTGACGGGGTGGTCAACCTCGCGCCGGTCACCGCCCAGCTCAACGTGAAAACCCAGGACATCGACCTGCGTGTCGCGCAGTCCTACATCAATCCGTTCATTCGCCTGGAACTGCGCAGCGGCATGCTTGGCAGCGACCTCAAGGTCAACCTCAAGAGCACCGAACCGCTCGCACTCGGCGTGACCGGGCGCGCGCAGATCGATCAACTGCACACCCTCGACACCCTGAAAACCCGCGACTTCCTCAAGTGGCAGCAAGTGGTGGTTGAAGGCATCAACTATCAACACGGTGACAGCCTGTCGATCGACAAGGTCAACCTGTTCCAGCCGTACGCGCGGTTCATGATCAACGATGACCGCACCACCAACATCGACGATCTGCTGATCCCGCAGCCCGCCGACAATGGTGCGAAAACCGCAGCGGCGAAACCGGCCAGCAAAGACAAACCACTGGGCATTCACATCGGCGCGATTGCAATCAACGATGGCTCGGCCAACTTCGCCGATTTCAGCCTGACGCCGAATTTCGCCACAGCAGTTCAACAGCTCAACGGCCAGATCGGCACCATCGACAGCCGTCAGGCGAAACCGGCCAGCGTCGACATCAAGGGCAAGGTCGACCGCTATGCCCCGGTGACCATCAAAGGTGCCGTCAACCCGTTCGACCCGATGGCCAGCCTCGACATCGCCACCAGTTTCAAACGCGTCGAGCTGACTACCCTGACCCCGTATTCCGGCAAGTTCGCCGGTTACCGCATCCGCAAGGGCCGGCTCAACCTCGACCTGCATTACCTGATCACCAAGGGCCAGTTGAAGGCTGAAAACAAAGTGGTGGTCGAGCAACTGCAACTCGGCGAGAAAGTCGACAGCCCGGATGCCGTGAGCCTGCCGCTGAAACTGGCGATTGCCCTGCTCAAGGACGTCGATGGCAAGATCTCCATCGAACTGCCAGTGACCGGCGACCTCAACAACCCGCAGTTCAGCGTGATGCCGATTGTCTGGCAGACCCTGCGCAACCTGATCGTCAAGGCCGCCGCCGCACCGTTCAAGATGATTGGCGGGCTGATCAACGGTGGCGGCTCCGAAGACCTCGGTACCGTGTCCTTTGCTGCGGGCTCAAGCGATTTGAGCAAGGATGCCGAAGCAGCGCTGGATAAACTGTCCCAAGCCCTCAAGGAACGTCCAGCCCTGCGTCTGGAAATCGAAGGCACTGCCGCACAGAGCAGCGACGGCCCGTTGATTGCCGAGCAGCGTCTGGAGCGCGAATACCAGTACAACTACTACAAGATGCTCCAGCGCCGTGGCGACAAGGTGCCGGCGCAAGCGTCCCTGCTGCAAGTGCCGGACAGCGAGAAAGGCCCGCTGCTCGAAGGCATCTACCGCACCCGTCTGAAAACCCAGCCACCTGCCGAATGGAAGGATCTGGGCAAGGAAGAACGCACGGCGAAAATGCGTGATGGTGTGATCAAGTTCTGGAGTTCCAGCGATGTACTGCTGCGGCAGCTGGGTCAGGAACGCGCCAGCAGCATCAAGGACTATCTGGTCGACAAAGGTCAACTGGCCGATGATCGGGTGTACTTCATCGATGCCAATCTGGGCGAAGCCGAGAGCGATGGCCGAGTGGTGACGCAAATGCACCTGGACGCCGAATGATGAACCACAAGTGGCTGCTTGCGCTGATGCTGGTGCTCGCCGCCAGCCCGGCTCTGGCCTCTGACACGCTGCGTTGTGGCAGCCAGTTGGTCAGTCTCGGTGACCGCGCCAGCGAAGTACTGCAGAAGTGTGGCGAACCGGTGAGCCGCGATGTCCTCGGCTACAAGCGCAGCGCCAACCGCCGCGAAGAATTTCAGGTCGAGGAATGGACATACGGCCCGAGCAACGGCATGTATCAATACCTGCGCTTTGAAGGCAATCGCCTGCGGCAGATCAACAGCAAGCGCGGTAATTGAACCAAAACCTATATCCCTGTGGGAGCGGGCTTGCTCGCGAATGCGGTGGGTCAGTTAATGAATATGCCTGCTGACACACCGCATTCGCGAGCAAGCCCGCTCCCACATTTCGTTTTTTATCACCTGAAAATAGAACAGGCCCCGACACAAGTGCCGGGGCCCGTAATGGTCACATCCGTGTGACCGTTCGCATGAACTCTAAAGTTGCGGCAGACGTATTGCTCGGCCCGTCTGTCGCGTCTTCTCCCGGTCCAGGCGAGAAGTCATGCCTTACTCGGCTTTCAGGCCGTCAGCGGAGACCGCTTTGACGCCTTTGATTTTCTTGGTGATGTTCACAGCGGTGGTTTTCTGAGCTTCGGTGACAGCGACGTCAGAAGACAGGGAAACCACACCCTTGTTGGTTTCGACTTTGATGTCGGTACCAGGAATGCCTTTTTCGGTTACCAGGTCGCTTTTGACTTTGGTAGTGATCCAGGTATCGGAAGTAGCTTCTTTAGCCTTGGTCATTTCACCAGCAGCCAGAGTCATTGGAGCCTGAGTAGCCTGGGTGGATTGTGCGAAAGCACCGGAAGCCATGGTCAGGGTCAGCGCGGTAGCAGCAGCGGCAGTGATAGCGAACTTCTTCATACGAGTAACTCCTGTTTTTCTGGAAAGTCTGCTGGTTGTCTTGTCAGCAGGGTTACTGGGTATATTGCGAAGGCTGTGCCAACTTTTCGAAAGACAATAAATCCTTTTAAATCAATGATTTACGAATTAAGCAAATTTTCGGAATCATGCAATTTGCATGACAAGTGCATTATCGACATGCAAGTTGCGGCTTTTCGGAAAGTTCCTAACACGCTGAAATGCTTGAAGCTTTTTTCCAGCGTCAAAAGACAAAAAAATGCCCCGCAAAGCGGGGCACTTGCCAATCAGGCCATCGCATCAAGTGCCGCTGGCAGTGCAGCCTTTTGGCGAGTAATCGGGATTGACTGTCGTGGCACAGGTCCACACACCAGAGGTATTACCCGTAGCAGCGCCCGAACGAGTAAGCGTGATGGTTTTGCCCAGCACCGGTCCCGGCGCGTTGAGCAGCGTGCAACTGATGCTGCCCGCCCCCGTCGCCGCTGTGCCTGTAACCGCCACCGTACAGTTGGAGGTGGTGGTTGTACCGCCATTCACAGCGGTTATATCCGGAGCGGTACCTTGATTGATGGTGTCCTCAAACGGCACCTTCATCGCACTGATCTCCGCCAGCCCCGCAGTCACTTTTGATCGCGCCTGATACTTCGAATACTGCGGCAAGGCAATCGTCGCCAGAATCCCGATGATCGCCACCACGATCAGCAGCTCGATCAGAGTGAAACCTTTTTGGTTGTTCATAGACAGGCTCTCCATGCATGAGTCGGAATCTCATGATCTGCAAAGGGCTCAGCATAGGCCGTGCCAACCGCTTGCAGACCCCATGCGCTCGGCATAAAGGTGCCGTGTCGCGCTTTCCTACAACCCGTAACCGCACTATCTGACACTTTTTGTCACCTGTACCGGGCGTGTTTGGCGCTGTCACTTGACTAGGCTATAAGTCATGAACTGTCAGCATCCGGAATCCCCATGAATGACATCGCTCTGAGCGGTCTGGCCAAGCAATTGGTGCAGGCCGAACTGCTTACGGAAAAAAGCGCCCAGCAGGCCTGGCAACAGGCGCAGCGCAATCGGCTGTCGCTGGTCAGCTACCTGGTGCAGAACAAATTGGTGAAGAGCTCACAGGTGGCCGAGATCGCTTCCGAGCATTTCGGTATGGCCTTCATGGACCTCAATTGCCTGGACAAGGAAACCCAGCCCAAAGGCCTGGTCAGTGAAAAACTGGTGCGCCAGCATCACGCCCTGCCCTTGTGGCGCCGTGGCAACAAGCTGTTCGTGGGCATTTCCGACCCGAGCAATCATCAGGCGATCAATGACATTCAGTTCAGCACCGGGCTGAGCACCGAAGCCATTCTGGTGGAGGACGACAAGCTCACCGAGGCCATCGAGAAATTCTTCGACACCCACGCCAGCGGCCTCGAAGAAATGGCCGACGTCGATCTCGACGGCGTGGATGTCGAGTCCGTCGACGACAGCCGCCAGGACGCCATCGGCGGACTCGACGCCGATGACGCGCCGGTCGTGCGTTTCGTGCACAAGATGCTGCTCGACGCGATCAAGAGTGGCTCCTCTGACCTGCACTTCGAACCTTACGAAAAGACCTTCCGGGTGCGGGTGCGCACCGATGGCATCCTGCGCGAGGTGGCCAAACCGCCGATCCAGTTGGCCGGGCGAATCGCCGCACGCCTGAAAGTCATGGCTAGCCTCGACATCTCGGAACGGCGCAAACCCCAGGACGGGCGGATCAAGATGCGCCTGTCGAAGACCAAGTCCATCGACTTCCGGGTCAACACCCTGCCGACCCTGTGGGGCGAAAAAGTGGTGATCCGGATCCTCGATCCGTCCAGCGCGCAGATCGGCATCGATGCATTGGGTTACGAACCGGCGCAGAAAGAACTGTACATGGCCGCGCTCAAGCAGCCCCAAGGGATGATTCTGGTAACCGGGCCAACGGGTTCGGGGAAAACCGTATCGCTGTACACCGGCCTGAATATTCTCAACACCGTCGACATCAACATTTCCACCGCCGAAGACCCGGTGGAAATCAACATGGAAGGCATCAACCAGGTCAACGTCAATCCGAAACAGGGGCTGGATTTTGCTCAGGCCCTGCGTTCGTTTCTGCGGCAGGATCCGGACGTGATCATGGTCGGGGAAATCCGCGACCTGGAAACCGCCGAAATCGCGATCAAGGCCGCGCAGACCGGCCACCTGGTGCTGTCCACGCTGCACACCAACAGCGCCGCCGAAACCCTGACCCGTCTGCACAACATGGGCATTCCCGGGTTCAACATCGCCACCTCGGTCAGCCTGATCATCGCCCAGCGCCTGGCGCGCAAGCTGTGCAGCCACTGCAAGAAACCGATCGAGATCCCCCGCGAAACACTGATCAAGGAAGGTTTCCCGCCGGAACAGATCGGCAGTTTCACGATCTATGAGCCGGTCGGTTGCGACCTGTGCAACGGCGGCTACAAGGGACGCGTGGGGATTTACGAAGTGGTGAAAAACACTCCTGACCTGCAACGGCTGATCATGGCCGAAGGCAATTCGCTGGAAATCGACAGCCAGATGCGTCGCGACGGCTTCGACGACCTGCGCACCTCGGGCTTGCGCAAGGCCATGCAAGGCATCACCAGCCTGGAAGAAATCAACCGGGTCACCAAGGACTGAACATGGCGGTCAAGGCAGCGAAAATCAGCATCTACGCCTGGGAAGGCACGGATCGCAAAGGCAGCAAAGTCACGGGCGAGTTGAGCGGGCAGAACCCCGCGCTGATCAAGGCCCAACTGCGCAAGCAAGGAATCAATCCGGGCAAGGTACGGAAGAAATCCACCTCCCTGCTCAGCCTCGGCAAACGCATCAAGGCCCAGGACATCGCCCTGTTCACCCGGCAGATGGCAACCATGATGAAAGCCGGCGTACCGCTGCTGCAGTCGTTCGACATCATTGGCGAAGGCTTCGACAACCCGGCGATGCGCAAACTGGTAGACGAGGTGAAGCAGGAAGTGGCCGCCGGCAACAGCTTCGCCGCCGCACTGCGCAAGAAACCGCAGTATTTCGATGAGCTGTATTGCAACCTGGTGGATGCCGGCGAGCAATCCGGCGCCCTCGATACGTTGCTCGAACGGGTCGCGACCTATAAGGAAAAAAGCGAAGCACTCAAGGCCAAGATCAAGAAAGCCCTGACCTACCCCAGCGCCGTGGTGCTGGTGGCAATGGTCGTCACCGGGATTCTGCTGGTAAAAGTGGTGCCGCAGTTTCAATCGGTATTTTCCGGCTTCGGCGCCGAATTGCCGGCCTTCACCCTGATGGTAATCAGTCTCTCGGAGTTCATGCAGCAATGGTGGTGGGCGGTGCTTGGTGCGCTGATCGCGGCGGTGTTCGGCATCCGCCATGCGCTGAAGAAATCCCAGGCCTTGCGCGACCGCAAAGACACCTGGCTGCTGAAGCTGCCGCTGGTGGGCACGCTGATGTACAAATCGGCGGTGGCGCGATTCGCCCGCACCCTGTCGACTACCTTTGCCGCTGGCGTACCGCTGGTGGAGGCACTGGATTCGGTGGCGGGTGCCACCGGTAACGTGGTGTTCAAACGCGCGGTGCTGCGCATCCGTCAGGACGTCGCCACCGGCATGCAGCTGAATTTCTCGATGCGCAGCACCGGAGTCTTCCCGAACATGGCGGTGCAGATGACCGCCATCGGTGAGGAATCGGGCGCGCTGGATGACATGCTCGACAAGGTCGCCGGTTTTTATGAAGAGGAAGTGGATAACATGGTCGACAACCTCACCAGCCTGATGGAGCCGTTCGTCATGGTGGTGCTCGGGGTCATCGTCGGCGGGCTGGTCGTGGCCATGTACCTGCCGATCTTCCAGCTTGGCTCAGCGATCTGACATGCCTATCGACGAACTCTTCAGTCTGTATCCGCTGGCCTTTGTGTGCACCGCCCTGCTGCTGGGTCTGGTGGTCGGTAGTTTTCTCAATGTACTGGTCTGGCGCCTGCCGAAAATGCTCGAGCGCGATTGGCGCCAGCAGGCGCAGGACGTCCTCGGCCTGCCGAGCGAAACACCACTGCCGACCTACAACCTGATGCTGCCGCACTCCCAGTGCCCACACTGCGGCCACCGGATTCGGGCTTGGGAAAACATTCCGCTGCTCAGTTACCTGGTGCTGCGCGGACGCTGTTCGGCGTGTGCCGCGCCCATCAGCAAACGTTATCCTCTGACCGAACTGGCCTGCGGCCTGCTTTCGGCATTCGTCGCCTGGCATCTGGGGTTCGGCTGGCCGGCTGGTCTGTTGATCGTCCTCACTTGGGGGCTGCTGGCGATGAGCCTGATCGACACCGAACATCAATTGCTGCCCGATGTGCTGGTTTTGCCGTTGTTGTGGCTGGGGTTGATCGTCAACAGTTTCGGGCTGTTCGTCTCGCTGCACGCGGCATTGTGGGGTGCGGTGGCCGGCTACATGGCGCTGTGGTCGGTGTTCTGGCTGTTCAAGCTGCTGACCGGCAAGGACGGCATCGGCCACGGCGATTTCAAGCTGCTGGCGCTGCTCGGGGCCTGGGGTGGCTGGCAGATTCTGCCGCTGACAATCCTGCTGTCGTCGCTGGTGGGGGCGATTGTCGGAGTGATTCTGCTGCGTCTGCGTGAGCAGAAAACCTCGACGCCGATGCCCTTCGGCCCGTATCTGGCAATTGCCGGCTGGATTGCCTTGCTCTGGGGTGGTCAAATAACCGACTTCTATTGGCAGTTTGTCGGTTTGAAATGAATACCCCTGTGGAAAAACCCTGGATTCTCGGCCTGACCGGCGGCATCGGCAGCGGTAAAAGCGCCGCGGCCCAGCACTTCATCGATCTCGGGATCCATGTGGTCGACGCCGACCACGCGGCGCGCTGGGTGGTCGAGCCGGGGCGTCCGGCACTGGCGAAAATTGCCGAACACTTCGGCCCCGGCGTCCTGCAAGCCGATGGCACGCTGGACCGTGCGGCCCTGCGCAAATTGATCTTTGAAGTGCCTGAAGAACGCCGCTGGCTCGAAGCCTTGCTGCATCCATTGATCGCCGAGGAAATCGCTCACCATCTGGCGCTGGCAAAATCGCCTTATGCGATTCTGGTGTCGCCGCTGCTGATCGAATCCGGGCAATACGCGATGACCCAGCGCATCCTGGTGATCGACGCCCCGCAACAACTGCAGATCGAACGCACCTTGCAGCGTGACCAGACCAGCGAACAGCAGGTCCAGGCGATCCTCAAGGCCCAGTCAAGCCGTGAAGACCGCGTGAGCCGTGCCGATGATGTGGTCGTCAACGACCGCGACCTCGCCTGGTTGCACAGCGAAGTCGAGCGCCTGCATCACTTTTACCTGACTTTATCCGGAGGCCAGTCATGAGCCCTACCACCGTCGAATGCCCAACCTGCGGCGCCCCCGTGGAATTTACCCCCGAGAACAAATTCCGCCCGTTCTGCTCCGATCGCTGCAAGCTGATCGACCTCGGCGCCTGGGCGTCCGAAGAGCACAAGATTCCGGTCGCCCCGGATGCCGAAGACGAAATGTTCTCCGGCGATTTCGACCCGCGTCACTGATCGCGATCAGGGCCGCATGAAGCCGTAGTCCTGATCGTCGTCGAGGTTTTCCGCGAGAAAGCGCAACTCGTCGGCCAGGTCTTCGGCGTTGCGCACCGTCTTGCTCTGTTGCACCACCGCGCTGAGCAAGGCGCGCAGACTCAGGCCCGGATCGAAGCCCACCTCCAGCGCCATGTCCAGACTCTGCCGCGTCTCCTGCCTCGCCCACTCGTAAACACTCATGCCGCTGCTCCTGAAGGAATTTGGCCGAGCATGAAATGCCGCGTGGATGACGGATTTGATGTGGATCAAGACTTGGGATCGTCGTCCTTCCACGGCGCCGAAAGGTAGCGGGTGCGGTTGAAGGTTTCCAGCCACTCGGGGCTGAACACCACCAGCGCGCTGATCACCATGCCGTTGATAAAGGCTTCGGGGAAAATCAGCAGCCACAGGTAGCCGATGAAGTCTTCCAGCCATTCCGGCATGGCGAACAGACCGTCGTACCAGAGCAGGCCCAGACTCAGCGTCAGACACAGCAATGCGGACAACGCTGCGGCAAAGAACCCGGAACAGAAGATGTACACAAACGGATTACGCGGCTGGGCGCGCTCGACCACCATCGCCACGCACTCGGTGATCAACACCGGCAACAGGATCAGCAACGTACCGTTGACCCCGACCGCCGCCAGATCCTGACGTCC
The DNA here is from genome assembly GCF_058787295.1 of Pseudomonas sp. FW305-3-2-15-E-TSA4. NCBI lineage: Bacteria > Pseudomonadati > Pseudomonadota > Gammaproteobacteria > Pseudomonadales > Pseudomonadaceae > Pseudomonas > Pseudomonas sp. FW305-3-2-15-E-TSA4. The sequence continues at coordinate 5,157 of NZ_JBYSZP010000028.1, read as the reverse complement.
GAGCAACACCAGCCCGAGCTGCGCCACCAGCCCGCCGATGATCGCCAGCGGCCAGTCGAGCAGCAACGTCACGGCGGTCATGCCGATGAAGTGATAAGAAACCCCGGTGTCGAAATCCCTGCGCACCATCCACAGCAGAAACAAGGCGAACACCGTGCCGAACAGCAGATGCTGGCGGCGACTGTCAGTGAACAACTCGACCCACGGCGTACGACAGATCGCCCACAACAACACCGGCAGGTAAATCAGCCAGCCGAGTGTCAGGCTCGTCGACGACAGCAGTTCTGCACCGATCATGAATCCCTTACCTTCTCCATGGGTTTAATTCCTTCATCGGAGTCTACACCGCCCTCTTCCGGGCATCAGCCGATGCAAAGCTTTCTGCTTGTCGCATTTGAACGCTAAGCTTGGCCTATGGATGACTCAGATTACTTACGCCTGCTGACCATTGCGGCCGAGCAAGCCAACGCGTTCCTGTCCAATGCCCGCAAATGGGAGCGTGAGCGTTGGGTCTGCCAGCGCCTGCTGCAAGGCTTGAACATTCCTTACCGTGCCGATGAGTTCGCCCCCGCCGGGGAGCCGCCGGACGTGCTGTTTCGCGATGCCAATTTCGAAGTGTTCTTCGTTCTCGATGAAGGCCGCCGGCTCAATGACGAATGGCGCGACGAACTGCAACGCCGGCGCAGTGCGTTTTCCCTCAGCCAACTGGTGCGCCGTGAAGCCAAGCCGCGGCGGATCCCTGCCAATGAGTTCCTGTTGCGACTGGCACCGACCTTGCGCAAAAAAGCCCACAACTATAAGGAGCGCGGCATGGATCTGGGCGAACTGGACATCATTGCCTTCGCCAGCCTCAAGCGCGAAGTGCTGGACCTCAACAGCCACTTTCCACCGCCCACCGAGTATCTGCGTCAGGGTTGGCGCTCACTGTCGCTGGTCGGCCCGACGTTCGCCCGTGTGTTGTTCGCCCATCCTGATGCGCCGGATTTCCTGCGCAGCAACCTCGGTCGCAGCATCGTCTTCGATGTCGGGATCAGCCTGTGACGCCGCTACAGCAGTTGATCGCCGACGTGCCGCAGACCGGCCGCGTGCGCTGGATCGGCGTACGCCCGGAGTCTCGCGGGCCGATGCTCGAACTTGACGCCGTGGAAGCGCGACTGGAGGCCGGACTGACCGGCGATCACGCCCGCCCCGGCGTGCGAAATGCCCGACAGGTGACGTTGATTCAATTCGAACACCTGGCCGTGATCAGCGCGCTGATGGGCCGACCTGAAGATCAACCCGTTAGGCCTGAGGATCTGCGGCGCAATCTGGTCATCAGCGGGATCAACCTGTTCAGTCTCAAGGGGCGGCGTTTTCGCATCGGCCAGGCAATTTTCGAGACCACCGGCTGGTGTCAGCCCTGCGCACGCCTGCAAAACAACCTCGGCCCCGGCACCTTTCAAGCGGTGCGCGGGCATGGCGGAATTACCGCACGAGTGTTACAAAGCGGGATCATTCGCCTCGACGACGGTGTTTCGGTCGAACCGGTTCCGGCCAGTGGCTATGCTGCGTTCAACCCGGGATAAAAACCGCTGTAGCTTCCAAACCTTCAGCAACGTCTACCTGACGAGGCCTTTATGACCAGCCGCCTGAACCCCGAAGACCAGAAGCATGTCGAAGAGTACCTGCAGTTGTCCCAACACCGTGTCGAGCGCCGGCCTTTCCGGCCGTGGATGCTCCTGGTGCTGGTGCTGGCAGTGACCATTGGTCTGGGCCTGCTGAGCCGATTTATCAGTTACCTGACGCTATGAGCAGCATTGCGCTCGCGAAGGTGATTGCACCGATTTCCTTTAAAAACCTTGCGAGTTATCCCTATGTCCCATCGTATTGTTATTGTCGGCGGCGGCGCCGGCGGTCTGGAGTTGGCTACCCGTCTGGGTAAGACTCTGGGCAAGCGCGGCACGGCCAGTGTGATGCTGGTCGACGCGAACCTGACGCACATCTGGAAGCCCCTGCTGCACGAAGTGGCCGCCGGATCGCTGAATTCTTCCGAGGACGAACTCAACTATGTTGCCCAGGCGAAATGGAACCACTTCGAGTTCCAGCTGGGGCGCATGAGCGGACTCGATCGCGCGCAGAAGAAAATCCAGCTGGCCGCCACCTACGACGAGAACGGTGTCGAACTGGTACCGGCGCGTGAAGTGCCCTACGACTCGCTGGTGATCAGCGTCGGCAGCACCACCAACGATTTCGGCACCCAGGGCGCAGCGCAGCACTGCCTGTTCCTCGACACCCGCAAACAGGCCGAACGCTTCCACCAGCAGTTGCTCAATCACTACCTGCGCGCGCATGCCGGGCAGACCGATGTAGTCGAGCAGATCAGCGTGGCCATCGTTGGTGCTGGCGCCACAGGCGTCGAACTGGCGGCAGAACTGCACAACGCGGCGCATGAACTGGCCGCTTACGGCCTCGACCGGATCAAACCGGAAAACATGCACATCACCTTGATCGAAGCCGGCCCACGGGTGCTGCCAGCCCTGCCGGAGCGCATCAGCGGCCCGGTACACAAGACTCTGGAGAAACTCGGGGTCAATGTGATGACCAACGCTTCGGTCAGCGAAGTAACCGCTGACAGCCTGATCACCGCCGATGGCAACGTGATCAAGGCCAGCCTGAAAGTCTGGGCCGCCGGGATTCGCGCGCCGGGTTTCCTCAAGGACATCGACGGCCTGGAAACCAACCGCATCAATCAGCTGCAAGTGCTGCCGACGTTGCAGACCACCCGCGACGAAAACATTTTCGCCTTCGGTGACTGCGCCGCGTGCCCGCAACCGGGTTCGGATCGCAACGTGCCGCCGCGTGCACAAGCCGCGCACCAACAGGCGTCGTTGCTGGCCAAGTCACTGAAGCTGCGCATCGAGGGCAAAACCCTGCCGGAGTACAAATACACCGACTACGGCTCGCTGATTTCGCTGTCGCGTTTTTCGGCTGTGGGTAACTTGATGGGTAACTTGACCGGCAGTGTGATGCTGGAGGGCTGGCTGGCGCGGATGTTCTACGTGTCGCTGTACCGCATGCACCAGATGGCACTGTACGGACCGTTCCGCACGGCGATGCTGATGCTGGGCAGCAAGATCGGTCGCGGCACCGAGCCACGCTTGAAGCTGCATTGATCTAAAACTGTGGGAGCGGGCTTGCTCGCGAAGAGGTTGTGTCATTCAACATTCATGTCGACTGATACACCGCTTTCGCGAGCAAGCCCGCTCCCACACTGTTTTGTGCAGCTCAAAAATCCAGCAATCGATCTCTGCACATCAGAGCTGGAAGCGCCGCACCATGCCTTGCAGCGCGTTGGCCAGTTGCGACAGTTGGTGACTCGACGCGCTGGTCTGATCGGCTCCCGCTGCGGAACGGACTGACAGGTCGCGAATATTCACCAGATTACGATCCACTTCCCGCGCGACTTGCGCCTGCTCCTCCGCCGCACTGGCAATCACCAGATTGCGCTCATGAATCTCATGCACTGACGCGGTGATGGTTTCCAGCGCCTCCCCCGCGCGCTCGGCCAACGCCAGCGTGGATGTGGCCCGCGCAGCGCTGGCCTGCATCGAATCCAGCGCCAGGCTTGAACCGGTGCGCATGCCCTGCACCATCTGCTCGATCTCCTGCGTCGATTGCTGAGTGCGATAGGCCAGCGCCCGCACCTCATCGGCAACCACCGCAAAACCGCGTCCGCTCTCCCCTGCGCGTGCTGCCTCAATGGCCGCGTTGAGCGCAAGCAGGTTGGTCTGCTCGGCAATCGCACGGATCACATCCAGCACTTTGCCGATGTCTTGCGACTGGTTGGCCAGCGATTGCACCAATTCGCCGGTGTGCTGCACATCGCTGGCCAGTGCATTGATCGCCGATGCGGTGTCACTGACCCGCGCCTGCCCCAGTTGCGCCGACTCACTGGATTGGTGGGTGGCATCGGACGTCGACACCGCGTTGCGCGCGACTTCTTCAACCGCCGTGGTCATTTCATTGACCGCCGTGGCGGCCTGTTCGATTTCGTTGTTCTGCTGCTGCAGGCCTTGTGTGCTGTCGAGCGTCACCGCGTTGAGCTCATCGGCAGCGGTCGCCAGTTGCGTGGCCGAACCGCTGATGCCTTGCAGCGTTTCCCGCAGGTTCTGCTGCATGGTTGCCAGCGCCTTGAGCAAACGGCTGACTTCATCGTTACCGTGGGTTTCGATCGGTCGGGTCAGGTCGCCTTGGGCCACACTTTCGGCAGCGCTGACGGCCGTGCTCAACGGACGAATGATGCTGCGGGTGAGCAACATGGCCAGCGCCACCGTGGCCAGCGCCGCCAGCGCGATGAACAGACTGACGATGGTGCGTGAGGTCTGGTAGTGATCAGCGGATTTCTGGCTCTCCGCAGCAACCTGTTTGGCGAACAGATCCGCCAGGTCATTGAGCTGCTTGCCGGAGCCGTCGACCACGGTCTTCATATCAACCAGCAACAGTTTGGTCAGCTCGTCACGCTGGCCTTGATCGGCCAGGGTGAAGGATTGCGCGATGCCGGTGCGATACGCGGCGAAGGTTTTTTTGAACTGGCCATAGAGCTGCTGGCCTTCCGCCGTGGTGACCAGTTTGTCGTAGGCGGCGATCTTCTCGCTCAGCTCCTTGTCGCGGGTATCCATCTGGCTGCGGTAAGTCGCGACGTTCTGCGGATCCTGATCAAGCGCCATGCGCAGGGAAATCGTGCGGATCCGCAACATCAGCTCGCGAATCTCGTCACCGCCGCGAATGCTCGGCAACCACTGGCTCTCTACCGCGACCTCACTGTCACGGATGCTCGACATCTGCCCCAAAGCGAATACGCCGAGCAACGCCACCAAGACCGCGATCAGGGCGAAACCCAGTGCGGCACGTGGAGCAATATTCAACTGACGAAGCAACATGACGGACGCCCTTATTCTTGTATTGGCCAGATTGAAGGGGCGAACAGCGGCAGTCCCCTCTCGTTAGCGGGCTATCGGCAAGTTGTACGATGACTTGAAGGGAATTGTCTTTCGCGGGGACAAAAAAAATCCCCGTATCTTTCGATACGAGGATTTTTAATATGGTCGGGGTAAGGGGATTCGAACTCCTGACATCCTGCTCCCAAAGCAGGCGCGCTACCGGACTGCGCTATACCCC
>NZ_JBYSZP010000027.1:28743-64268 GCF_058787295.1 Pseudomonas sp. FW305-3-2-15-E-TSA4 | reverse complement strand
AAATACAAAACGCCCGATGCGGTGCATCGGGCGTTTTGAGACTGAAACAGGTGTAAACCTATTTCAGGACTAGACACCTGAGTTAACCGTGGCAGGTGGTGCCCGGTTTCAGGTTTTTGGTGGCTGCCGCGGCATCGAGTTGATCACCGGATCACCCTCGGTATTGCGCGTAAGGTAGACCGGCAACACCTTGGGCAGGGTGTTGACGAGGCCGCCGAGCTCTTTGATGTTGTAGACGCCGCCGACACGGATTGCGCCGGTACTGGCGTCGGCCAGTTTCAGCGGTTTGCTCAGGTAGCGATTGATCAGCGGCAAGGCTTCGTTGAGTGCCAGGTTGTCGAGTACCAGTTTGCCGCTGCGCCAGGCCAGGGCGTTATCGTTGGCGTAGGTCTGGCTGATCTGTGGCGTGTAGTCGCCATGCCGGTACTGCGCCTGCATGGCCGGCCCCAGGCGCAGACCGTCGCCGGGCAGGGCGGCGTTGCTGGTTACCAGCACCGAGCCTTCGATCAGGTTGACCCGCACTTGATCTTCGTAGAGCCAGACATTGAAGCGGGTGCCGGTCACACGGATCTTGCCTTCGCCGGCCCTGACTACGAACGGGTGGGAGAGGTCGTGGCTGACTTCGAAAAACGCCTCGCCTTTTTTCAGGGTGACTCGGCGTTCGTCCTTGTAATTGCTGAAGGTCAGCTCAGTGTTGAGGTTGAGCTCGACCTGACTGCCATCCTTCAAGGTGACCTGACGGACATTGTCGGTGGCTTCAAAGTGCTGATAGCTGTTGGGCAACCAGCCCAGATTCCAGCCGCTGTAAGCCGCCAGTGGCAAGGCCAGGGCGCAGACGCTCGCGGCAATTGCGTAGCGCCGCCAGGCGGGCACCGCAACGGTCAGCGGCACATCGAGCGTTGGGGGCAGCGACGGACGCGGCAGATGTTCGGCAACGTCCCAGATCTCCAGCATCGCTTCGTATTCGAATGCATGCAGCGGATGCGCATCGCGCCATTGCTCGAAAGCCAGACGCTCCTCGGCGGAGCAGTCTACGGCGTGCAGACGCATGCACCAGTGCGCGGCGGCATCGGTGATCGCATCGTATTCGGCTTCCGAGAGGGATTCTTGGGTCATTGACTCGTCCTGATTTGCTGCATTCTAACCTTGCGAGCCGGGTGCCGAGAACATCAGTCATGGCAATTGCCCATCAAAGTGGAACTTATTTTTCCGTGTGACGCCAAAATTCAGGACGTCTGACGTACATCATCCACAAATGGAGTGAAAAAATGATCAAAAAAACCTTAGCCGCTGCAATCGCCACCGCCGCTTTGTTCAGCGCCGGTGCCGCCATGGCTGATCGTCCCGGTGCGGGCTGGGTCACCATTGAAAAGGCTATCGAGATCGTGAAAACCAAGGCCGGTTACGTCGAAGTCTATGAAATCGAGGCCGACAATGACGGCTACTGGAAAGGCGAGGGGCGCAAGGCCGACGGTTCGGTATATGAGTTCCGCATCGATGGCGCCTCGGGCAATGTATTGCGTGACCAGAAAGACTGAGTTCACCCAGCGATAAACCATGCGCAGGCCAACCGCCTGCGCATTTTTTTTACCTCAGTTGAGCCCTCCGTGAGGTTGGGTTACCGGATCCAGCTGGCGGCCCATTTCGCAAATCAGGAAGGCGATCGAATCGGCATTGCGCAATATCGTGTCGATGCGTGGATGCGGGTTGGTCGGGCTGAGAAACGCCGTTCGCGCGTCCTCGAGATTCCTCGTCCCCGTGGTCTTGAGAACTTCCCTGCGCACATGTTCCATGCCCTCAAACTCGTCGATATCGAGCCACTCCTGAAGGTTGTCGCTCCAGCGCGAAAACAGCTCTTCACGGCGCGTGGACAGTGACAGTGCTTCGCGCTGAAATCGTGTCTGTACCTGTTTGCGGGCAGCTCCATAACCGGTCACCGTAGCAATCAGATCAGCAAACGGGCGCCGCGCTTCCAGGGAGGCAATGTCGACGGTCTTGCTGAACTGATGGGAAAACTCGTGGATCAGCGTCGCTGCCCGTGCATGCCCGTCAACATTGAACGGTTCGGTCAGGCCTGTGTTGTACCAATCCAGCCCTTGATTGAAGAACTTTTCGGTGAAATGGACTTTCTTGAGTAAATCGCCACCCAGTACAAAGGCGATTACACCCGAGCTGCTGTGTCTGTTCGAGCCGACCACAAAGCGACTGGTGTTCAACAGGTCTTCTGTTGGATCGACCAAGGCATCACAGATCGGCACGATGGCCTGCTTCAGCTTGTCGAGAATGTCGGCATCAATCCGTTGCACGTCAAAAAAAGACTTGAGAAAAGTATCGAGGCGGGTGCCCGGCACATAGTTTCTCAGCTGCGCAAGATTGTGCAGGCTGTTGAACGCGTAATGCCGGGCCAGATCAATTGCCTCGATCAACATGCGGGCTTTTTCCGGATGGCGGGCGCGGATTTCTTCCATGCCTTGCGCTTCGATATTCAGCATGTACCGCGCCTGGCGATGGGTGGCGTAATGGTTGAACATCGTCGACATGGCCTTGCCGAAATGCACGGTATGGCGATCCGGGTCCAGCACCAGTTGCCGGGAAGCGGTGTGTTGCAACACCGGGCCTGGCTGCTCGGCGCCCTTGATCTGCCAGACGGCTCCCGGCCGCTCCACGGGATAGACTTTGCCGGCGATAGGGGCGTAAGTCGCTTTGGTTGTCAGATCCTGATACGTGCCCTCGGCAGCATCGTGAGTCAGATCCTTCAGGGCGATAGTCGGAGCTTCGAATGTCTGCAGCGAGGTGCGCAGCGGATCGGTCGGCTTTGTCTGCGCAAGGACGGGGGCGCTCAGCGTGGTTGGCTGCGGTGGTTGCGGCGCTGCCACGGCTTGAGATTCCAGACGTGACTCCAGCGCCAGTCGCCCGAGACTGATCATCTGCGCTGCGCCGGCGACAAAGGTTTCCAGCGCACGTTTCCAGTGGTGATCCTGCAACGCTTCGGCCGAACCCATGAAGTCCTTGTAGCTTTGCCAGAGAAACTGCACATAGGCGAGTTTGCCCGGCAGCAGGCCCCGGATCTGCTGGATGCCGGAACTGAACAGGTGCTTCGCGGCGTCCCAATCCGCCTGCGCCGATGGCAGCGAATGGCTGCTCAGCAAGTGTGGCAACAAGGCCAGATTGTCGTCGAACAACTGCAGCAGCAAGTTGCCGTTGATCGGGGTGGTGGCCAGGGTCATCTCGCTCGTCTGGCCGCTGCTCGCCTTGAACAACGCGCTGAAGATCGAACGCTGACCTTCCGGCAAGCGGCGCAGCAGCAGGTCCTGCAGTGAGCCCGGCGTATTCAGCGCGGCGATCACTGCCGCCTCGTCCTCGAACTCACTGAATGCGTGTTCTCCATGGTAGGGCGCATAAAGCACCTGAGGGCCGGGTTTTTCCGCAGGGCCGATCAAGTACAGCCCCAGCGCCTTGATCGCGGATGCCCCGGCGGTCTTGATCAGCGCCAACGGCCGGACAATCGCATCGGCCCCTTGCACGGTCGCACGAGCGACGGCATCGGGCATGTCGAGCACCTGTGTAATCAAGTCGAAGGCTTTTGTCGACAAGCGTTGTTGCAGTTGTAACTGATGGGCATGTTGCAGCAGTTGCCAGGGTAGTTGCTGGATGAAACGCAGCTTGCGTTGTTCGGCGTCGACGTCATTCGCGGACAACACCGTGGTGATCTTATTGGCAAATGTTGTCGCAACGTTCAAGGACAACAGCAGGCTCCTGACCGCTTGTTGGTCGAGTCCGGTCGGCAGCGCCCGGTCGGTGCTCAAGCTGAGGGTGAATGCAGTGTCCTGGGCAGTATGCGCATGGTTCAAGGCGAAATCGGTCAGGCTCATTGCAGACCCGATCAGGCTCAGCGCGGGAGTGACGGTGATCTGTTCGGGGTCGAGATCCTGCCTGTGCAAGCGGGTGCTCAGCAGCGTCTTTAGGGTCTGCCGGATGTAATCACGCAAGGTTGGCAGCGCGTGGAGATAATCCTCATCGTCGATGACGCTGTGCCGCCACTGTTCCAGCAGCTCCAGATGCAACTGCTGATCTTCAAGCCTGGCCATTCCCAGCCAGGCAGGCAGTGAATGCTGCTTGCCGAGTGCCATCGCCAGAGCGCTGGCGCGTTGCAGGTTGGTCTCAACGACTTGCTCACTCAACGTCTTGAGGATCTGATTTTCCCGTGGCTTTGGCCATTGGAGGCCCCGCACCTGTTCACAGCGCTGGAGAAAATGTTCGATCATTGATTCGGTGCGATCCTGCAATACATTGCCGCTGATCAGCTGTAACCGTCCCAGCGTGTAGCTTTGATGGAACCTCTGGTGCTGTGGTGAAAGGTTTTCCAGCAGCACCAGGCGTTTTTGCGGATCCAGCAGCCGCTGGTTCAAAACCTGTCTGGCATGCTTGATCGAGCGGAAGACTTCCAGGCCCAGAGCCGGGGTCCACAAAATCGCGCGTCCGGAGTGCTGCGTATCGAGGCCACCGCGTTCCGTGAGCAGGACGCAGTTGGCCAGCGGCAGCACTTCGCTCTCACCGGCGACCTGTAACGTCAATGACCAGGCATCCGGCCGAATCCCGTTGAGTGCCTTGCGGCGGCTGCGATCCGGGTGATCCGGATTGAACACGGTGTCGACCAGGGTTTGCGCATGACGGCTTAGCGTTCCGTCCAGGACTCTCAACCGTGCTTCGCCATTGATGCCGACAGACAGGGCGTGCGCCAGCTTCGCTGCGATACCTTGCAGGTAGGTACGCTGCAGCGCTGTGACGGTCAACGGCTGGGCGGCGAAGTCTGCGGCGATGGTTGGCATGATGCTGGCGAACTTGCGCACTTCGGCTGCGGCGGTGTCCGCCAGCACCCTTGAAGGCAATGGGTTGCCGGTGAGCATCGGCCGGGTGCTCCAGCGCCCGCGAGCATCCAGGGTGACAAGGCGCTCGTGGAGCATCGAGCGGATGTCCAGGGCCTTATCGAACAGTGCGCGGATATCCACGACGCCGTCGCTGTGCCGGTACAACTGCAAGGCATAGTCGATGTTCTGTCGTTGCTTGGTGATGATCAATTCGAGCAGTACGCTGAACACGTCTCCGGCGATCGATTTGCCGGAAACCTGCGGCCGGTCGAAACCGAGGAAGCGCTGGCGCTCGTCGAGACTCAACAGATCGTAGAGTTCGTCTTCGTGCCCGGGGCTGGCGAACTTGCCGAGCAGCATGGATTTTAGATCTGCGTAGTCCTTGAGCACCTGCAAGCCGTGCGTCGGGGTATACAGGCAGCTTTCGGAATGGCCGATCATCAGCGCGCCGGCCAGCTCCACGAAGTTTGCCTGGTGCTCCCATAACCGCACGGTTTCCACGGCCGCGCGAGGTGCCAGACTTTCACTGAAACCCAGCGACGTCAGCAGGCTGTCGAATTGGCGCTGATCGATGATGCCAGCCTCGCGTTTGAGCAAAAAGTCCGCCAGCGCCTGCTGCCGAATGATCTGCGCCAATACGTCGCGCCGCGAGGCCCCTTCAGCACTGGGCCCATTCCAGTAGCGCTCCATTTGCTGGTACAGCAACACCAGCAGTTTGCCTGAAACCGTGGTGATGGCTGTTTCCCAGTGTTGCTGATCACTGGCCAGGAATGTCCGACTCGGGTGCGAAAACTCATGGGTCTTGCCAACCGGCCATCCGGTGTGGCGATAGTGCAACAGCAGCGCATCGCCAAGCGACAGCGCTTCAAGCCCGTGCCGTGAAGCAAGGTCGGTCGATGCCGGGCCGGTGGCAGTCGTGGTCGCGTACAGGTTCACGCGCGTGCGTGTCTGGTCGACGCCGCGCATCGTCGGCGTCAGAAGTTCGTCGGTAATGGTCTGAAGCAGGCTGCCAAGTTCGGGCAGTTGCATCAATTCATCAAGCATCGCTTGCGTGTTGAGCTGCTGGCAATGCTCGATGACTGCGTGTTGATCCTCGAAGATATCGCCCTCGACAAGCTGGTAGGTCACGCTGATGCCGTGCTGTTCTGCCAGTCGTTTGCGTTGGGAAAGGGCGAGGAACGCCAGCAGCCGGTCATCCTCGCTGGCGCTGTTCAGACTCTGTTCCAGGTGCGCGGTCAGGGCGGTGAGGCTGGCATGTTTTTTCAGCCCGGCGAAAGGTGTGTACAACAGGATCCCGTGATCATCAGGGGTGGCACTGAGTATGAAACTGCCGGCTAGAGGCACCGCTGGCGCACCATTGGTATTGAGCAGGATGCGCTGGGCAAGCATGGGCGGGGTCTGCTGACTGCGCAGTGCGTGGGTCGCCAGTTGCACGTGACTCAGCCATTGAAAGTCAGCAGTCGACAAGTGATGGAGATTGCCGAGTTCGCGCCACGATCCGGGGGAGTTGAGGATGGGCTGGAACAGCAGGGGAGGAATGGGAGCAGGCATCATCGGGTCTCGTTCAGGGCACCGTCCGGTGCACCGGTAAATTGAGACACGAGACTAAAGACCGGATCGATAACAGAGGTGGTACATAGTTACCGCACCAGCGGCAGCGCAATGTGCTAGCCGCGACAAGCCGGCACCACAACGGTTGACAGCACCCGTACCGGGCGTGGTTAATCGCTGGGCAAGCTGTTCGTACGCTGTTGTTCCCTCCAATAATTAGTCTGGAGCTTCAGATGTCTGCGCCACACGATTCCGTGTCTTCCCCCGTTGCGTCCACACTCTCGCTCGAAGCGCTGACGCAATTGCTTGAAAAGGTTTTCCTGCGCCACGGTACGTCGGCGTCCGTCGCCCGCACTCTGGCTGCCAACTGCGCCGGTGCCGAACGCGACGGTGCGCACAGTCATGGCGTGTTCCGTATCCCCGGATATGTTTCGACCCTCAATAGCGGTTGGGTCAATGGACAGGCTGTGCCGCAAGTCGAGGACGTAGCCTCGGGTTTCGTGCGAGTCGATGCCGGCAACGGTTTCGCCCAGCCGGCGCTGGCCGCTGCTCGTTCGTTGCTGGTGGAGAAGGCGCGCAATGCCGGGATCGCGGTGTTGGCGATTCGCAACTCGCATCACTTTGCGGCGCTGTGGCCGGACGTCGAGCCGTTTGCCGAAGAAGGGCTGGTGGCGCTCAGCGTGGTCAACAGCATGACCTGCGTGGTGCCGCATGGCGCCGATCGGCCGCTGTTCGGCACCAACCCGATTGCCTTTGCCGCGCCGCGGGCCGGTGGTGCGCCGATTGTCTTCGATCTGGCGACCAGCGCCATTGCTCACGGTGATGTGCAGATCGCGGCGCGCAAGGGCGAACGTCTGCCCGCCGGAATGGGCGTGGACGGTCTCGGTCAGGCGACGCAGGATCCGAAGGCCATTCTTGAGGGCGGCGCACTGTTGCCATTCGGCGGCCATAAAGGTTCGGCATTGTCGATGATGGTCGAGTTGCTGGCGGCGGCGTTGACGGGTGGCAATTTTTCCTTCGAGTTCGACTGGACGAACCATCCCGGGGCCAAGACCCCGTGGACCGGGCAGTTGCTGATCCTCATCGACCCAAGCAAATCCGCCGGGCAAAGTTTTGCCGAGCGCAGCGAAGAACTGGTGCGGCAGATGCATGGGGTGGGGTTGAAGCGCTTGCCGGGTGATCGTCGGCATTTGCAGCGCGCGCGGTCGCTGGCCGAGGGGATTGTGCTGGAGGAGCAGACGCTGGCGCAGTTGCGCGAATTGGCCGGGGAATAATTGTCAGATAACCCATGTGGCGAGGGAGCAAGCTCCCTCGCCACAGGTTTTTTGTCAGACGTCGATCAACGACGACCGAGCAACAAGCCCACCACCAGACCGAAACCGGCGGAAATCGCTACGGTCTGCCATGGATGGCCGCCAATGTAGCTCTCGGTGGCCTCGACCGCCGGTTTGGTGCGCTCACGCACGCTCGAAACAGAATCCAGCGCCTGTTGCAGTTTCAGGGCGATTTGTCCGCGCAGGGTCTCGGCTTCTTCGCCCACCAGTGAGGCGCTGCTCTTGAGCAGTTTGTCGGACTCTTCGATCAAAGCCTGAAGTTCGCTGAAGGCTTGATCCTTGATTTGGTCTTCGACGGCTTGCACGCGGGATTTGCGGGCCATTGGGTGACTCCTTGCAGATGGATGAACAATGATCAATGGAGTGTGGCGCTGACTGAAAAGTTGCACTGATTTTAGGTGCGAAAGAAAAACCTGCGCGGGAGATTTCCGCTGAGCGTGTAAGATGTCGCCATTTTACGCAGCAGGTATTTCCCCATGAGTTTCAATCTGGCCGACAAATCCCTCGCCGAGCGCGCTGCGCTGGAAGACGAGAAATCCCGTCTGTTCGAACTCTGGCAGAACAATCTGGGCAAAGCCAAAGGCGAAGCCGCGCGGTTGTTCGGCGAACGCTCCAAGCGCAAGGGCAAATGGGCCGAGTGGGTGCGCGCCGAGCTGGATGGCATGTCCCCGCCGGAATTCGCCAACATGGTGCGCAGTGAGGTCAATCGACTGATGGCAGCCAACAAGTAACACCCGCCTCAGTCCGCATTGAAACATCCGACAATCGCTTCACGCACCTTGATCACCACCGGATCGATCTGCGTGCTGGTGCGCCAGCCCAGTTCGATCGGGTAACGCGGCAGCGCCAGCGGGCAGGGCAGCAGCACCAGTCCGCTGAGCTCGGCAATGGCCTGAGCGGCATGGCGGGGGATGGTTGCCACCGCGCCGCTGCCCTTGAGCAGATGCGGCAGCGCGGCAAAGTGCGTGGTCGAGGCGCAGACCCGCCGGCTCAGACCCAGCGCCGCCAGGCCTTCATCGGTGATGCCGATAAAACCGCCCGAGGACACCAGAATGTGCTCGCGGGCGACGAACTCCGGCAAATCGATGTTCTGCTGGCCGGGCGCCAGACTGCCCGGATCGACCAGACACGCATAATCCCCTTCACCCAGCACTTGACGACTGAGCAGACGCTCGGCGAACCCACCGGCGGTGATCGCCAGGTCGATGCTGCGCTCCATCAGGGCGCGGGCGACGATCTGGCTGTGGGTCTGGCGGAAGATCAGGCGTAATTTCGGCGCACGGCGGGCAATATCTTCGATCAGGCGCCGGCCATAAGCGATTTCGAAATCATCCGACAGGCCCACGGTGACTGATCGGCCGTCATAGTGGTGGGCCGCCGGATCGACCATCGCCAGGCTCTGCCGACATTTGTTCAGCGCCTCGCTGACCACCGGTTTCAGTTGATTGGCCTTGAGCGTCGGCGCCAATCCGCGACCGGTGCGCACGAACAATTGATCGCCATACACCTCGCGCAATCGACGCAAGGCAGCGCTGACCGCCGATTGCGTCACACCCAGGCGCAGCGCCGCACGGCTGGCGCTGGACTCCTCATGCAAGGCTTCGAAGACTTTCAGCAGGTTTAGGTCGACGGTTGCGATATTCATTTGGCTCATATCATTCAGCAGTGAATCGGTGTTTATTCATGATCCCGCGCCGCCGCAGAATCGGCAACACTTGAACCCGATGGAGTGACCGCAATGCCCAAATCAATCGTCGCCGCCCTGCAGATCGGCGCCTTGCCCGGTGGCAAGGGTGAAACCCTAGAACAGATCCTCAGTTGGGAAGACGCGATCAGCGAGTCCGGCGCGGCACTGGTGGTGATGCCTGAAGCGTTGCTCGGTGGCTATCCGAAAGGTGAGGGCTTCGGCACGCAGTTGGGCTATCGCTTGCCCGAGGGGCGTGAGGCCTACGCCCGCTACTTCGCCAACGCCATTGATGTGCCGGGGGCAGAAACCGAGGCACTGGCCGGTTTGTCGGCGCGCACCGGGGCCAATCTGGTGATCGGCGTAATCGAGCGTGCCGGCAGCACGTTGTATTGCACGGCGCTGTATTTCGATCCGCAGGCGGGGCTGGTGGCCAAGCATCGCAAGCTGATGCCGACCGGCACCGAACGGCTGATATGGGGCAAGGGCGATGGCTCGACGCTGCCGGTGCTCGACACACAGGTCGGCAAACTTGGCGCGGTGGTGTGCTGGGAAAACATGATGCCGCTGCTGCGCACGGCGATGTACGCCAAGGGCATTGAAGTCTGGTGCGCGCCGACCGTGGACGAGCGCGAGATGTGGCAGGTCAGCATGCGTCACATCGCCCACGAGGGCCGTTGCTTTGTGGTCAGCGCCTGTCAGGTGCAGGCCTCGCCGAACGAGCTGGGCGTGGAAATTGCCAACTGGCCGGCGGATCGGCCGCTGATTGCCGGCGGCAGTGTGATTGTCGGGCCGATGGGCGATGTGCTGGCCGGGCCGTTGCGCGGGGAGGCCGGGTTGCTGACGGCTGAGATCGATACTGATGAGCTGGTGCGGGCGCGGTACGACTATGACGTGGTCGGCCACTATGCGCGGCCGGATGTGTTTGAGCTGAGTGTCGATGAGCGGGCCAAACCCGGCGTGCGTTTCACCGCATGACTTCGGGACTGACATATACCCTGTGGGAGCGGGCTTGCTCGCGAATGCGTCAGATCATCCAACATCATCGTTGAATGTTACACCGCTTTCGCGAGCAAGCTCGCTCCCACAGGGAGAGTATGTGCAGTGGGTTACCACGTCGCAGCAGTGGCCTTCGGCAAACTCAGCTTGCCGCTGTCGACAAATCGCATGGTGCCGAACACGCCGCCCGCGAGTTTGCCGCGCAGCACGTAGGGCAGGTTGTCGAGGGTTTGTGTCTGGCTCAGGCCGAGGGTCTGGCGCAGTACCGAGAACGCGGAAACGCTGACCGGCACGCTGACCACGGTTTCCGAGAAGCGCGGGATCGAGCCGACCTGATCGCTGACGCCCGAGGCCAGTGGACGGCCATTGACCTCCAGATCCAGGGCGATGCCGTTGTAATCGATGGCCGTCTCATTGGGGTTCTGCACCCGCAACTTGATCGCGAAACGCACTTCCAGATCCTGGCTCGGCAACGGTTCGAGGCCGACCACGTTGATGTTCACCGGATCGCGGTTGGGAAACAGCGCGCAGGCGCTCAGGGACAACAGCAGCAGGGACAGGATGACGGCGTGGACGCGGCGCATAAACAGTCTCTCAACGAAAAAGGGCTGAACCGTTGCCGGCTCAACCCTTTTTTCATGGCGCAGCGTCAGCGGTTCAACTGTGCGACCGCCGCTGCCGTTGCAGGTTCAGCTTTGGTCGGCAGATCGGGGTTTTCCATGACCTGCAGAATCGACGCTTCCGGATCGAAATCGTCTTCTTCCAGCTCAATGAATTCTTCCGGCAGGAAGATATTCAGCACGATAGCGCACAACGCACCGACGGTGATCGGCGATTCGAAGATGTTACGCAGCGCTTGCGGCAACTCGCGCAGCACTTCCGGCACAGCGGCGATGCCCAGGCCCATGCCCAGGGAGATCGCCACGATCAGCATGTTGCGCCGATGCAGGCCGGCCTCGGCGAGGATTTTGATCCCGGCCACGGCCACGGTGCCGAACATCACCAGTTCAGCGCCGCCGAGCACCGGTTTAGGCATCAGTTGCAGCACCGCGCCGATCATCGGGAACAGCCCCAGCAGCACCAGCAGGCCGGCGATGAAGAACGCCACGTAGCGGCTGGCCACGCCGGTCAACTGGATCACGCCGTTGTTCTGCGCGAACGTGACCATCGGCATGCTGTTGAACACCGCCGCCATCGCCGAGTTGAGGCCATCGGCGAGCAGACCGGATTTGATTCGGCGGATGTACAGCGGACCCTTGACCGGTTGCCGCGAGATCATCGAGTTGGCGGTCAGGTCACCGGCCGCTTCCAGCGGCGAAACCAGGAAGATCACCGCCACCGGCACGAACGCCACCCAGTCGAAATTGAAGCCGTACTTGAACGGCACCGGCACGCTGACCAGCGGCACTTCGGGCATCGAGGCGAAATCCACCGTACCCATCAGCCATGCGACCACGTAGCCGAGGGTCAGGCCGATGACGATCGCACCCAGGCGCAGAAACGGCACGTCGACGCGGTTCAGCACAACGATAGTGCCGATTACCAACGCGGCCAGAAACACATGGCTGGCGGCGCCCAGATCGGGCGCGCCGAAGCCGCCGGCAATGTCGGTCATCGCCACTTTGATCAGCGACAGGCCCATCAAGGTGATGATGGTGCCGGTGACCACCGGGGTGATCAGCATCCGCAGTTTGCCGATGAACTGGCTCAGCACCACTTCGATGAACGCGGCGAAAAAGCACACGCCGAAAATCGTCGAGAGGATTTCATCGGTGCCGCCGCCCCGGGCCTTGACCATGAACCCGGCGCTGAGAATCACGCTGATAAAGGAAAAACTGGTGCCTTGCAGGCACAGCAGACCGGAACCGACCGGGCCGAAACGCTTGGCTTGAACGAACGTGCCGAGGCCTGAAACGAACAGCGCCATGCTGATCAGGTACGGAATTTCACTTTGCAGACCGAGGGCGCCGCCCATGATCAGGGTCGGGGTGATGATGCCGACGAAGCTGGCCAGCACGTGTTGCAGCGCGGCGAAGACGGTGGCGGTGAGGTGCGGACGGTCGTTGAGGCCGTAGAGCAGATCGTTGTTGCGCGGGACTTTTTCAGAGGCGGTCATGGTGTTTTGCGCGCCGCGAGGCGGGGCCGGGTCAGAAAATGGAGGCGCAGGATGCCGGAAGAGGACGGCGAGGGCAACGAGCAAAAATTGCCTGAAAGGTCAAGAAACACGGGGTTTGAACTGGTTGCCGTTTCTGTGGTGAGGGGATTTATCCCCGATGGACTGCGTAGCAGGCCCAGCTCCTAAATACCAAAGAGCCGGGCCGCTTCGCGCCCATCGGGGATAAATCCCCTCGCTACAGGGTTATTTGCTGGCAGAAATTTTTCAGGTGAAGGCTGCGAGCAAATCCTCCTCAAACGCCTTCTGCGCATCCCCCGGCACCTGCGCGCGGTGCCGGGCCAGATGAAACGCCACTTCGAAACTCAATTCCCCAGGCCGCAGCGCGCGCAGCAAGCCCTTGTCCTCCCAGACGCGCGCGTAGTGATCGGGGAGATAATCGACATGCTTGCCGGAAAGAATGAAGGCGAGGGTGCCTTCGACCTGCTCCGAACGCGCAGAAAAGCGCTTGTCCGGGAACGGCTCGCCCGTGCGCATGAATCGATACGGATGATCCACCCGGTCGCAGGCCTGCAACGCCGCGTCATCCGGCGCATCGACGCTGAACAGCGGATGCCCCTGCGCGCAATACAAATGCTGGGTTTCCCGGAACAGTTCGCGGTAATCGAACGCGCTCTGCACCTGGGAGAAATAACCAATGGCCAAGTCCAGCCGCTGTTGCAGCAGCAGGCGCTCCATCTCGCCGGGCATCGCGCTGATCAACTCGATGCGCACCGACTCATCGCGCTCGCGAAAGCGCCTGATCGCATCCGCCACCCGCAGCAGCACCGACTGATCAACCGCCTCGGACAATCCCAGCCGCACCTCACCGATCAACCGTCCGGCAACGCCGTTGGATTGATGCCGGAACGTCTCGATGGATTGGAACAGGGCGCGAATGGCGATCAGCAGTTGCTCACCCTTGGGCGTGACGTTGAAACCGCCTTTGCCGCGGCTGCACAGGCGATAGCCGAGACGGGTTTCCAGTTTGGCCATTTGCTGGCTGATGCTGGACTGGCTCAGGCCCAGCTCACCTTGCGCCGCGCTGAAGCCGCCACATTCCACGACCCGCACAAACAGGCGCAGCAACTGCAAATCGAGGTCGTGAAGCTGACCGAGCATTACATTACTCCGGGATAAAGTCAGGTTAACAAACTTGATATTTCTGCAATGTATCCGACGGCGCATCCTGCCACCACTTCCTCCGGTCAGGTGTTCATCATGGCTCCCGTGTTCAAGCTGTGTTTTCCCGCGTTGTTGTTGTCCGTGGTCATCCAGGCACAGGCCGAGGATAAAACCCTCAATCTCTACAGCTGGGCCGATTACGTGCCGGCGCAGACGCTACAGCGTTTCGAGCAGGAGACCGGCATTCATGTGCGCTACGACACCTTCGATACTTCCGAGGTGCTGGAAACCAAACTGCTGACCGGTGGCAGCGGTTATGACGTGGTGGTGCCGTCGTCCAGCGTGCTGGCCCGAGGATTGGCAGCGGGCGCGCTGAAGGAAATCCCGCATGAAGGCCTCAAGGGTTACGCCAACCTTGATCCCGATCTGCTGGAAAAACTCGCCGCCGTCGATCCCGGTAATCGCTACGCCGTGCCTTATACCTGGGGCACACTCGGGTTGGGGCTGAACGTCGAGGCGGTGAAAAAGCGCTTGCCGGACGTGCCGCTGAACAGTCTCGATCTGCTGTTCAAACCCGAGTACGCCAGCAAGCTCAAGGACTGCGGGATTGCCGTGCTCGACTCGCCGCAGGAAGTCATCGGTCTGACGCTGCACTACCTCGGTAAAGATCCCTACAGCACCGACAAGAATGATCTGGCCGCCGCCGAAGCCTTGTTGCAGAAGCTCCAGCCGTCGGTGCTGTATGTCGCCACCGGCCGGCAGATCAACGATCTGGCCAATGGCAGTGTCTGTCTGGCGCTGACCTACAACGGCGACGTGAGCATGGCCGCCGATCAGGCGCACAAGGCCAACAAAGCCTACGAAGTCGCCTACCGGATTCCGCGCGAGGGCACGTTGATCTGGCAGGACAATCTGGCCATCCCCAAGGACGCGCCGAACCCGCAAGCGGCGCGGGCGTTCATCGAATTCATGCTGCGCCCCGATTCGGTGGCCGAGCTGACCAATACGCTGTTTTTCGCCACCGCCAACCAGGCCGCGACGCCGCTGGTGGATGAGGCGGTGCGCAACGATCCGGACATCTATCCGCCCGCCGAAATGCGCGAACGCCTGTACGCCGACCGCAGCATGAGTCTCAAGGACATGCGCCAGCGCACGCGTCTGTGGACCACTTTCCGTAGCCATCAATAACAAAAGGAGCACACCGATGGACGTGCCGATGCTCAATGACCAAGCCATGACCCGCGACAGCCTGTACGGCACTGCCGCCGAAAGCACCTACGCCGGGATCACCAGTTTCATGCGTCGTCGCTACAGCCGTGATTTGCGCGGCGTCGACGTGGCAGTCAGCGGGGTGCCGTTCGACACCGCCACCAGCAACCGCCCGGGTGCACGCTTCGGACCACGGGGGATTCGCGCCGCCTCCACCGGGATCGCCTGGGAACGGCACTGGCCGTGGGCGTTCGACCCGTTCGATCATCTGGCGGTGATCGACTACGGCGACTGCGATTTCGATTACGGCTCGCCGCACACCATTCCGGAAAGCATCGAGGCTCACGCCGAGCGTATTCTTGATGCTGGCAGCGCGATGCTGACGTTTGGCGGCGATCACTTCATCACTTATCCGTTGCTCAAGGCTCATGCGCGCAAACACGGCGCACTGTCGCTGATCCACTTCGATGCGCACAGCGACACCTGGCCGGACGAGGGCGGCAAACGTGTCGATCACGGCACCATGTTCTGGCACGCGGCCAGGGAAGGGCTGGTAGATCCGGCGCGCTCGGTGCAGATCGGTTTGCGCACCACCAATGACGATCATCAGGGCTTTGCCGTGCTCGACGCCCGCCAGGTGCATCGGCGTGGCTGCGAGGCGATTGTCGAGGCGATTCGCGCGCGGGTCGGCGATCACCCGGTATACCTGACGTTTGATATCGATTGCCTGGATCCGGCCTTTGCCCCGGGCACCGGCACTCCCGTGTGTGGCGGGCTGAGCACGGTGCAGGCGCTGGAAATCCTCGGCGGGTTGCGCGGGATCAATCTGGTGGGCATGGACGTGGTGGAAGTGGCGCCGGCTTACGACCATGCGGACGTGACGTCGCTGGCAGCGGCCACCCTGGCAATGGAAATGCTCTGCCTGTACGCCGCCCGACACAAAGTCGACCTTTAAAACACCGCAAAGCCAATGTGGGAGTGGGCTTGCTCACGAAAGCGGTGTGTCATTCAACGATGCTGCTGGCTGGCCTGACACCTTCGCGAGCAAGCCCGCTCCCACAAAAGGGCACCTGTTTTTCAGGGACATCGTGGCATACTGCCGCGCATGACTTTCGACTCTCCTTTAAGCGCCTGGCAACACGCGATCGAGCACAACGGTTTCATCCAGGATGAAGCCCAGGAGCATGCGGTCTGGGCCTTGCAAAAATGCCATGAAGCCTTGCACGCCGGTGCCCGTTCGGTCACTGGCGTGTATTTGTGGGGCCCGGTCGGGCGCGGCAAGACCTGGTTGATGGATCAGTTTTATCAGAGCCTGCGGGTGCCGGCCCGACGGCAGCACTTTCATCACTTCATGGGCTGGGTGCACCAGCGCTCGTTCCAGTTGACCGGCATCGCCGACCCGCTGCGAGCGCTGGCCAAAGAGTTGGCGGCGGAAGTACGGGTGTTGTGCTTCGACGAACTGTTCGTCAACGACATCGGCGATGCGATCATTCTCGGGCGGCTGTTTCAGGTGATGTTCGACGAAGGCGTGGTGGTGGTCTGCACCTCCAACCTGCCGCCGGATGAGCTGTACGCCGACGGCTTCAACCGTGATCGTTTTGTCCCGGCGATTGCCGCGATCAAGGTGCATATGCAAGTGGTGGCGGTGAACGGTGCCGAGGATCATCGCCTGCATCCGGGCGCGGGTCAGCAGCGCTACTTTGTCGCTGCGCCGGGACAGGGCAGTGCTCTGGAGCAGGTCTTCCAGTTACTCAACGCCGGGCAGCCCGCCAGCGCCGAGCCGGTGCCCGTCGGCCATCGTGTGCTGAACGTGGTGCAAGCCAGCGAATCGGTGCTCTGGTGCCGCTATGCCGATCTCTGCGAGCAACCATTTGCCGCGATGGATTTCATCGCGCTGTGCGATCGCTATCGGTCTATTCTGTTGAGCGAAGTGCCGAACCTCAGCGCGCGGAAACGCGAAGGGCGCATCGCTCGCGGCACGGAGGACGGCTCGGCGCAGGTGGTGGCCGGCGACCGTGAGTTGCCGCAACTGTCGGTGCACGACGACGGCGTGCGGCGCTTCATTGCGTTGGTCGACGAGTGTTACGACCGCAAAGTGCCGCTATACATTGAGGCGCAGGTGCCGATGGATGCGCTGTACACCGAGGGTTATCTGGAGTTCCCATTCCGGCGTACCCTCAGCCGTTTGCAGGAGATGCAGCTGCAGCGTTTTGCCGAATCCTGAGCGAAGAGGGCGCGAGTATGAGCCAACCGCTGTCGCATCATTTACTGACCATGGCCTACCAGAACGCGTGGGCCAATCATCGCCTGGGCAAAGCCTGGAATCAGCTCGACGCCACTGAGCTGGCGGCGCCGCGAACGAGCTTCTTTCCGAGTATCCGCCTCACCCTCAATCACATCCTGACGTGCGACTGGTTCTACGTCGATGCACTGGAACGCGAGTTGCGCGGTGACGAACCGCATCCTGATTGCTATGTGTTTTTCAACCATGACGAGCCGTTTACCGAGGCCGCAGCGCTGCGTGAAGAGCAGGCGCACGTCGATCGTCGACTGATCGCTTATTGCGAACAACTGCGCGATGCCGATCTGGGGCGGATCGTCACCATCGCCCGGGAAACGCCGCAGCATGACAGTCGCTTGCGTATGCTGTCGCACCTGTTCGAGCACCAGATTCATCATCGTGGGCAGGTGCACGCGATGCTCAGCGCGACCACGGTGAAACCGCCGCAACTGGATGAGTTCTTCTGCGCCGGCGAGAGCGGGTTGCGTGCTCAGGATTTTGCCGAGTTGGGCTGGACGGAAGAGTTGATCTGGGGACATTGATGTTTGAAAGTCAAAAGATCGCAGCCTGCGGCAGCTCCTACAAGTATTGTGGCGTCGCCTGAAAACAGTGATCCGACGATCTTTTGAATTCTCGGGTTGTGGCCCGCAACATCCTCGCGGTAAGGTCGAGCAGCCTTTCAGGCGCGCACCTTGCACGCCGGGGCCATGATCGGGGATGGAAATGGATTCCGCAGAAATTCTTGTGCTGCAAGCCAGTTACACCAATCCACTGCACGCCGAAGCCATCGGCATCGTGCTCAATCATTACGCAGAAGATCCCATGGGCGGCGGCCATTCGCTTGACCCGGAACTGTTGCGTCGCGTGCCGGAAGAACTTGCGCGCAGGCCTCATGCGTTCAGTGTGCTGGCGTTCGTCGGTGGCGAGCCGGCAGGGCTGGTGAACTGCTTTGAAGGTTTCTCGACGTTCGCCTGCAAGCCGCTGGTCAATGTCCATGACGTGGCGGTCGTGAGCAAATTTCGCGGCCTCGGCTTGAGTCAGAAAATGCTGCGCAAGGTCGAGGAAATCTGCCGCCAGCGCGGTTGCTGCAAGATCACCCTGGAAGTGCTCGAAGGCAACGAGGTGGCACACAACTCCTACCGCAAATTCGGCTTCGCCCCCGGCATGTTCGACCCGGAACATGGCCGTATGCTGTTCTGGATCAAGGATCTGCAGGCATAAAAAAAGGCGCCCCGGACAGGGCGCCCAACTGTCGTCTCCGAGGCCAGAGCGGAGCCATCGGAGGTCCATCGGTCGCTCGGTGAATCAGTCGCGATAAGACTCGGTGACTTGCGCGGTCTGATCGTTCGGAACCTTCAGTTCCGCTGCTTTGCTATCGGTCGGCTGTTCGCTTGGCGCGTGGTGGACCGGGAAGTTGTCGTAGTAATGCCGCATGCGTTCGGCGCCGCCCTCGGCAAAGGCGCTGGCGGAACCGAGGGCGAGTAGCCCGGCAAGAATGGCGGTGGTGGTTTTCATGGTGCCTCCTACTGAAAAACGTGGGAGCCGTTCGTCCATGAAGCAGATCTCGGGGCACAGTGTCCCGGCGGGGAATTAACTCGGGGTTAACAGCGGTGGTGAGGGGCTCTGACGGTATGCCCTTGGAAGAGTGGGGCCGCTTTGCGACCCGTCGGGGATGAATCCCCTCACCACAGGGGGGTGTTTGAACCGGTGCGCTCAGAGCTTCCAGTCCAGGCTCAAGGTCACCGTGCGCGGATCGCCCCAGTACACGCCGTTGTAGAAGCCGACGTTGTCGTAATACTTCTTGTCGAACAGGTTATCGACGTTCAGCGACGCCGACAGATGCCTGTCGAATTCATAGCGCGACATCAGCTTGACCACGGTGTAGGCCTCCTGGTTGATCCGCGCCGGTTCGGTGATGATCCGGCCGTTGGCGCCGTGCCCGACCGGGCGGTTGGCTGCGCCATAGACGTCGCTCTGCCAGTTCACCGCGCCACCCACGGTCAATGCGTGCCAGTTGCCCGGCAGGCGATAGGCCGTGGACAGCCGCAGCATGTTCAGTGGTTGAGCGGTGTTGCTGCGCTGTTTTTCGCCGTCGACGGAATGGGTGTAGGTGTAGCCGGCGGTCATGTTCCAGCCGCTGAGAATTTCCCCGGACACTTCGGCCTCGAAGCCATTGACCTTGTTACCCTTGCCGCCGGACTTGAAAAACTCCTCGCCGCTCACCGGGTCCGGGGGTACCGAGTTGTCACGCTCGGCGACGTTGTCCTGCTTGCTCCAGAACACTGCCGTCGCCAGGTTCAGGCGTTCGTCGAGCAGGCTGCCTTTGAGCCCGACTTCGTAGTTGCTGCCGATCACCGGGTCGAGGTAATTGCGGTTGCTGTCGCGCTTACTCTGCGGTTTGAAAATGTCGGTGTAGCTGGCGTAAACTGTGTACTCCGGCGTCAGGTCGTAAAGCAGGCCGGCGTAGGGTGTCCAGATATCATTCTGGCGTTGATGGGTGGCATCGGTGCTGGTCGGTTTTTGCTGCGCATCATAGTAGTAATCGGTGCTGGATTCGTCCCAGCTGCCATAGCGGCTGCCGAGTACTGCATGCAGCTCATCGGTCAGGCTCAGACGGGTGGCGAGATAACCGGCTTTCTGCCGGGTGATACCACGCGACCCCGGCAGACTGGTAACGGTATCGGCGAATTTGCCGATATCGCCCATGTATTTCCAGTCGCGGATCTTGCTGTAGTCGGCGGCTTGCGCAGCGTTGAAAGCATGGGGCGAAGTCGAGCGGTTTTCCGCCTCTCCATAGCCGAACATCATCTCGTGTTCGCGGCCGAACAACTGGTACGGCCCTGACAGGTTGAAGTCGTAGACGGCCATTTTCTGCGTGCCGAGCATGTGTCCCATGTAGGCCGTCATGCCGCTGCGGTCGGCTTCGGGATAACCGGCGCCGCCGTAATAGACCTTGCCGTCGGTATCGCTTTCGCGGTGGGTGTAGGCGGCCTTCAGCTTCCAGCCGTAACCCAGTTGCTGGTCAAGGGTGACAAACGCGGTCTTGTCCTTCAGCGGCCAGGAACTCCAGGACGTCGCCATGTTCGTCGACCGGCCGAGGCCAGCCTTGCTGCCGTCGACGTTCCAGTAAGGCACGGTGCCCCAGGAGGTGCCCTGAACCTGCTTGTCCTGATAGTCGTAGCCGACGGCAAGCACGGTGGAGTCGGTCAGATCAGCTTCGAGAATGCCGTAGCCGACCTCGCGCTGCAGCGCGTATTTGTCGCGGAACGACTGGCTGTCGCGATAGGCCAGCACCGTACGCCCGCGCAGCCGACCATCGAAGGCCAGCGGCCCGCCGACATCGACATAGCTGTAGTAGTTGTCGTAGCTGCCGCCACTGACTCCGGCCAGTGCCTGCCACTGGGCAGTCGGGCGCTTGCGCACCATGTTGATGGTGGCTGAAGGGTCACCCGCGCCGGTGGTCAGGCCGGTGGCGCCGCGTACCACTTCGATGCGGTCGTAGATGATGGTGTCCGAGTCTGACTTCATGCGCCCGAAGGTGTTGAGCATCCCGTCGATCTGGAAGTTGTTGATCGGGTAACCCCGCGCCGAATAGCTGACCCGATCCGAGTCGTTGTGTTGCACGACGATGCCGGTGGTCTGGCGCATGGCTTCGGACAAGGTACCGAGCTTGAAATCATCCATCTGCTGGCGCGTGACCACGGACACCGATTGCGGGGTTTCCTTGATCGACAGGTTCAGCCGCGTCGCGGTGCTCATCGCGCCAGTGGTGTAGGAATCAGTGTTTTCAGTGTTAACGCCGAGGCCTTCGGCGCTGACGCTGGTGGCGTCCAGTTCCAGCGCCTGGGCGGCGGATTGTGGCGCTGTTTCAGGATCGGTTTCAGCCAGCAGATCGGGACTCAACGCCATGCTGAACAAGCCGACAGTCAGGGTCATGGAACGGGTAATGGGCGCGAACATCGCAGCCGACTCCTTGTCTTCGAGGGAAAAAATCCATTGGTTCAAAGACGAGACGCAGCACGACGATTTAGTAACAAACAAGAAATATTATTATTTGGAGATATTTCCCGACTTCGCCGAGACGGGCGAAAAGCTGCTCACGGCGCTTGCCCAATAGACGGCGGCGGGTATGCTGTTGGCCTGCCGAGGAGATAGCAATGGCCTACGATTTTGACCTTTATGTGATTGGTGCCGGTTCCGGCGGTGTACGTGCAGCGCGCTTCGCCGCCGGTTTCGGTGCGAAAGTGGCGGTGGCCGAGAGCCGTTACCTGGGCGGCACCTGCGTCAACGTCGGCTGCGTGCCGAAGAAACTGCTGGTGTACGGCGCGCATTTCGCCGAAGACTTCGAACAGTCGTCCGGTTTCGGCTGGAGCCTGGGCGAAGCGAATTTCGACTGGGCGACCCTGATCGCCAACAAGGACCGCGAGATCAATCGCCTCAACGGCATTTATTGCAACCTGCTGGTCAACAGCGGCGTGACCCTGCACGAAGCCCACGCGAAGATCGTCGGCCCGCACGAGGTCGAGGTCAACGGTGAGCGCTTCACCGCGAAAAACATTCTGATTGCCACGGGTGGCTGGCCGCAGATTCCGGAAATCCCGGGGCACGAACACGCGATCAGTTCCAATCAGGCGTTTTTCCTCAAAGAGCTGCCGAAGCGGGTACTGGTGGTCGGTGGTGGTTACATCGCGGTCGAGTTCGCCGGGATTTTCCACGGTCTGGGCGCGAACACTACGCTGCTGTATCGCGGTGATCTGTTCCTGCGTGGTTTCGATGGCTCGGTGCGCAAGCATCTGCAGGAAGAGCTGACCAAGCGCGGTATGGATCTGCAATTCAACGCCGACATCGCGCGCATCGACAAACAGCCTGACGGCAGCCTGAAAGCGACCCTCAAGGATGGCCGCGTGCTGGAAGCCGATTGCGTGTTCTACGCCACGGGCCGGCGTCCGATGCTGGACAACCTTGGGCTGGAAAACACCGATGTGCAGCTCACCGACAAGGGCTTCATCAAGGTCGACGAGCAATACCAGACCAGCGAGCCGTCGATTCTGGCGCTGGGTGATGTGATCGGTCGGGTGCAACTGACGCCAGTGGCACTGGCCGAAGGCATGGCGGTGGCGCGGCGCTTGTTCAAGCCTGAGCAATACCGTCCGGTGGATTACAAGATGATCCCGACCGCCGTGTTCAGTCTGCCGAACATCGGTACTGTCGGCTTGACCGAAGAAGAGGCGCGGGAAGCGGGGCATGAAGTGGTTATTTACGAGAGCCGCTTCCGCCCGATGAAGCTGACGCTGACCGAGTGTCAGGAGAAAACCCTGATGAAATTGGTGGTCGACGGCAAGACCGACAAAGTCCTCGGTTGCCACATGGTCGGCCCGGACGCGGGGGAGATTGTCCAAGGCTTGGCGATCGCGCTGAAGGCTGGCGCGACCAAGCGTGACTTCGACGACACGATCGGGGTGCACCCGACGGCCGCCGAAGAGTTCGTCACCATGCGTACGCCGGTCGGCGCTTAAGCGTCCTTCGCTTTGGCTGTGTCTGGCGCTGCCGCAACGGTAGCCGCCAGACGCAAGCTGTCCTCGAGGCTGGCCTGAGTCTTGGTCAGTTCCTTTTCCAGTGACTGATTGAGCTGCCGCTGTTCGTCGGCATCCTGTTTCAGCGTCTGACTTTCCAGCAGGGCCACGCGCAGGCGTTCCTGGAGGAGGGTGCGTTCGTTGTCGACGCGAGTGGCTTGCTCCAGCAACTGATCCTGACGCTGGTTGCTGTGCTTGAGCTGATCCTGCATCAGGCTCAGTTCGCGCTGAGTGCCACGGTTTTCCGTGAGCAGGCGTTCGTTATCGCGATGCAACTGAGTGATCTCGTCCTGACGCACCAGTGCACTTTGTTGCGCCTGGCGCAATTCCATCTGCAACTGCTGCAGCTGTCCTTCGTGACGGGCCTGCTCCTGCTCGCGCTGCTCTTTAGTGGCGTTGCGGTAGTGCTCCAGAGCATCACGGGCGTGCAGGTGTTTCTCTTCCAGCGAGCGGATCTGCTCGTCCTTGTCCTGCAGGCGCAATTCGAAATCAGCCAGCGCCTGATTGAGTCCGGCGTTGCGGGTTTGCTCGGTCTGCAGCATCGAGCGGGTTTCTTTTAGCGCTTCGGATTCCTTGGCCAGCGCCGCGCCTTGAATGTCGTGCTGTTGTTCCAGTTGCTCAAGTGCCTGGCGCACCTGCTTGAGTTCAGCTTCCAGGGTTTCGCGCTGCTCTTCGAACTGCTCGCGCGCTTGTTCGATCGGCTCTTGCGCCTGTTCTTTCAGGCGCTGGGCGAGACGCGAGACCAGTGCGGTCAGTTCGTCATTGATCGGTTCCGCGGACGCTTCGACCGGTTGGCTGCCGTCATCCAGCTCTTTCAGATAGCGATGGATCGTGGTTTTCGAACCGGTGTTGCCCAGTTCGATGCGTACTGCATCGATGCTGGGGTGTTCGCCTCGGGCCAGAATCGCTGAGCGCGCGATCTGCACCACTGCTTTATTAACGCCACCACGGGCCATTTTAACTCCTACCATTACGTACTGTGGTACATGCCACCAAAGTACGCAGTGTACCACGCTGAAAATAAAGTTAAATGCTTGATTATTCACAGGCGGGATATACTGGTATTACCCAATGTCAGACCCCTGAATCGGTTTTTTCATCCAGCAATCAGTACGCCTGCGAGAACACTGCCCATGAGCGAGATCGATCGCTATCTGCAAGCCGCCACCCGTGACAACACCCGCCGCAGCTATCGTTCTGCGATCGAGCATTTCGAAGTGAAGTGGGGCGGCTTCCTGCCAGCGACCGCCGACAGCGTGGCGCGGTATCTGGTCGAGCATGCCGGGGTGCTGTCCATCAACACACTGAAACTGCGGCTGTCAGCGCTGGCGCAGTGGCACAACAGTCAGGGTTTTGCCGATCCGACCAAGGCCCCAGTGGTCCGCAAAGTGTTCAAAGGCATTCGCGCACTGCATCCGGCGCAGGAAAAACAGGCCGAACCGTTGCAATTGCACGATCTGCAGCAAGTGGTCGACTGGCTGGAGCAGGAAGCCAGTAGCGCCAGGCAGAATCAGGATCGTCCGCAGTTGCTCAAGGCCTATCGCGATCGGGCGCTGATTCTGCTGGGCTTCTGGCGGGGCTTCCGCAGTGACGAGTTGTGCCGTCTGCAGATCGAGCACGTGCAGGCGCACGCCGGCAGCGGCATCACCCTCTACCTGCCGCGCAGCAAGGGCGACCGCGACAACCTCGGGCAGACGTATCAGGCGCCGGCGCTGCTCAAGCTGTGCCCGGTGCAGGCTTATATCGACTGGATCACCGAGGCAGCGCTGGTGCGCGGCCCGGTGTTTCGCGGCGTTGACCGCTGGGGGCATCTGAGCGAGGAGGGCTTGCACGCCAACAGCATCATTCCGCTGTTGCGTCAGGCGCTCGAGCGCGCCGGCATCCCGGCCGGGCGTTACACCAGCCATTCCCTGCGCCGCGGCTTTGCCACGTGGGCGCATCAAAGCGGCTGGGATCTGAAATCGCTCATGAGTTACGTCGGCTGGAAGGATATGAAGTCAGCCATGCGCTATGTTGAAGCCAGCCCCTTTCACGGGATGGCCCGGATTACGGATAAACCGGCTTCGTCGTAGATATGGTTTTCTTCTATTAATACAGTCTGCTAATAGCGAAAACAAATCAGCAGCATCAGGTTTGCCAATGAGCCATCCGTCGAGTGAGTGGGTAGGATTCACCCATCGAATTCACAACCCTGACGGAGAGTCATCAATGCCTATCATCAACAGCCAAGTAAAACCGTTCAAAGCTACCGCATTCAAAAACGGCGACTTCGTACAAGTCTCGGACGCTGACCTGAAAGGCAAATGGTCCGTAGTGTTCTTCTACCCAGCCGACTTCACCTTCGTGTGCCCAACCGAGCTGGAAGACCTGGCCGACAACTACGCTGCGTTCCAGAAACTGGGCGTGGAAATCTACAGCGTTTCGACCGACACCCACTTTGCTCACGCTGCCTGGCACAACACCTCGCCAGCCATCGGCAAAATCGAATACACCATGATCGGCGACCCGACCCACGTCATCTCCCGCAACTTCGACGTGCTGATCGAAGAAGCTGGCCTGGCTGACCGTGGCACCTTCGTGATCAACCCTGAAGGCCAGATCAAAATCGTTGAACTGAACGATGGCGGCGTTGGCCGTGACGCTTCCGAGCTGCTGCGCAAGATCAAGGCTGCTCAGTACGTTGCTGCTCACCCAGGCGAAGTTTGCCCGGCCAAATGGAAAGAAGGCGAGGCCACTCTGGCTCCGTCCCTGGACCTGGTCGGCAAGATCTGAGTCTGTGAGACACGCAACACAGGGCGGGACTCCGCACCTACTTCAGTAAGCTGCACCGCCCATTGAAAAAGCCCGGGCGAGATTCTCTCGGGCTTTTTTTCGCCTCGAATAAAGACACAGGAGATCGCCCGTATGTTGGACGCCAATCTTAAAGCCCAGTTGAAATCGTACCTGGAACGGGTTACCCAGCCGATCGAGATCGTTGCTTCCCTCGACGACGGTGCGAAATCCCGGGAAATGCTTGACCTGCTGAAAGACGTTGCCAGTCTTTCGAGCCAAATTACCCTGATCGACAGCGGCACCGATGCCCGCAAGCCGTCGTTCTCGATCAATCGCCCGGGTGCCGACATCAGCCTGCGTTTCGCCGGCATCCCGATGGGCCATGAATTCACCTCGCTGGTGCTGGCCCTGTTGCAAGTCGGCGGCCACCCATCGAAAGCCAGTGCCGAAGTGATCGAACAGATCCGCTCGCTCAAGGGTGAGTTCAGTTTCGAAACCTACTTCTCGCTGTCGTGCCAGAACTGCCCGGACGTGGTCCAGGCGCTGAACCTGATGGCTGTGTTGAATCCGAACATCCGTCACGTCGCCATCGACGGCGCGTTGTTCCAGGACGAAGTCAACGATCGCAAGATCATGGCCGTGCCGAGCATCTACCTCAACGGTGAGAACTTTGGCCAGGGCCGCATGGGCCTGGAAGAAATCCTCGCCAAACTCGACACCGGCGCCATCGAGCGTCAGGCCGAGAAAATCAGCGCCAAACAAGCCTTTGATATGCTCGTAGTTGGCGGTGGCCCGGCCGGTGCGTCGGCCGCGATCTATGCCGCCCGTAAAGGTATCCGCACCGGTGTTGCGGCTGAGCGCTTCGGCGGTCAGGTGCTCGACACCATGGCCATCGAGAACTTCATTTCAGTGCAGGAAACCGAAGGCCCGAAACTGGCGACGGCGCTGGAAGAACACGTCAAGCAGTACGACGTCGATATCATGAACCTGCAGCGCGCCGACAAGCTGATTCCCGGCAAGAATGGCGAGTTGCACGAAGTCCATTTCGCCAGCGGTGCGACCCTGAAAGCCAAGAGCGTGATCCTGGCGACCGGTGCGCGCTGGCGTGAAATGAACGTGCCGGGCGAGCAGGAATACCGTAACAAGGGCGTGGCGTACTGCCCGCACTGCGACGGCCCGCTGTTCAAAGGCAAGCGTGTGGCGGTGATCGGCGGCGGTAACTCCGGCGTCGAAGCTGCCATCGACCTGGCCGGTATCGTTGCCCACGTCACGCTGCTGGAGTTCGACGTTCAACTGCGTGCCGACGCGGTACTGCA
Organism: Pseudomonas sp. FW305-3-2-15-E-TSA4; assembly: GCF_058787295.1. Lineage (NCBI taxonomy): Bacteria > Pseudomonadati > Pseudomonadota > Gammaproteobacteria > Pseudomonadales > Pseudomonadaceae > Pseudomonas > Pseudomonas sp. FW305-3-2-15-E-TSA4. The sequence goes on along the minus strand of NZ_JBYSZP010000027.1, from coordinate 37,404 downwards.
ACGCAAACTGCACAGCCTGCCAAACGTCACCGTGATCACCAGTGCGCAAACCACTGAAGTCACCGGTAATGGCGAGAAGGTCAACGGCCTGCGTTACAAGGATCGCAATACTGACGAACTGCGCAGCGTCGAGCTGGAAGGGATTTTCGTACAGATCGGTCTGCTGCCGAACACCGACTGGCTCAAAGGCACCATCGAGCTGTCGCCGCGTGGTGAAATCATCGTCGACAACCGTGGCGAGACGTCGATCCCGGGGATCTTCGCGGCCGGCGACGTGACCACTGTGCCGTACAAGCAGATCGTGATTGCGGTAGGCGAGGGTGCCAAGGCTTCCCTCAGCGCGTTCGATCACTTGATCCGTACTTCGGCGCCGGCGTAAAACGGCAGTCGCTGAAACGAAAAAACCCATGAGCGATCATGGGTTTTTTTATGCCTGACACAATCCAATTGTAGGAGTGAGCCTGCTCGCGATGGCGGCTGCACATTCAAAACATCATGGCCTGACACACCGCTATCGCGAGCAGGCTCACTCCTACAGGAGAAATTTGCAGTCAGTTACAGGGGCGCAGGCTGGATGATTTCAACCCAGTAGCCATCCGGGTCCTTGATGAACGCCAGGCTTTTCATACGGCCATCAGTCAGGCGCTTCTGGAAATCACAGCCCAGCTCTTCAAAACGTGCGCACGCGGCAACGATGTCTGGCACCGAGATGCAGATGTGGCCGAAACCGCGTGGGTCGGTGTTGCCATTGTGATAGGCGAAGTCGGCGTCGTTTTCGGTGCCGTGGTTGTGGGTCAGTTCCAGAATGCCGGGGATCGACTTCATCCATTCGGTGCGGGCGGCGGCGTCGGCCGGGATCTGCGCCTTGTCGACCAGCGCGAGGAAGTACAGGCTGAATTCGGCTTCCGGGAAATCACGCTTTTCAACCAGCGAGAAGCCCAGTACGCGGGTGTAGAAGTCCAGCGACTTGGTGATGTCCTTCACACGCAGCATGGTGTGGTTGAAGACGAAGTTGCGGGTTGCGCTGTCTGGAGTGGCGGTGACGCCGGGGAAAGTGTTCAGTTCGTGCAGGCTCATAGGCCCTCCGTAACAATGGGGCGAGTGAATGGGCGCAATGATACGCATGCGGGGCGGCATCGCCAAACCGAATGCGCGGCTTGCTCTGTGGGCGGCCGGGCCTCAGACTTTGCAGCTCAATCTGCGAGTGCCTCTGGTAATGATCCGACCGTTCAAAGCGCTGTTCGTTTGCCTTTTCTCATCGCTGCTTGCCGGTCCGGCGCTGGCGGATCAGCCCAGTATCACCTGGCCTGCAGGCTGGGAAGTAGAAGCGCTGCCTGATCAAGCCCCTCAGGTTTCGCGCCAGCGCGCGGTGAAAAACGATGCTGACGGCAATCAGGTGATGGTGATGGAGTTGACCATGAGCCAGGTTGAGGCAGGCCATCAGGTCAATGTGCAGGGTGTCCTGCTGGAAATGCGCAAATCTATTCAGAAAGACTTCTTCCAGGGTGGCTATCAAAGCGTTTGCAACAAGATACATCCGGCAAAACTCGCCGTTCTGGATGCACTGGAGACCACCTGCACGATCACCGAAAACGGCCGTCATGTGTTGTCGCAAACATTGGTTGCTGCGGTCGCGACGGATAAGGCTTATGTACTTTCTTACGCGGGTCAGGCTGAGGTTTATAAGGCGAGCGCCGAGGAAATAGTCGCAGTGAGAAACAGCTTGAAACTTTAAGCGTCTGTTTGCACCGCTACGGGTTTAGATACCCGAAGGAATTAAGCACAAAGTTTAGCGGTCGTTGCGGTTGCAACATCCCGGCGCAAAATGTTTAGCCTCACGGCTTGTGGGTGTTAAAGCAGATTGATAATTAGCGTGGCGGAAATCGTTGCTTTTGTTAGATATTGTCGAAAAAAAGCCCTGCATAGAGCAGGGCTTGTTTGTTGACGCAAGATTAACCGCGCAACCAGGAATCGACGGTGGCAGCACCGTACTGTTCTTTCCAGGCTTTCAGGCCGCGGTGATTGCCGCCCTTGGTTTCGATCAGTTCACCGGTGTGCGGGTTCTGATAGACCTTGACCACGCGAGCGCGGCGGGTTTTCGGTGCGGCAGACACTTGCAGGCCGGACTTGGACGGGTTCGGATCGAGGATGGCGATGATGTCTTTCAGGCCTTTGCCGTAGGTTTTCATCAGCCCCTGGAGCTTTTCTTCGAATTCGATTTCTTTCTTGAGCCCGGCATCGTTCTTCAGCGATTCCAACTGCTTGAGCTGTTCCTGAAGGGCCTTTTCAGCTGCACGAAATTCAGCGAGTCTGGACAATATCTTTACTCCAATAGTGTGTTTGGCTGATACCAACCGCAAACAAAGCTATAAGCCAAGAGCCTTGAAGCGACTCGGTGATAATGGCTCACCTGCCAATCTTGCACAGGCTGAAAAAATTGTAGTAGTTAATGCGCCAAGAGTAAATCCTGATCTTGTCGTCATGTAACAACAGTGGTGTTTTGTATCAATTTGGTGCGCCCGGTCGCAGCGCCGGGCTTAATTTATTTTTAGTTAATGGTGACTTAATGCATCGATGAAGTCGGCGCCAGGCATGGGTTTTCCGAACAGATAGCCCTGCAGGAAGTTGACGTGGTGTGCGGTCAGATAGTCAGCCTGAGCCTGAGTTTCTACACCTTCGGCAACAATACCCAAATCGAGCTTGGCCGACAGTTCGATAATCGTGTCCAGAATATGCCGCGACAGCGCATCAATGCCGATCATCGCGACGAAACTCTGGTCGATCTTGAGAAAATCGACATTGAATGTTCGCAGGTAGCCCAGACTTGAATGGCCGGTACCGAAGTCGTCGATGGCGATCATCACCCCCAGCGCGTGCAACTGCTCGAATAATAGGTGCGTGACATCGGTTGGCTCAATCAGCTCGCGCTCGGTCAGCTCCAGCACCAGGTTGATACTGCCGGGGGCAAAAGCAGCGAGAAACCCGCGACAGTCTTCGACCAGTTGCAGATCCTGGCAATGGCTGGCGGTGATGTTGATGCCGATGTGGAACGGTTTGTCGAACTCCGCCGACAACGGGCCGAGCAGGGCGGCTGTCTGCTGCATCAGCGAACGAGTCATGGGTACGATCAGGCCTGAATGTTCGGCAAACGGAATGAACAGATCCGGACGCACCAGACCCTCCTTGGGGTGATTCCAGCGCATCAGCACTTCAGCGCCGGACCACTTCCGGCTGTCGCCATGCACCACCGGCTGGAAGTAGGGAATGAATTCGCCAGCCTCCAGCGCGCGCAGCATCTCATGGCTGGGCGAAGTGGCGCGCCGTTGCAGGACATGGGCGATAGCGCCCGCGATCACCCCGAAAAATATCAGCAGACTGAACAGCGGCGGGTATTCGCCGGCCATGTAGCGCCACGTTTGCCCCTGCGGGAAGCCTGCACTGACACTGAAGGCATAGCGCGAAGACGCGAGCATACTCTGCGCCACCGGTAACGGCGGCAGGGCGCCTTGATGCACCTTGCCATCGACGGACAGCCAGTTATCGCCGACCTGCAACAACAGCAGCGTCTGCCGGCCGATCAGGCGCAGGATGTTGCTCAGGTGATAACCATCGAGGGTGGTCAGCGCGCCACCGCGACCTTCGCTGAGGCGATACACCAACAGCGCGGTGTTAGGCGTGACGGGGTTGCCATTCATCAACCACAGTTTGCCCTGCGTATAGTCGCCCGGGTTCACGGCCTCCTTGAACTCCCCGAACAGCGAGCTGCAATAGAGGTTGTTGTCCCACACCAGATTGGTCGAGCGTACAAAAGGTCGACGGGTCACCTGCTCACGCAAGGCCAGTTTCACGCTATCGCAGGGCTGGCCGGCCAATGGCAACAATTCACTGGCGGCCTGGGCGGTGTTGTCGAGCATCAGTTCAAACTGGCGCAACGCCTCCTCGGCGGTATTTTGCGTGCTCTGTTGCAAGGTGCGTTCGGCTTGCAGATACAGAATCCCGCCGCCTAGCAGGACGGGCAAAACACCACAAAGCAGGCTCACAAAAATGCGTACGCTGCGTTTGCGGCGGGGTCTGACGGTCAAGGGCATTGGCGCATCCTGTCGCGATGGGGGGGAACTCTCGAATGCAGGCCTGGCAACGGCGCACCGGTGAAAAACAGCGAAGTCAGAAGGGATGATAGATGGCCGTTGGCGCTTGTGCCGCTCACGGCTGGTTGATCTGCGTGGCGAGTTCGATAAATGCCCGCGTGGCGGGCGAAGCCTGACGCTGATCGAGGACTGCGAGGCCGATCAGGCGTTGTACCGCCGGCAACAGCGGTTTCTTCAGGTAACGGGGCGCTGGATCGTCCGGCAATGAGCCCTCGGCGACAACGGTGATGGCATCGCCCCGGCTGACGACGTCCAGCGTACTGAGCAATTGCGAGCAGCGATAGCGAATGTTCGGTTGCAGGCGCGCGGCAGTGAACAGACGTGAAACCAGTTCCGATGACCCGGCCTCGGTCAGCACAAAGGGGGCAGCACTCAAATCCTGGAGGCTCAGCGCCGCACGTGCGGCCAATGGGTGATCGAGCGGGAGCAGGGCAACCATCTGGTCTTCGACCAGAGCAAAAGTGTCGAAGCGCTCCTCGGGCAGCACCACAAAACCGACGTCAATTCGCCGCTCCTCCAGCCACTGCAGCACCTGCCGGTCCGGTCCCTCATCAATGTGCACTTCAATGCCCGGATGCACTTCGCGATAGCGCTGCAGAATCTTCGGCAGCAACTTGATCGATGACGTCGGGCCGAATGAGCCGATACGCAACGTGCCGGTTTTCATGCCTCGCGCATCGGCCGCTTCCTGGCGCAGGGTGTTGGCCAGACCGAGCATGGCCCTTGCGCGCTGCAGCAGTTGCTCGCCGATATCGGTGAGCTCCACCTGCGACTGGTGCCGCCGCAACAACTCCACGCCCAACTCCTGTTCCAGCGATTTCATCGCGTGGGATATCGCCGACTGCGAAATGCCCAGACGATGGGCGGCGAGGGTAAATCCGCGCAGTTCGGCGACCAGCGAGAAGATCTCCAGTTGCGTGAGGGTCATGAGTTTTTGCTCATTTTACGATGAGAGGGCATGAAGGGAATGATACGCCATCCTTCAACTTCTTTCGTTTGGAACATCATGCGCAACCTTGAGCAAACCCACCTAACGGCCTCCGACCGGCCGGTTTACCTGACGCTGGCAGCGGTAACCATGATTTGGGGCGGGACCTTTGTCGCAGGGCGTTTTCTGACGGGCAGCCTCAGCCCGTTGTTCGCCGCCAGCCTGCGCTTCCTGCTCGCCAGCGTGGCGTTGCTGGGGTTTCTGTGGATAGCGCGTATCCCGCTGGCGCGACCGACGCTCCGGCAATGGCTGCAACTGACTTTGCTGGGGTTCTTCGGGATTTTCTTCTACAACCTGTGCTTCTTTTATGGTCTGCAATACATCAACGCTTCACGGGCTTCGTTGATTGTCGCGTTGAACCCGGCCGTGATCGGTCTGGCCTCCTGGCTGTTGTTCAACGAGCGTCTGGGTCAGCTAAAAGTCGCCGGTATCGCGACCTGCATTGCGGGCGCCGCTCTGGTGATTGTCAGCCGCAACCCGCAATTACTTGCCGTGACACCCGATGCATGGATCGGTGATCTGTTGATTTTTGGCTGCGTGTTGAGCTGGGGTGTTTACTCGCTGTTTTCCCGGGGGGTGAACCAATCCATTGGTCCGCTGCAGACGGTGACGTTTTCCGTGTTGATCGGCAGCGCGATGCTGTGGGCGCTGGCGACGCTAAGTGGCGAGGTGAGCGGGGCAGCCTTGATCAGCCTTGGCACGGCACAATGGCTGAGTCTGATTTACCTCGGCGTGTTCGGCTCGGCGCTGGCTTACATCGGCTACTACGATGGCATCCGCAAAATCGGCGCGACCCGATCCGGCGTGTTCATTGCCCTGAATCCGCTGACCGCGGTGGTGCTCGGCGCGCTGCTGCTCGGCGAGCAACTGACGTTGAGCATGTGCCTGGGCGGCGGGTTGGTGCTGGTCGGGATTTACCTGTGCAACAAACCCCTTGCACCGATGCGAAAAAGGCGGATTTTATAGAGAGGGCAGACAACCCTATTTACGCTGTGTAGAATCGGGTTACGCATACAATAATAAACGTCTTCTGGCAGCAGAAGCCTCGCCCGCAAGAGCCTTGGGTCGACAATGAAGATATTCGGGTTTCAACTGATCTACGGTGACTTCCTCGCCCGCAGTGTGCGAGGCATCTCCTGCGCACCTCCCGCCGGTCTCAGCATTACTGACAAATAACTTTGGTTAATTGATAAGAATGATGAGGCGTCACCATGGCAGATTTATACGAAAACCCAATGGGCCTGATGGGCTTTGAGTTCATCGAGTTCGCATCGCCGACTCCTGGCACCCTGGAGCCGATCTTCGAGATCATGGGCTTCACCAAAGTCGCGACCCACCGCTCCAAGAACGTGCACCTGTACCGTCAGGGCGCGATCAACCTGATCCTCAACAACGAACCGCACAGTGTGGCCTCGTATTTCGCGGCCGAGCATGGACCGTCGGTGTGCGGCATGGCGTTCCGCGTGAAGGATTCGCAAAAGGCCTACAGCCGCGCATTGGAACTCGGTGCTCAGCCGATCCACATCGAAACCGGCCCGATGGAGCTGAACCTGCCAGCGATAAAGGGCATCGGCGGCGCGCCGCTGTACCTGATCGACCGTTTCGGCGAAGGCAGTTCGATCTATGACATCGACTTCGTGTTCATCGAGGGCGTTGATCGCAACCCGGTCGGTGCCGGTCTGAAGATCATCGACCACCTGACCCACAACGTGTACCGCGGCCGCATGGCCTACTGGGCCAACTTCTACGAGAAGCTGTTCAACTTCCGCGAGATCCGCTATTTCGACATCAAGGGCGAATACACCGGCCTGACCTCGAAAGCGATGACCGCACCGGACGGCATGATCCGCATCCCGCTGAACGAAGAGTCGTCCAAGGGCGCCGGGCAGATCGAAGAGTTCCTGATGCAGTTCAATGGCGAGGGCATTCAGCACGTGGCGTTCCTCACCGACGACCTGGTCAAGACCTGGGATCAGTTGAAGAAGATCGGCATGCGCTTCATGACCGCACCGCCGGACACCTACTACGAAATGCTCGAAGGCCGCCTGCCGAACCACGGCGAGCCGGTTGACCAACTGCAATCGCGCGGCATCCTGCTCGACGGTTCGTCGAACCCGGACGACAAGCGCCTGCTGCTGCAGATCTTCTCGGAAACCCTGATGGGCCCGGTGTTCTTCGAATTCATCCAGCGTAAGGGCGATGATGGTTTCGGCGAGGGCAACTTCAAGGCCCTGTTCGAATCGATCGAGCGTGACCAGGTGCGTCGTGGTGTGCTCGCAACCGAGTAATCCTCCACCAGAATGAAAAAATCCCGGCTTGCAGTCATGCACAGCCGGGATTTTTTTTGCATTAGCAAAACTGTGGGAGCGGGCTTGCTCGCGAATTCGGTCTTTCGTTCAAGGTCTTTGTTGACTGAACTGACGCTTTCGCGAGCAAGCACCCTCCCACGGTAGTTTTGTGTTGCTTTTAAGACCTGCGTTGTCGCATCAGGTGTTTGAAGCCTTCGAAGATCAGCACCACAACGGCGAGCCAGATCGGAATGTAGGTCAGCCACTCGCCGGCCTTGATGCTTTCACCGAGCAACAGCGCCACGCCGAGCAGCAACACCGGCTCGACGTAACTGAGCAAACCAAACAGGCTGAACGGCAGCAAGCGGCTGGCAATGATGTACACCACCAGCGCCGAAGCACTGATCAGACCGAGCAGCGGAATCAGCCAGAGCAAGCCCGGATACTGATCGAACACGGTGAAACCTTGCTCACCACCGCGCACGAACCAGTACGCCACCGGCAGCATCAAGGTCATGTCGACCCACAGACCGCCGAGGTTGTCGGTCTTCAGGCGTTTGCGCAGGACGAAATACAGCGGGTAACCGACCACGACCACCAGGGTCGCCCAGGAAAATCCGCCGATCCGATACAGCTCGTTCGCCACGCCGAGAACGGCAAAGAACACTGCGATTTTCTGCAGGTACGACAAGCTGTCGCCGTACACAATGCGCCCGGTCAGTACCATCGCCAGCGGCAACAGGAAATAACCCAGCGACACATCGAGGCTGTAGCCGTTGAGCGGCGCCCACATGAACAGCCACAACTGCACGCCGAGCAAACCCGACGAAACAATCAGACCGCCAATCAGCTTTGGATAGCCCGCCACCTTGCGCAGCAACTCCAGCACCCGCCGCCATTCACCCGACACCAGCATGAACACGGTCATGCACGGCACGGTGAGCAGCATCCGCCAGCCAAAGATTTCCACGCCGCTCAACGGAGTGAGCAGCGAGGTGTAGTAATACATGACGGCAAACAGCACCGAAGCTGAAACCGATAGAGCGATACCTTTAGACAAACTGTCCTCGCGGATGGGTGATCAAACAGGGCGCGCAGGATACGTGGTTTTTGTGCTGAATATTGGCCGAGTGATCAATATTTCCCACATCCTGAAGATAAGCACAAAACCTGTGGGAGCGAGCCTGCTCGCGAAGAGGCCGGCACATTCAACATCTGCGTTGTCTGGCACACCGCT